>NZ_JAMXFD010000044.1 GCF_025370875.1 Laspinema palackyanum D2c
CGACCGTACCTACCGTATTGAGTTCAAAATACATACTTACAAGTATCCGCCTGACTAAGTTTTGTCAGTCAACCAGGAACTATCCTCCCGCTATGAAGAAAATTTTAACCCTCATTTCCGTCACCTTACTGCTGCAAAGCATGATGATTTCCGTCCGAGCACAACAACCCCTTAACCCCATTCAAAGCGTCCTTGAATCCGGGTTAATGACTCAATATCCCGACGGACAATTTCATCCCGAACGCGGAGTCGTTCGGGCCGAACTTGCCTCAATTCTCGTCAAAACCTTTCAACTAGACAAACGAAATACAGCGACCAATCAAAATCAACCTATTACCGATGTTCCGCCGTCTCACTGGGCCTATAAAGATATCGAAATTGCCCTACAAACTGGGATCATGAAAGGGGATTTAAGCGGCAGATTTCATCCCAACCAACCCGTAACTCGGGCCGAAGGATTTGCCATTTTCGCCCAAGCTTTGGGTGTTTTAATGCTTAATGATTCCGATGTTAATCGCCTTCTAAACTCCTATCAAGATGGCTATCAAACCCCAGATTGGGCCAGACAAGCCCTAGCTACTGCTATCTTTGAGGAGTTAGTGAATATTGGCAACAATAACGCGCTCAATCCCTTACAACCCATGACTCGTGAAGATATGGCTTATGCCTTAAGTCAATATTTAGCCAAACAAAACAATCCCGGCACTATCCCCGACATCCCCAACTAATAATTCTTCATGTCCGTAGTAACGACTTCAGTCGTTCTCTTCATGTTCGTAGTAACGACTTAAGTCGTTCTCTTCATGTTTGTAGTAACGACTTCAGTCGTTCTCTTCATGTTAGTAGCATAATTGCTCTACTCATTCATTACCCTAACTTAAACAAGTTTAACTGTTCCCGTTTTAACAATGTAATTTTCATTACTTTTCTTGAGCTGTAGTTGGTAAAAATAGTCTCCGGGTTTAGGGGAACTCCACCGCCCAACAGTCGATGGATTTCCTATCATCTCTACCCCGATCACCTTCTGGGTAGGGTCTTGTTTTTCAACCAGCCATAAACGAACACTTTGGAAGCGATCGCCACTCTCAATCTGGAACGTCAAGTCTTTTTGCGTACCAATAGAAAGGGTCGCTTGCTTGCTCAGAATTTCGATTTCCTTGGCTTTCAAACTCACCCGAGGAGAAACCGGGAATAATTGAGAAGATTTGCTCCTAGAGATAGAGTCAGGAACGATAATTGTTCCATCGGGTAAAACATCGAAAGGGATGGGGAAATTGCTGTTGCCAAATACAGCAGCCCTTTTCCAGCCGATCGCGAGTAATTCGCTCAAGGTTTCTACCAACGCTGCATTTTCTGGCAAATTCGCGATATTCCGAGTTTCTAACGGGTCGAGGTGGCGATCATAGAGCATTCGTGATAAAAAATTATCCTCTACATCGATATATTCCGTGTAGTTATAGCGATCGGTCAGAATCGTATCGCCATACTCGAATCGACTAAAAACTGCTCCTTTCCAAGCTCGCTGAGGATTATTTAAAAGCGGGACTAAACTGGTTCCTTCTAAATGCTGGGGGGTTTCGATACCCACAAGCTCGCAAAGGGTGGGATAAATATCCACCAATTCGACTAATGCGGATGTTTTTGCCGCCTTGACTTTTCCAGGCGCATCAATAATTAAAGGAACCCGCAAAGCAAGTTCATAATTGGTAGTTTTGGCCCATAAATTATGTTCTCCTAATAAAAAACCATGATCTCCCCAAACCACAATAATTGTATTGTCTCGTAGTCCCAATCTCTCCAGTTCATCTAAAACTGAGCCAATACAGGTATCAACAAATGTGGTACAAGCATAATAGCCATGAATCAGAGTTCTAGCATACTCTTCATCCAACCGAGATTGGGTTTCATCACTAAAAACGAGATTTCGATACCCTCTGAGTTCCCCCCAATTATGTAAAGACTCTGGCGGTGCATCGGTGGGAGCAAAAGGATTTTGTGCGAGTTCTATAGTATTGCGATCGTACATATCCCAGTATTTTTTGGGACAATTAAACGGCAAATGAGGCTTGACAAATCCTAGGGCTAAAAAGAAAGGTTTTTCCTGTTCTTTTAAATTTCGCAAAGCGGCGATCGCTAGGTCCCTCGTGATTCCATCGGGATAGGCATTATCTGGCTGGTTTTCCCCGATTTCATAAGCATTCCTTTCATTGCCTGGAATATTATAAACTCGAATGTCTTTAAACCGCGTCATCCCATAATTCCAGGCATCCAGATCGTCATCCATCACATGATAAATTTTCCCCACAGACTGGGTATTGTACCCCTGTTGCTTGAAAAGCATCGGGAGGGTTGGCGCAGGGTTTCCCTCCGGTGTTTGAGGACGGTTAATCCCAGCCGGTTCTAAGTTACCATGCCAATTCTGAACAGGTTCATCTAATCTGGAATGATAACTCCAAAATCTCCCCACAGGTTCTCCAGGACTTTTATTGGGTCTGGCACCCGTCATAACGCTTAATCTCGAAGCACCACACACCGGAATTTGGCAATAGGCACGGTCGAATAATACCCCCCGATCTGCCAATTTATCGAGGTTTGGCGTCAACATTTGTGCCTCACCATAGCTTTTAATTTGAGGTCGTAAATCATCAATCGCTAAAAATAAAACATTGTACTTTTCCGGCGATTGAGCATAACAGGAAATTTGGCTTAGACCTACGGTAGCCGCACTCATGCTTAGATATTTTAATACATTCCGTCTTTTCATGGCTAAATAATTTTCAGAATTAGATTTTCTCTCAACTTTTGCTCGGTTGAAATTAGGGGATAAACTGGAGTAGAATAGGCTCAGACTTGGTGGAACCCGTTTCTGTACCTTTACTTAGATCCTCTGGTTACAGAGCTTTATATTATTGTACAATAGTTCGACCGATTACGCTCTTTATGGTTCATATTACAAGCAATTTATTTACAATTACGGGTTAGCATTATGAATCAACGTAGAATTGGTTTAACGGGAGGAATTGCTACGGGTAAAACTACTGTTTCTAATTACTTGAAACATCAGCATAAATTGCCGGTGTTTGATGCGGATATTTATGCACGGGAAGCGGTCCAGATTGGTTCAGAAGTGTTGAATCAAATCGTGAAGCGTTATGGAAGTGACTTGCTACTGCCCGATCGCAGTCTGAATCGTCAGAAGTTGGGGGAGATTGTGTTTACTCAACCCTCGGAAAAGCAGTGGTTAGAGGAGCAAATCCATCCCCAAGTGCGCGATCGCTTCTTTCGAGAGATTGCAGCCTTGCCAGAACAGTCTACCGCAGTCTTGGTGATTCCGTTGTTGTTTGAAGCACAAATGACGGATTTAGTTACGGAAATTTGGGTGGTATCTTGTCCTGGCGATCGCCAGATTCAGCGATTGATGGAACGCGATCGCTTGACCCTAGACCAAGCCAGAGCTAGAATTAATAGTCAAATGCCCTTATCTGAAAAATGCGCTCAGGCTGATGTTGTCTTAGATAACTCCTCCACGGTAGAACACCTCATCCAACAGATAGATGTCGCTTTGATGCAGGATAGAGATAATAGGAAGTAAACCCTTACCGGGATACTTTTACTTCTAACTTAATCTCTGTCTTCAAAATGCAAACCATAAAAACCGCCAACCCAGCAGCGCCACCGAATACCGGGGGACCGATTGACTGGTTTAAAAAATTTATGGCGATTCTCGCCGTTATCAATTTACTGTTAGTCGGGTTCGATTCCTCTTATATTCCCCTGCGTGATATCTATTTTCAGCACCTTCCCCCAGTGATGATAGCCTATGATAAAATTAAAGGTATTGAACCCCATCCCGAAACTGAAAAATACTTAGAAACCGTCCATCAATTAACCCTCGAACTCCAACAGCCTCAAAGTTCCCTGGAAACTCCCAAAGTGGAAAATTTACTGGAATCGTTACGCCATGAAAGCGAGGGGATGCTCAATGAAAACCCCTTCATGGCTGCGGGTAAGTTCGGCACTTTTGCCAAAATTCAAAGGCGAATGCGTCAGCATATTGGCACAGAATATGCTTCTGAGGCTTTTCAAACCTTTTGGACTTCTAGTTATTTAAGCAGCCACAATTTCGACCGAGAACTGAATTTTTTTCAAACTCAGATAAATCCCTTAATTGCCAGCAACTATTTCAGAAATGTAGATGAAATTGGGCAAGTCGTGGATGAATTTTGGCGAATTGATATTTTCTTTATGTGCCTGTTTGGATTAGAATTCCTACTTCGCACCTTTTTTATGCATCGCCGGATTAGTGGCTTACGCTGGATAGATGCGATGTTGCGACGCTGGTATGATGTTTTACTGTTTTTACCCTTTTGGCGAGGGTTACGGGTGATTCCAGTTGCCGTGAGGCTGCAACAGAGTCAATTGGTTAATTTCGATCGCATCTTAGTCCAGATGACCCACGAACCGGCTGCTAAACTAGCCGATCGCCTGTCTCGATTTGTGATGGTTCGCTTTATCAATCAAGCGCAAGACTCCATTCGCGAAGGCACTGCCGCGCAATCATTTTTGAATCCCCAACCGGGAATCGACCTCAATAATGTCAATGAAATCGAAGTCATTACTGACCGACTTTTGGAATTAACAATCTACAAAGTTTTACCTCAAATTAAGCCAGAATTAGAAGCAGTTTTGCATCATAGTATCGAAGGTGCGTTTAAAGATTCCGGGGTTTATCAAAGCCTCAAAGCTTTCCCGGGACTGGGAAATTTACCCAGGGATTTTACCGAACAAATGGCTTCTAATTTAGCCCAAACTACAGTAACTGTTCTCGAAACCTCTTACTCCGATGTGGAAGGGAGAGTGCTATTTGAGCGCCTGAGTCAGGAGTTCAATAAAGCCTTCCGGAAAGCTTTAGGCGATCGCAAAACCCAAGAAGAAATACAAGTCTTGCTCACGGATTTCCTAGAAGAATTAAAACTCAATTATGTGGTAAAATCCACCCATACCGACCCAGAAGCAACCCTGGCAGAAATGGAAAACCTTTACCAATCGGAAGTACCCCCCTCCCTCCCCTCACTTCAGTAAACTGGTGTTTAGTCTGGGGGTACAGTAGCGGTTAGAAACCGGGTTTCTTCACCAACTTTCTAGCAATTTTCCACAAATCTCGGCTAGAAACCCGGTTTCTTGTCCTAGGGTTAGTAATTAGACTGGACAAAAACTACGCCGACTCGCCACCCACCACAACATTGCGAATTCGCAGACTGGGACCGCCACAGCCTACAGGTAAACCATTTTGTCCCCCTTTGCCGCAACCGCCAGATTCATCCCAATAGAAATCATCCCCGATCGCCTCAATATCCGCTAAGGTACTAAACACATTCCCCGAAAGGGTGACATCCCGCACAGGTTCGGCTAATTGACCATTTCTAATCATCCAGGCTTCCCCAGCGCTAAAGGTAAACATTTCCCCATTCGTCATTCCTCCCAGCCAATTGCGGGCATAAACCCCTTCTTTAATATCCGTAAATAAATCCTGAACCGGAGTTTTTCCCCGTTCAATCCAGGTATTCGTCATCCGAACAATGGGAGGATAATGATAATTCAAACAGCGGGCATTTCCTGTGGCAGTTTCCTCTAGTTTCCCGGCGGTTTCTCGGGAGTGGAGGCGTCCGACGAGTACACCATCTTTAATGAGTTGGGTGGTAGTTGCAGGCGTGCCTTCATCATCATAAAGATAACTCCCGCGATGACCTGGAGGGGCCGCCCCATCAAAGATTTGCAAGTCTTCAGGACCAAACCGGCGTCCCAGGGTCATTACTTCTAGCAAATCTGGGTTTTCATACGCCATATCTGCTTCAGAAAGATGTCCAAAGGCTTCATGAACGAACAATCCGGATAGAATCGGGTCAATGACAACCTGGTAGGTGTTGCCTTTCACCGAAGGCAGGGAGAGGGCTTCTACCGCTCTTTGGGCGGCCCCTCGCACTTGGGAATCAAGCTGAATTAAATCTTCGTAAGCTTTCCGGGACCCGGTGGTTTCCCGTCCTGTTTGGACGGTTTCCCCATTGCGCGCAGTGGCGGCAAAGCGCATTTCCATATCTACCCAAGACTGTTCTAGGATTGTACCTTCCGAGGTGAACAGGAGGATGCGTTGGGCGCTGTCACTGTAGCGAACCGAGGTGGTGGTGATGCGCGGGTCAACTTGACGGAGGATATCCGTATAGCGATCGCACAATCTCTTTTTGTCGATAATCGGAATCTTTCTAGGGTCAGTGCCGGTGAGTAACAGTTCACAGGTAATCTGTACTGGGTCCACGGGGGCTAAAATGGTTTCTTCATCCCCGACTAATCGCGCTGCGGCGATCGCTTCCTCGATTCGTTCTGCCAGTCCCGCCAGTTGATTAAAACTGGCAAAGCCCCAACCCCCTTGATAGCAAGCGCGGACTTGTCCCCCAATCGAGACTCCCTCACTTAGGGTTTCAATCTTTTCACCGCGCAAAAAGATATCGGTGCCTTCCGCTTCTTCTAGGCGAATTGCTAAATAATCAACCCGGGAGGCATAACGAGCAATCAGTTCAGCTAATAAGTTTTTCGCATCAGCGAGCAAAGTAGACATGGTTGAGGGCGAGTTCCAAAGCAAGTGATTGATATGTTCTACTATAGCGGTCCTCAATGATTACAGAGCAACCGGGTGGGGTTTTACCGAGAAGGGGGCGAGGACCGACTGCCTCTTGGGTCAAACCGATTCTGGATTAAGGGGGTGACTCTCCCAATTTTCTGCGGGGATTGCGACTGATTTGTTCGGTTCTACGAATGTTTTTATGGGGAAGATCCAGATAGGCTAGTAGTATCTTGTTTTCAGTTGAATTTAGATTAAAGCGTTTGTAGCAAGTTTTAAATTACAAATTCTTGCTCAATTATTGAAAATTAAGGATTTAAACCAGTGAACTGTAGAGGGGGATATTTCCGTGTACAAGTGGGTCTTACCAACGATTAGCGAGGTTTTAGCACAGGGGGGGAGCACCGACAATTCCTCGGACCTAGAGATGGGGTTAATTGGGGAAGATCCGGGCGATCGCAATGGGACCACGACCCACCGGGATGCCGCAACGGTTTGGTTGCGGCGAATTCGGGCCGATCGCCAATGGCAAGGGGCCATCGCCTCCCTGAGTGACCTCCTCGATGGCGAACTCGCAAAGAATGATTCGCATACCCGCAATCCCCTCTCTAGCAAAGGGTTAATTTTATCCGGTCCCGTCCCGGTTTTAAACCAATCCACCCACTTAAAACAGTTCTCAACCTGGACCTTTGCTGGGGTACAGCAGTCCGGCGCATGGTTACCCTCCTCCCTGTGTCCCCTGAGCCCAGATAGCGGTTCCAATACCCCCAACCCCACAGTTTTACCCCTGCTTACCGGGGACCCCCTGGCCCGGGAACACTTTTGTTTGGTGTTGACAGCGCGGTTTAGTCTCGTCATGGTGGTGGGATTAAACTCCGAGGGACAACCGGCATTTCAGTTTTCCTTTGATCCAGAGGAGATTGCTTTAGTCTGGCAAGGGTTGCGATCGCGTCTGCTACCCTTCAAAAATCAGAATGCTATTTCCACCCTAGATCAGCAGTTCCAACAGTTCCCACCCCGCACCCCAGACTACAAACTGGTTTGTCAGTTTACCCAACAGCTTCTGGAATATCTCCCCGAACCCGTAGAACTCGATCGCGAAATGCTAGATGAAATGGAAGCATTCGCGGCAGATTGGACCGGGTGGGGTTCCTCCATGCGGGCCTTACCCCAATCTGGAGGGGATTGTCCCAATGGTGAGGCGGAGATTTGCTGGGAGGTATCTGGTCCCGATGGGAATTCTCGGGTTTCGACCTCTGGTGAACGGAGAACGGCCCTGAGTAATCCAGAACCGGCGACGGCCAAAACCCTGCGATCCAAGGGTGGAAAGGCTGTGGGAACCGTCTCGGCTAAAACTGCGAATCCCCGGAAACCGGCGATCGACCAGCCTTTAGATGACCTGCGGGATGCGGCGAGTAAGAACGTCCGAAACCAGGCCCCGGCCTTGGATGTGGAATTATTACAGGCGATCGCGCACGAAGTTAGAACCCCGTTAGCCACCATCCGCACCCTCACCCGCCTCTTACTCAAACGCCGTCATCTCGATGCGGAGATTATCAAACGCTTAGAAGCGATTGATCGCGAATGTAGCGAGCAAATCGACCGCTTTGGGTTGTTTTTCCGGGCAGTGGAATTGGAAACCACCAAAGATGCTCACGCGCCGGTGCATTTGACTTCCACCTCCCTCACCCAGGTATTAAATAGTTGCATCCCGCGCTGGGAAAAACAAGCCAGCCGACGCAACCTCACCTTAGATGTGATTTTGCCGCAAAAAATGCCCTCAGTGGTCAGTGACCCTTCCTTGTTGGATCAGGTCCTCACCGGGGCGATCGATAACTTCACCTCCACCTTACCCGCCGGAGGCAAACTCCAAGTCGAAATTTCCCTAGCGGGTCATCAGTTGAAGGTAGAACTCCACTCCCAAACCCATGCCTCCGTCAATTCCGAAACCACAGTTTCCGGGACTCAGGCCCTCAAATCTCTCGGTCAAATGTTGATGTTTCAGCCAGAAACCGGCAACCTTAGCCTTAATTTGAGCGTGACTAAAAACCTGTTTCAAGCCCTGGGAGGTAAACTGATTGTCCGCAACCGTCACCAACATGGACAAGTGCTGACTATCTTCTTACCCTTGGAAATGCGGGGATAGTGGGAAAGGATGAAGGATGAAGGATGAAGGATGGAAAGATGGGGGCGAAGTTTGTAGTAACGACTTCAGTCGTTCTCTTCAGTTCAACGTCCCGACTTCAGTCGTTCCCCTCTTCATCCTTCATCCCTCATCCTTCATCTTTCATCCTTCATTTTTCATCCTTCATCCCTCACCATTCCCCATCGCTTTCGTCGTAAACGGGTAATAAAATGCTAAACACCGAACCCCGTCCGACTCGGCTTTTGACCGTAATTGAACCCCCGGAATGGAGTAAAAGCTGTTGGACAATGGTTAATCCCAGTCCAGCTCCTTCCATATCATCATTAATGGCTTGACGACCCCGATAAAAGGCTTCAAAAACTTTAGGAATTTCCCCGGGTGGAATGCCGATACCCGTGTCGCGAAATTCTAGTTGAACATAATCGCCTTGTTGCTTGGAACGCACCCAAACTTCCCCGCCAGACCCGGTGAATTTTATCGCATTTTGCAGCAAATTCAGCACAATTTTTTTGAGCCAGTCTCGGGTGCAAATTACCGGGGGTAAAGTGCTCCGGAGGGTATAGGCGAGGAGTACGCCTTTTTCCTGGGCGATCGGCTGATAGGTACTGACGATTCCCGGGACAATTTCTCCCAAGCGGATTGCCTCCATTTTGGCTTTATCCACCTCGCTTTCTAGGCGCACCAGTTCTAGAAATCCTTCGATTAAAGCATTTTGGCGATCGCAAGACTGATGCAACAACGCACTATATCGGTCTCGTTGCGCTGGTTTGAGTTTGGGGGAATCCAACAAGCTCAAGGCCGTTTTCATATTCGTTAACGGTGTGCGGAGTTCCTGTCCAATCTTATTCAGAAACTCGTCTTTAAACTCTAATGCATCCAGTAGTTCTTGATTTTGTCGTCGCAATGCGGCCAGTTCTCCCTCCCCGGCCAATTCTTCTCCCTGCTGTTCCCGTCGCTGGAGTTGCTTGCTAAATAAATGTCCCAATAATAAAGGGTCTGGTTTAGGCAGTTCCAGGTGACCAAAGGCCATGTCCCAATTGGCGAGTAAATTCTCGCAAACTCGCCCAGATGTCTCGATCGGGTATTGATTCTCATTAGAAATTGGACAACTCTGGCACTGTCCTTTACTCACCGATACTTTTAATCCATCAAAGACCTGTTGAATTGTCTGTTGGTCTAGGGAATAAAGGGCAACTAGGGTTTTATTTCGCTGAAATTCTCGATGAGAATGGGGTTCGAGACCCTTTGATTGGGTGGGACTGGCTAAAATTGCCACAGATAATTCCGGGGACAACACAATCAGAAAATATTCCTCGTTCAGTTTGCTATTGAGCATTAACTGAATAGAGCATAAGGGTAAGGTAGTTTTTGTCGGCATGAAGATTGTTCCCTCATCGCTAATCAGGGAATTTTCATCAATGCCGCAGGTTAAGGGTGCGCTGTAGGGGGGACTGTGACGATGGAGGTGGCGATCGAAGGTCCTCTGTTTATCCTGCGATCGCGGTTTAAAAAAGCTGTATCGCTGTCGGGAATATAACTCCTTTGTTTTTCCGGTTCCTCCTTCCTCCTCTATCTCTTCATCCCTCGTCTTTGGAGTCTCCTCACCCTGCCAGGGGTGGAGGATGTAAACCGGATTCGTCCCTCCAAGCAAATGGCGGTAGCGCTCAAGGTCTCCCTGCCAGTTGCACCAATCTGGAAGCTTCACCCACAAGGTTGCAGGGATTTTTTGTTCGATCAGCAGGTCAAATACACCGCCCACCATACCTTTAAAAGATGGGTAGGAAACTTGCAAGGGATGAGGCGGTGCGATCGCACTGAGGGCGCAATCATAAAGAGACACATCCTGAGCTGTTGATAAATTCATCTTCATTGAAGTGTCCGCGAGTTAGCAAATCCCTGAACTTCACCCAGGGGAGGAAATCCGACGCCAGCAACTTAATGTACTTCCCTGGTTTAGGTTGATGTTACAAACTGAACATCACTGCTACAAACATGGGAATCAGCACATTGGCCTAAACGTCACTTCTGTTTAGGTTTCCAGCAATTTTTAAGGGTCCGAACACCATTTATTTAATTTAAACACCCTGATTATTCAGATCGCTTCGCACCCTTAGTCCATTGACCTAGCTCAATTACCGCTCTCCATCTCATCCCTCAATTGGCAAAAGATAGAGTTGGGTATAGAAAACCGGGTCTCCTAAGACCCTCTCAGTCTTTTTATCTTCCCTCAAATCGGGAAGAAAATTATTTTTACGAGTAAGGCTAATTCTATTTTAAAGTTAAATTCCTAGATGTTGCATTCGTAATCCTACGCAAAAAGCGCCCTATTACAGGCGCTTTAAACCGTCAATCCACCTCCAGTCCCCTCCTTATCATGTCTTGGGGAGGGCTTTCGGCCTGAATCGACTCAAATGCAGCAAAAATTAAAGTTTCGCTACATTATTGCCAAAAACAACCGAACCGGGTAACTCTCCCAGTCCCTGGTCCCATTAAACCACAGCGGCAAACCGTTGATTTAACGCCTCGCGCGCTTGCTCTCGGTCATCAAAATGGATTTTTTCCGTCCCGAGAATTTGATAGTCTTCATGGCCCTTCCCGGCAATCACCACCCCATCCCCGGGTTTTGCTTCCAGGATGGCGGTCCGAATCGCGGTAGCCCGATCGCCAATCACTCGCGCTGAGATATTCTCCGGAATCCCTGCCGCCACATCTTTTAAAATCTGTTCCGGGTCTTCAGTCCGAGGATTATCCGAAGTCACCACCACCACATCCGCCAGTTCTGCCGCAATTTTACCCATAATCGGACGTTTGGTGCGATCGCGATCGCCCCCGCACCCAAACACACAAATCAATTTCCCGGAAATAAAAGGTCGCGTCGCCTTCAGCACATTTTCCAAACTATCCGGCGTATGAGCATAATCCACGATCGCGCTAATATCCTGGTCCGGTTTAATCAGCACCTGTTCCATCCGTCCCGGTACTCCCGGAAATTCCGGCAACACCGCCACAATCTGGGCCAAGGGAACCCCAAAATGCAGGACCGCCCCCACTGCCGCCAGCATATTTTCCACATTATATTGACCCACCAAAGGCAAAGAAAACTCTGCCTCACCCACAGGCGTATGCAGCATCCCCTTCACTCCTGCCGGTTCATACTGGATATCACTCGTCCATAAATCCGCCTGGGAATTGTGGGTGCTATAACCCCAAATCTGATCCCCACTCAACCGTTGCGCCAAGCGCTGTCCATAACTATCATCAATATTCACCACCGCGCGACCGGCCAAATATTCCGCGCTGAACAGCTTGGCTTTGGCCTCAAAGTAAGCCTCCATCGTTTCATGGAAATCGAGGTGGTCCTGGGTCAAATTGGTAAAAATCCCGACTTGAAACGGCAGACCCTGCACCCGTCCTTGGGCCAAGGAATGGGAACTAACTTCCATCACCCCAAATTCACATCCCGCCTGGACTGCATCACTTAACTGATGATTCAAATCCACCGCAAACGGGGTCGTATGGGCCGCCACCTGTTCAAATCCCGGCCACCGGACATAGAGGGTCCCTAATAGCGCCGTAGGTTTTTGGACCTTCTGGAGAATAAACTCGACTAAATGAGTCGTGGTGGTTTTGCCATTGGTCCCGGTTACCCCAATTAAATTGAGTTTTTTCCCCGGTTCCCCATAAAACGCGGCAGCAACTTGGGCACAAGCAGCGGTCATATCTGCCACGGGAATTACCACGGCATCGGATTGCGGGGGATGTTTTTGCGCCGCTTGGGGACTGACTAAGGCCGCCACGGCACCGGAGGCGATCGCCGAGGGCCAAAAATCACCGCCATCCACCCGGGTTCCCGGCATTCCGATAAAGAGATCCCCAGGTTGGCACGCATGGGAATTGGTACTTAAACCCGTGACCTCGATTTCCAGCGCCTCCTTGTCAAGGGTCTCTAACAGAATGCTGGGTAATAACGCTTTGAGCTTCATCGTTTTAATTCCTCACACGCGATTGGGCGATCGTTCATGCAACCGACAGGGTAACGGGGTGGACTCCCCCAGTCCTCTCGTCTTGCATTATTTTTCGCCTATTGTGAATCATTTTTCGGAAAGTATTGCTGTAACATTTGCTGCACTTGCTGCACCGAGGCCCGAGGAGAGGGCCTCGGCAAGGGTTCCTCTTTTGGGGGAATTTCCGAGTCTGGGTCCGGAGGAATCACGCGGCAGAGGACGGGGATTTCATACTGATACGCCGCGAACCAATCGGCTTGGGTGGTAATGTCGCGCACCTCTAGCTCAAAGTTCAAATCCCGAATCTGGTCTAATTTTTCCTGCAACCCCTCGCAGAGGTGGCAACCGGGCTTGCTGTACAAAATTAATCGCATTCTTTCTATTTACTCCAGACCCCAACTGTGGTTATTTTAGGGGAAAGCAAGCCTGAATCATCAACCGGAGTTGATGCAGAAATGGCTACCTATCAGCATATAATTTGGATTGGCACTTCCCCGGCGATGTCTGAGTCTTAATACTCAATTGCCTAACTGACAGTCCCGGGTCAGGAGATACATTTGAGGGCATCCCCCCCTATTCCTTTTGGTAACTTCATAAAACTTTACCAAGTAATGTAAGCCTTTCGGAATAGGGATTCCAAGCCCTTGGATAGAAGTAAGTACACTGCTAAACTCGTCCCTTAGAAATAAAATACTGATTCCCGACCAAGTTAGGGGTGTTTTAGGCTATGATTGATTTTGGAAACCCTTAAATGACTTATTACAGTAAAGAAACGAGCATGGTCAACTCAGTACAGGCACCAACTAAATCCACCACCAGCCTCGACTTGGATGAACTCAACGAACGATTTGAGTCCTCCCATCCCCAAGAGATTCTGGCTTGGTGCGTCAACAATTTTCCCACCGGGCTTGTGCAAAGCACGGCATTTGGAGCCAGTGGCATGGTTGTCATGGACCTCCTCTACCGTGAATTGAAATCCAATCCCCCGGTGCCTGTGCTGTTTTTGGACACCTTGCACCACTTTGCCGAAACTCTGGAACTGGTAGAACGCTCTAAGCAGCACTACAACTTAGATTTGCATATCTACAAAAACTCAGAAGCCAGCGATCGCCAAGAGTTCGCTAAACGTTACGGCACCGCCTTGTGGCATAGCAACGTTGAACAATTCCACTATCTCACGAAAGTGGAGCCCCTGAAACGCGGTTTGGAAGAACTCAACGTCGTCGCCTGGATCACCGGACGTCGCCGGGACCAATCCAGTTCTCGCGCTCAAATGCCTATTTTTGAACGGGATAAAGACGGACGCATTAAAGTCAATCCCCTAGCGAACTGGACCCGCAAAGAAACCTGGGCCTACATCATGCAGCATGGTGTCCCTTATAACACCCTGCACGATCAAGGGTATGGCAGCATTGGTGATGAACCCCTGACAACTCCCGTGGGTGCAGGCGAACATGAACGCGCTGGACGCTGGCGGGGTTCGGCTAAAAGCGAATGCGGCATTCATATCTAAAGGGAAGTTAAGAGTCCTGAGTCTTTTGTCTTCGGGTTTGAAGCAAGGCGACTGCGCCAGTCTGTGCAACGTTCCAGAAACAACGCACAATAGACAAAGGACTTCGGACTAATAACATCCCATGATTAAAATTCTGCATCTTTCAGATATCCATATCGGCAGTGGGTTTTCCCACGGACGAATCAATCCAGCCACGGGCTTAAATACGCGATTAGAAGATTTTGTCAGCACCTTGAGTCGCTGTATCGATCGCGCCATTGCAGAACCCGTGGATTTAGTTTTGTTTGGCGGGGATGCTTTTCCCGATGCCACCCCACCGCCATTTGTTCAGGAAGCTTTTGCGCGTCAATTTCATCGGTTAGTCGAAGCAAATATCCCCACAGTTTTGCTGGTTGGCAACCATGATCAACATTCCCAAGGACAAGGGGGAGCAAGTTTATCCATTTATCGCACCTTGGGAGTGCCAGGGTTTATTGTCGGCGATCGCGTCACGACTCATCGCATAGAAACTGCCAAGGGTCCGGTGCAAATTATTACGTTACCTTGGATTACCCGTTCTACCTTAATGACGCGATCGCAAACCGAGGGAATTTCCCTATCTGATGTGAATCAGCTTTTAATTGACCGTCTGCGAGTCGTGCTAGAGGGGGAAGTCCGCAAACTAGACGAAACGGTGCCAACGGTCCTACTGGCGCATTTGATGGCCGATCGCGCCGAATTAGGTGCGGAACGGTTTCTCGCAGTCGGCAAGGGGTTTACCATTCCGATTTCCCTGTTAATTCGCCCCGAGTTTGATTATGTCGCATTGGGTCATGTTCACCGCCACCAGAACTTAAACCCCACGAATAATCCGCCAGTGATTTATCCCGGGAGTATTGAACGGGTGGATTTCAGCGAACAGAAGGAAGATAAAGGCTATGTGATGGTGGAATTAGAACGGGGACAGGCGAAGTGGGAATTTTGTCCGTTGGTTGTGCGAGATTTTAAGACGATTAAGGTGGATGTATCAGAAGCGGAAAATCCTCAACAGCAGATTTTAAAGGCAGTCGGCAAACAGGAAATTAAGGATGCAGTTGTGAGGTTGATTTATCAGTTGCGATCGCACCAAATTGATTTAATTGATAACACCGTTATTCATGCCGCCTTAAGCGCCGCACATAACTACACCATCCAAGCCGAACTCGTCAGCCAACTCGCCCGACCCCGAGTCCCCGAACTGAATGCGGGCGCTGGAATTGACCCCCTGAGTGCCTTACAAACCTATTTAGAAAATCGAGAAGGATTAGAGGATATCAAAACTGATTTACTAGAAGCGGCAGAGGGTTTATTGGCCGGAGATGAACAGATGTGGCAATTTTCCTCAACGGCTGAAGATGGGGAAGAGAGGGAGGCGATCGATGATCCATCAGTGCAACTGAAATTGCTTTAGAAGGACTTGACAAAATTGCGTATTTGTGATAAAAACTGGACAGTGAAAAGTTCTGTATAACCCCAAGAGTATCGCTTATGGGGCCTCAAAAAAAATGGACCGGCATAAAACCAGTCCATAAGTCATACTGGTAAGTATTCTACGCTTAACCAGTGTTACCATTATGCCCCCCTTTGAGCGAATTGAACAAATCCTTCAAAGTCTACGGCCCGCATTCAACCGTGAGGCGGCCTTTGAATGGTTCGTGATTATGGTCTGGGGCATTCTGTTATGCAACCGGACCCCTGCCATCACGAGTTATCTCAATGCAGTGGGACTGAGTGAATACTACTATGGGCACGCTCTGCATTGGTTTCACGCTACCAGTTGGAGTGCCAAAACATTATCAAACAGATGGCATCAATGGCTGGTTTCTCACCCCAATGTCAAACGGTTGAAGGGTCAACCTATTTATATTGGCGATGGCATTAAAGTCCCCAAAGAAGGCAGAAAAATGCCCTTAGTTAAAAAGTTACACCAAGAATCAAGTAATGTGACCTTGCCCGGAATGGATTCGGGGTCATTATTTTGGAGCTATTAATCTTTTATTGCAAGCCGGGGATTCTCTAATTGCCGTCCCGGTTACGTTTAAAATTCAAGATGGACTTCAAACAGCTGATGTAAATTCACCGACTTTAGTTGATAAAATGTCTGGCTTATGTAGGGCTTACATGAAAGCTGGAAGTTACGTCATTTTAGATGCCTATTTTGCTTCAAAAAAATTAATTAAGCAGTTTCGGTCCGATTCAATTCATTTAATTACTCGGGTCAAGATTAATACGGTCGCCAAGCATCCGTTACCACCGTCCTCCGTGAAAAAAGGTCCCGGCAGGCCTCGCATTTGGGGACAATCACTGGAATTACGCACGTTATTTAATGACCCAAATTCTTTAAAGACTGAATCGTTATTCCTTTATGGAAAGAAACAGAAAGTCAGTTATCGTACAATAGATTTACATTGGGACTGTCCCGAAAATTTAGTGCGTTTTGTGTTGGTATTGTGGCCCGGAGGAAAACCCAGCATTCTACTTTCAACAGACCTGGATTTATCGGGAGTAGAAATCATAACGGCTTATAGTTGGCGGTTTAAAATTGAAGTGACTTTTCGGACCTTAATCGAGATTTTATCCGGCTTCAACTATCGCTTCTGGATGAAAAATATGGCTCCCTCTTCCCGAGGACCTAAAAATATGAATATCCAAGACTACTCTGATGAAGACCGGGTGAATATCCAAGAGAAAATAGAAGCATTTGAACGATTTGTCAATCTAAATGCTTTAGTTTTAGGGATTTTACAAATTCTGAGCTTATCCATGCCCTCGACGATTTGGCAAGGTTTTTCGGGTTGGTTCAGAACCGTACCTAGCAGTGGTTATCCGAGTGAGCAAATTGTTCGGCTTACTCTACAACAATCTGCACCTTCTATTTTAGCTGAAAGTCCACCCAGCTTACTTTTGACAAAATTCCTTCACGCCAAAGAGTCATTCAGGCTGGGAGCCATACACAGACGAACTGGATAGTTTAAGGCCCCTAATTAATTATCTCACAGAACTTTTCACTGTCCAGATAAAAATATTCCCCAGGCTTAGGGAATAGTGGTTGCTGTAAAATAGAGGCCAGGTAACAATACAACCCTGGCTACACCCGAGGTAAAGATGAGAATCCATAAAATTTCGGTTACCAACCTTTTTGGTATTTTTAATCACTCCATCCCCTTAAATTTAGATGAGCGAATTACTATCATTCATGGTCCCAATGGATTTGGTAAAACTATTTTACTAAGAATGCTGAATGGACTGTTTAATTCCCGTTACTTGGAATTAGTTACGATTCCCTTCACCGAATTTAGGGTCGAGTTTGATGAAGGGACTCAGTTGGTTGTTACCCAGTCAATCGATAAAAATCCCAAAGCTAAGAAGCACCCGGCAACCCTTCAATTGCTTAATGCTAAATCATCGAAAAGCGAGAAATTTCAACTCATTGATGTAACTTCTGATTCTAAGAGATTCAAGCAAATTAGTCAAGTAATTGATAGTATTATTCCAGAAATAAATCGGATTAATTATACAACATGGCTACATTTGCAAACCAATGAGCAACTTTCTTTTGAAGATGTTATTGCTAGATTTGGCCAATTTTTCCCTGAAGAATTAGGAAAAATAGCCCCCGATCCCAATTGGTTAATTGATGTTAAAAAATCTATGCCAGTTCGCTTAATAGAAGCTCAACGGTTATTAAATTTAAGTAATGTTTTGAGAGGGAGGGGGTATCCGAGATTTCCCTCCTCTATAACCTCTGTTGCTGCCTATTCTTCCGTTGCTGCTTACTCTGAAGAACTCGCCGAACATATTCAGAGCAAACTTGCTGAATATGGAGAATTAGCTCAATCCCTGGACCGAACTTTTCCAGCAAGAGTGGTCAAAACCACCGCACCCTCTGACTTAACCGCCGACAAAATTCACACCAAATTAAGAGAAATCGAAGAAAAACGATATCGGCTGATAGCAGCGGGACTTTTGAATCAAGATGAAGACCCCGATTTTCAAGTTGACCGCTCTATTGATGACACAGCCAAAAGCATTTTATCCGTTTATGTAGAAGATGTAGAGAATAAGCTGAGGGTATTTGAGGAACTTGCTCAAAAAATAGAAATTCTCAAACGGATTATTAATAGCCGATTTTGTTATAAAAGTATCAATGTTAATAAAGAAAAGGGTTTTATATTTCAGGCTGATGATAGTAAGCATTTATCTCCCGAGAACTTATCATCCGGTGAGCAACACCAATTGGTAATGCTGTATGAGTTATTATTCAAAGCAAAACCCAATTCCCTGATTCTAATTGATGAGCCTGAACTGTCGTTGCACGTTGCTTGGCAAGCTCAATTCCTCAAAGATTTACAAGAAATCGCCCAATTAGTAAATATTGATGTGTTAATGGCGACCCATTCTCCCGATATTATCAGCGATCGCTGGGATTTGACCGTAGAGCTAAAAGGGCCATGAGAGAACATTTAACACCGGATCGCGTCGCGAATAAAATTCGCTTAATGCGGACTCAATATCAGGGAACCTTTTTAATAACCGAAGGCGATACCGATGCAAGGGTCTGGAAAAATTTAGTCAATAGCAGACTATGTTCGGTAGAAAATGCTAACAACAAACAAAAAGCTATTGCTGCTCTCGATATCCTAGAAAAGGATAACTGCGTCGGAGTCTTAGCGGTTGTGGATGCTGATTTTGATAGCCTAGAGGGGAACCTATCCCAAACCCCGAATCTACTCATGACCGACAGTCACGACCTGGAAACCATGTTACTCCAGTCGCCTGCCTTGGAAAAAGTTTTAGCTGAATATGGGTCAGAAGAAAAAATAAACAAGCTGACTAAATCTACAGGTCAAGATATTCGGACCCTCCTGATTTTACCCGGAGTTTTTATTGGCTACTTGCGATGGTTGTCTCTCAAAGAGGGTCTTTCCTTAAAATTTGAAGATTTATCCTTTAAAAAATTTATTCATGAGACCACTTTAGCCTTAGATAAATTCAAACTAATCAAAACTATTAAAAATAACTCCCAAAGGCATGATTTAGACGAACAAATCCTTCACCAGCAGATAGAAAATTTAAAACAAAATACTCACAACCCCTGGGCTGTCTGCTGCGGTCATGATCTCATCTGCATTCTGTCTATTGGACTCTGTAAAGCCTTGGGGTCTTGTAACACCAAGCAAGTCGAAAGCATTATCCTAGAAAAAGATTTACGTTTGGCTTATGAACGGTCATTTTTTTCAAGGACAGAACTATACCAAGCTATTCTACAATGGGAAGCCGCAAATCAGCCCTTTCAGGTTTTGGCTTCTAATGAAGAATAGAAATTCCTTTGAGGGAAGATTACCCCTTTTCTGTGCTATCGGAAGCCCGGGTTTTATTTGAAAGTTTAAAAAATAGAATTAGTCTATAATTTTTGCCATTATTTTAAGTCGTTTGAAAGTTATTTTGCACCATTGTTTTCTTAGAATTGGCCGCTACTTGATCCAGTTCTTCTATCTCCCCCGCATCCAAACTCCAACCCAGTGCACCGAGATTTTGTTGCGCCTGTTCCACACTTTTTGCCCCGGGAATGGGAATCATCCCTTTGCAGATGCACCAATTGATAGCAACCTGGGACATGGTTTTATTTCGGTTTGAGGCAATTGCCCGCAAACAGTCTAACAAGGGCCGAATTTGGGGTAAAATATTCCGAAACAGCAACCCGCGAATCCCCGGAGGAAATGGACCGTTTTCTGAGTATTTTCCCGTGAGCAATCCTAACGCTAGGGGACTGTAAGCAATCAGTTGAATTCCCAGGCGCTCGCAGACTTCTTTTAACCCCAAGGTGGTCACGGGATAGGTAGATAACAGAGAGTATTGAACTTGCAGGGTGGCAATGGGAACTCCGCGATCGCTAAACTTTTGATAAACCCGTTCCAGTCGTTTGGGACCGTAATTGGACAATCCCACTCCCTTCACCAACCCGCGATCGTATAAATCCGCCAATCCATCCAACAACGACCACTCCTGCCAAGGCGCATAATTCGCCGTGGACCAATGCATCTGCACCAAATCCAGCCGTCCCAACCGCTGCGCCGATGCTTCCCCAGCAGAAACCATCGACTGCCGCGTCAACCGCCAAGGATAAGGCGCTAACTTCGTCGCTATACAAATTTTGTCCGCATTGACCCCCTGATACTCCTGAGAAAAGCGCCCCAACAGCGTCTCACTCCGTCCATTCAGCTTGCCAGTCCCATAGGAATCCCCGGTATCGAATAACGTCACGCCATTTTCGACACAAAGATTAAACACCGCTTGTAATTCGGCATCCATACTGGGTTCATATCCCCATAATAGCCGGTTACCCCAAGCCCAAGTACCGCAGCCCATAATTGGCAGAGAGAGATTCGTTGGCATCGTCACAGGTCGTAGATGAGTTGAATAGGTTCTATTTTACAATAAGGCGTTGGTCATTTGTCGTTGGTTCTTAGTCATTTTTGGCACTGGGGTGATGATGACTTTGGGATAAAGGTTTGGTAAAATGGAAACCAGAATTCTAGGTCATTTTATGTCCCATCCTGAATTTTTAGAAAAACTTCAACAGTTATCTCATGATGAGAAACTGGAAATCCTCCTGTTTCTCACCACAGAATTAGCCAAGGAAGAAAGTTTGAGAGCCTTGGATAATAGCGCAGCTTATCGGTCTTGGTCACCTTATGATTATGGGGATGCCGCTCAAAAGTTAATGAGTTTGTTAGCAGAGGAATAGGATAAGTCTGATGCGAAACTCCCAAATTCAGGAAATTTTTTGGATCATTTGTCATTTTTCCTTGGTTACTGGTCAATCCTTAAATTAATGATTTTCACAAAAGTAACGAGCCTCCATTTCAATTTTTTCCATTTCTCTTTCCCAGTATTCTAACTTGCGCTGACGTTCTTCCTGTTCAGATAATGAAGGAACTGGTAGTCCAGTTTCGCGGTTATATTGATTATATGGGTGATATAAACCTTGAAAATATTGAGTTCCTTGATTCGGATAAATGTCTCGTGTTCTGAGTAATTTTTCAGAGCATCCTTGCCACAAATATTTGTGGTCATGTACTTCGCCACCCAGACATCGCAGTCTTTTTAATGAAAGTTCGGGAGAGTCAAATAGCTGGGTTTTGATATGGGGATAAACGCGGGAGTCAAAGACGCGGGTTTCGCTACCTGGACCTCGGAAAAATTCCACAATGCAGCAATCTCCGAAATCAAAGATGCAAACTTCGGTGGGGTCGCTGCCATCTTCCTGGAGAATACTGATATCTTGATGCTCAAATTCACTGCCGATCGCCTCTTCGCTCGCCTTTTGGGAGGACTGGGGTAACAAAATCCGAAGTCGTTCAAAGCGATCGCTATAATTTGACCAGAAATCCCGGCGACTTGTTAGCTGCTTCCGCTCCCACTCCTCCAGATTCAATGTTCGTAACAATATCGCCACTAATTTATAGAAAGATTCATAACTTAGTGCTCCAATCCAATCTTGTAAAGCAGTTTTTGCCGGTTGGGATAATTCACTCCAGCGAGTATCGGGACTCGTGATTCCATAGTGTTTTTGTACCCAATTGACTAGCATCGGGAACTGACCAGCAATTTCTGTGGAAACCTTTGTCAGTAGATGCTGTACCCCCTGAAGTTGCGGTTCTGTTGCCATGTCTTCTAGGCAATTGATTATCAAGTTTGCCTGCCTGAGATTGCGACTGGGGCCGGTATTAATAAAATATTTAATAATCTCGATAAATATCCCGTGTTTTGAACCTAGAGACTTAGGTAAGTGGGCTTTTTCTAGGATTTTTTTGGGTGGGATTGAATTTTGGAAGCTCCAGGAGGCAATTTGCTGATCGCCTTGATTGTCTACCAGTGCTAAGAGAATGTCTATGGGTAAGAGTTCGATCTTTTTAAACTCTGAAGCAAAATCGGGGAAGCTATGCACTAAAGACAAAGGCAACACAGGCCGATCGCTGATTTTGCTCTGCTCTGCCTTTTCTTGAACGCTCTCAACTTCCAAATTTTCTAAGGATTCCATATTTTTCAGGACGGGCCGTTTTTTAGTCCTTCTCTGATTCTGATTACCCTGGCTATAATAAATCGCCAACCGCCAAAATAATCGGTTTTTAATCTTATCGTCATCCAGAGCAAATTTCCAAATCGCTGCTGATGTTGATTTAGCCCGAGTCCTCCCTTGTTTCTCATCCCAATCTCCTTTGGCATAGAACAAGTAAACCCACTCCAAAATAGTCACCTGTTCGCCTTTCTCATTCTCAATATCCGCCAAAATCTCATCCATACTGCGCGGAGGTTTTGTCTGATATCTCGGCACACCTGGAGGTAACTGAGGCGGTGCGATGGGGCCACTTTCTCCGGTTCCTTTTCCCAGATTAATTAACTCTTGCGCTTTCGGTTGAGGAAGGGGTGGCAATTCTAAAGGGCGAAAGTTAAAATTCATGGTTGAGTCTCCGGTGAGGATGAGGGTACGCTGAACATCTTTCCCCAATCTGGGGGTCTGAGTTGGAACCGAAACACCACTTTGCGATCGCCAGGAGAATCAATTTTCTGATCTGCATCCAATTCCCCTCGACCTGCCGCCAATACCTTATATTTGAATTGAGATTGAGTGGGAAAATTTAGGGAGGAAATGTAATCCGAAACAGACAAAGCGCGTTGCAAGCTCAGTTGCATATTTTCGCGCTCGTCTCCAAAGGAACTGGTGTGTCCTTCGATAATAACCCGAGTAATCATCCGCTCAAATTCATCATTGGAGAAAATGACGTTGCTGTAAACGGGAATGAAATTGAGTAGAAATTGTCTGCCTGCGGGTTTGAGTTCGGCACTCCCTTCATCGAACAAAATCGCATCGGGAATGCTGACATCTCCAGTTCTTGGATCGACTTCCAATTTATCTCCCCCAGGAACTTCTTGACGGAGCGTATTGAGGATGACGAGAGGGAGTTTGTCAAACGCTTCTTGGTACTGTTTGAGTTGTACCATCACGGTGATGAACAATAAGGCAAAAAACATCAGGAGTCCTGACATTAAATCGCCAATGGAGAGCCAAACTCCAGAGTCTTGCTCCTCTAAAATTTCCCCTTCCATTTCAAATTCATAAAAATCGCTCATTGGCTTGGGTTTCCTGTTCTCTTCCTGAGTGGATTAGCGGGAGTGCGGTTAATTACTGTCTAAGAGTTGCTGCCAATCGGGGGGTTTTAGCTGGAAACGGAAGACGACTTTGCGATCGCTAGGATTGTCACGGGTTTTGTCGGCATCAATTTCCCCTCGACCGGCTGCTAGAATTTTGGTTTTAAAGTTATCTTGATTGGGAAAAGACATTTGCGAGGAAATGTATTCAGCCACCGATAGCGATCGCTGCAAACTTAAGTCCATGTTGCTGTATTCATCCCCATCGGAACTGGTATGACCTTCAATAATCACCCGAGTGACCATTGTTCTAAAGTCATCCGTTGAGAAAATGATTTGGCTGTAAGCGGGAATAAACTGTTGGAGAAAGGCTTTTCCTTCTGGTTTCAGTTCTGCACTGCCTAAATCGAAAAGAATGCGATCGGCAATACTCACATCCCCAGTTTTTGGATCCACAGACAGGTCAGAGCCTCCCATTTTTGTGTCCAATTGAGCCAGCAGAATCAGGGGTAAATCCTGAAATGCTTTTTGGTATTTATCCAACTCGTCTATTTTTGCCTGCAAGTCGGTTTTGAGCTCCTCCACTTCTTTCGTTTTGGCTTGCAATTCCCCCTCTAGTCGTTGCACATCCTCATATTTATGATGCAATTGCAGTTGAGTGGTGACAAACAGCAGCGCGAAAAACATCAGTAGTCCTGACATCAAGTCCCCAATGGAGAGCCAAACCCCAGAGTCTTGCTCCTCTAAGATTTCACCCTCCATTTCAAACTCAGAAAAATCGTTCATTAACTACCACTCCCGTTGCCATTCTTCAGTTCTTTAGCCGATGCGACTAAGTAATGCGATACATCCATCAGTCCGTGAGCGGTTTCGTTGATTTGAGTGCAGACTTTAGCCGCAGCGCTATCTCCTTCTTTAATAGCCTTTGTGTACGATTCATTGGCTTTTGTCAAATATTCCGCAAGTTGCTTGTGGCCAATTTGGAGTGCATCATCTAATTTTTGTACCATCAGGTTTAGGGATTGGTTGAGAGATGTGTCAAATTTCTCAACCATGTTTTGATAGGCACTCTCTATCTGGTTGGCTTCGCTACCCAGTTCGCGGATCATTTCCTGCAATTGTTGCAGACGTTCTCCGGAGGTTAACCCTGTTTTATTGGCTAGGTTGTACACTATCTTAGCCGTTTCCTGAATGGAAGCCATCGTTCCTTGCATTTGTCTCATCGTTTCTTGCATATAACCCATCGCTTCGTTAATCACCTCACCCATTTTTGGAGCATCTTCTAGGAAGACTGTCTGGAGTTTTGTGATGACAATTTCGAGTCCTTCTCGCTGCTTGCGGAGAGTTTCGTCTAGGAGATTGTTTTGGTCTTCAAAGAATTTCTTGAGTGCAGTTTGGTATTCGATGCGGAATTTCTCTAACTCTTCCTGCACAGTGATGCGAGTTTTTTGCAGCATCTCATCAATATTTACCAACGTTGCAGTTAGGTTAGCTGCGGCTTGGTTTATTAATGCCGATGCTTCACGACCCAAATTCACCAAAGTTTCTGATTGAGAAATAAAGACTTGATTGGCGTCTTCGAGAATTTTACGGGTGCTCGCTTCGACTCCTTCCAGCATCTCTTTCTGTAGTTGAGCTTGTACTCGGAGAGATTGCTCTAATTCTTCTCGGATACCTCTGAAAGTTGCAGCAGCTTTTTCGGCACTTTCTTCAAAGGCTTTTCGCTGTGCTTGCATTCCTCTGATACTTTCGTCAACGGCTCGCTTGATTTCTGCGGCAACGGTTAGTAAGACTCCGTTAGTATCCTGGCTAAATTGGTTGAGAATGTCTTTTAAATCAACAGCAAATTGTTTCAGGTCTTTGAGAGTTTCTTTTTGGAATTCCCGAATCGTTTCAACAGCCCCAGCCAACCTGATAGTAATATCTCCCAAAGCATCTTTCAGTTCTTTCACTGCCTCGGATGCTTCCTTGGTGAGTTTGGCAGTTTCATCAAGACGTTTGACCACGGGTTCGATTAATTCTTCGCGCAGTCGCGTGACCAAATAATCTACCGCTTGACCGTGTTTTTGTTGCAATTCCCGAATGCTGGATAATTCCGCTTTCATGGAATTGAGGGAGGGATTTAGTTGTGCTCCGGTTGCCTGACCGATCGCCTCTGGCGTAAGGTTCGTTAAAGGCTCGAAAATAGGCGTTAGTTCCGATCGCAAAACCGATCGCATTTCTTTCGCCACAGCTTGACCAATCGTCGCAGCCGTCAGATTGCTTTGTCCTCCAGTTGCTCCCGGCGTCATCCGGGCCAAAATTCGTCCTGGAGTCAGCAGAAAAGCAACTTTGCTCAATTCAGAACGCAAATTATCCCGACGCCGTTGCCGCGCTCGTTCTCCACCCGCGAGAAATAACATGAAGAGACTGGAACTCCCCAGTCCCCACAACGAGGTTAAGAAAGCAAACTTCATCCCGGCCAGCAAGTCGGTACTGCTTTTCAGCAGAGTATCGGCCTCTTGGATGTCGAGATTCACCCCCTGCAATCCCTGATAAATGCCAGCAAAAGTTCCCAACACCCCCAATGCGGTCAATAAAGTGGGGGCAAAATACACAGGCCCGCGTGGGACGGGTTTACCCAGTACGGTTGGGGAAGATAGCATGACCGCGCTATTGCCTTCGTATGTGGGAAAAAACAGATTCCCCCTGATTTCTCCGTCGAAATGGGTCAGAAACCATCCTCTCATGTTGTCATCCAGGTTGATTCCATTGCCCCCAGAAACCAGGTGTTCTTTCAGAATTTTAATTGCCTTAGCGGCAGGCCCGCATTGCTTTTGGCCTGGTTGACTGACAAAACTTAGTCAGGCGGATACTTGTAAGTATGTATTTTGAACTCAATACGGTAGGTACGGTC
>NZ_JAMXFD010000045.1 GCF_025370875.1 Laspinema palackyanum D2c
CTTTTCAAGCCCCAGGCTAAAAATCCCTGAATGTAAAGCTTTCAGCCCTCATTCTTAACTTTTGTCAGTCAACCAGCGTTGTACCTGTTTAAGCATTTTGGCGATCGCACAACTAGCAATACAGTTGGCGTGTCCATTGGGCTGGGGCTGTTGAAGTTCGGGAATAATCCACAACCGGCTAATCAATAGCACTTGCCAAGTTGTCAACAGATGGCGATCGCCCTTCAGCCATCTTTCCTGAGTTGTGAACAAATCACGTTGTTTGTTCCAATGAGGAATCGCCATGATGATACACCCCACTGGTTTATTGTTTAATGCAATCTGGTATGCAAACGGTAATGCTCTCCGGTCTACCGGGCGGTGCAGATAATGATTTTCTGTCACCAGTTTTTGCGCCCACTGTAAGTCACAGCGATTTACCTGTAGATTTTTCCTCATACTCATTGTCAACACCCTCAATATTGTGTTAGGCCACTAGGCCACTATGAAACTAAACCATCAAATAAATTTGGTTGGTTGGTTAGGTAAAAATCCACAATGTTGGCGATAACCAAAGATTGAGTTTTTTGTTCTAAAGCCGAAATTACTTCAATTTTCCGTTTTGTTTCTGGAGAAATATTGAAGCTCGTCTTTTTCAGTTTCATTTCTCCACTGCTTCTATTTTGTTTCATCTGGGACCTCTTTCTCTCCGGGTGGAGGGCCTACTTCTTGTGATATTGACCACAGCTTACCAAATATTCCAGCTATCCGTCAATCCCGGTAAGGGTCGTTTTAGTAAAGTTTTGTAATGTTATGGAGAATTAAGGATGAGGGCAGCGTCTATCGTGGATTTTGAGGAACAACAGCGGTTAGCCGACTTATTGAAATACCTTCGCGGAAGGCAAAGTCAACGGGAGTTCGGGAAAATTCTTGGTGTATCCCATCCAACGATATCTGGATGGGAAAATTGTCAATGGGAGCCCTCGGAGAAATATCTGGAGAAAATTGCTGAGTTATCCGGGAAAACACTGTCGGATTTAAAAGCATATCTCCAGTCCAACACCAGCCCTGAGACCTTTGTGATACCCCCCCAGCAAACATCTCGTCCACTTGAACTTAATCTTGAAGGAACCTATTCCCTTAATCAAATTGCTCGAATTCTCCGGATTCTTGCAGATATGCTGGACCCTCCTGACTCACCCTCCTAAAATGGACAACTATCGCCTTTAACTAAACCTTTTGACTGAATACCTAACTGAACACCGGTCTGAAGACCTTGCTGAACACCTACAAGTCTTGTTTAGCAAGGTTTTTCAGTATTTGCCCGCCCTGAGCGTTCAAATCTAGTCTAGGTTTTCATTTTTTTAGTTTTTACCTGGGATTTTATTCATTTAATTTCTGAGCTAAGTTTTAGAGAGTGTAGTCTTCAGACTCTTCATAATTCCTGCTGTGTATAGCTTTTAGGTCTTCAGTCAAGTTTTCAGTTAGGTCTTCAGTCTCTTCAGAAACCTGCACTTTAAATGTTTTAAATGCTCACTTGGACCGCATAACCCTAATCATTGACTTTTTTCTTTAATAATCTTTCTTTACAAAAATTTACTTACCATTTTAGGTAAGCTATGGTAAATTAAGGTTAGAGTGGTAAAAAGCTAGAGAAACAGGAGAAAATCATGAAAAAATTACCAACGACCTGGACAAAGTTAGAGTTAAGCGGATTTGATATAAATCCAGAAGTGGTACCAGCCAAAGGAATAAACCGGCAGATGGTGGATATGGCGTGTGACGTGCTGCAAGCCAACCGAATCGCAATCCGGAACCGGACGGTTCAACTAGCGCTGAAAGAAATATATGGAGTAGGGGGGTCAGCCACTGATGTCTGTAATTTCTTGAGAGAGTGGCGCAAAGATAACACCGCAGCACTGAAAGAAGGAAAAGATGACAAGGATTTAGTATCGGCTATTTTGGAATCAGTCGATGATGGATTACTTGCAGATGAGGAAATTCCCGAAGAATTCTTAGCTATTTCTAAACAACTGATGACGGCAGCGTATCGGATGGCTTATCAAACGGCTGATACCGCTATCAGTGGCGATCGCTTACGTCAACTCAGCATCGAGAATGATACTCTGCGCCAACAACTCAAAGAGTTTCCCAAAATGCAGTTGGAACTAGACTTCTATCAAAAACAGTACGAACGGCAACAAACTGAACTTAAAGATGCTTATATGCAACTCAATAAGCAGCAGCTGTCTGATTCTGAAGAATTTCAGAAACGTTTGGATAGTTTGATGTCGGAGCGGAATAATTTAGTCGAACAATTGGCGATCGCATCAGAACGTCTTAAAGAATTGAATGAGGCTGAATCGTCAATCGCTAAACTCTCGGGTTCCCTATCCACTCGTGAACAAGAAGTTGAAGCCCTGCAATCACAAATTCAAACCCTACAACAGTCTCAAGGAGAAAAAGAGGTTATTCAACAACAGTTAGCCGAAGTCAAACAACAATTGGCTACAGCACACGAAACAATTACTCAACTTCAAAGCCAATCTCGTCAATCTGGGGGTCTTGAAGTTGATGTAGATGTAGACCAACTTCTTGCCGATAATCAAGAACTCAATCATCTCGTTGATGTTCTTAATTCCCAAATCGACCACTATAAACAACTCATTGATTCTGATTCTGATTCTGTTTCTGTTCTTGATTCTGTTTCTGTTCTTGATTCTGTTATTGATGATGAGGAATTTACAGAAGTGGAATCAAAGAAGGGGTCAAAGGGTAAAAAGGAAAAACAAACAGCCTAGAATCAGAAAAATAGAGGGGCAGTTATTGGGACTGCCCTTCAAACTAAACACACAGCAATTACTGAAGTAATTACAGGGGCCAGCCCAAGTGAAAGAAGCAGAAAAATACCTATTTTTGAAGGCAGAAATTCTAGCGGAGATAAAAAAAGTTCAGTCCAATCTTCAATTAGGGTTGAAAAATCCGCAAAATGATTGGGGTTATCAAGAGCAAATTGTTAAGGCACAATCAAAAATTGAAATCCTTAACCACTTAAAAGCCTTAATCAATTATCTGGATAATAATCAGGTCATCAGAAAATATAATCAATCAGTTCAACGACTGGAACGGTGTTACAATCTACCACCGCGTCAATCCACTACACCAGAAAAAGAATAAGTAAATTAACCAAAATCAGGGGAAGCAGGAGAGATATGGAAATAATTGCAGAATTGAGGACAGTTTTACAGGCGAGATATTCATTGATTTATGCAGTGGCAAAAGATGAAGAGATTGCCGAAGAAACTCTAATCGAAGCCACTGAGAAAAAAAGACAAATATATTTTTGGGATTTTTCAAGAGGGTGGAGCGATTCAGGTAAAGATAAAGGAAATCCGATGCAAGCACTGAATCGGGTAGCATCGGCTCCACCAGAACAAGCAACTTTGTTCGTAATGAAGGATTTGGCGAATGTCATAGCCCCCCTGAACGGAAAATTGACAATGGCACAGATTCCGATAGTTCGCGAAATAAAGAATCTGGCTCGGGAAATGAGTCGCGATAGGCGCTGTCTAATTCTCCTGAATCATGATGTGCTGCTGCCCAAAGAACTAGAAGAAGAAGCATTAATCATAGACTTCAGTCTACCTATTTTAAATGAAATTCACCAAATCATTGATACATTGGTGGGGAAAAAAATTAAGCTATCTCCAGAGGACCGGGAAAGATTGGGTAAAGCGTGTCAAGGTTTGACTCGAATTCGCATCCAGCGTGTACTGGCAAAGTCTTTGGTAAAACATCATTCAATCACACCAGCAGTTATTGATGAAGTAATTGACGAAAAACGCTCAACAATCCGCAAAACAGAAATCCTCGAATTCATTAACTGTGACCGAGGCTTAGAATCAGTCGGCGGCTTAGACAATCTCAAACTATGGGTACGCTCAAGAAGCGGTAGTTTCTCGGAAAAAGCCCGTGATTATGGTTTACCCATGCCCAAAGGTGTGTTATTGGCAGGAATTCAGGGAACTGGAAAATCTCTCGCCGCTAAAACCATTGCTCACGAATGGAAACTGCCTCTGTTACGCTTGGATGTTGGTCGGCTGTTTGGCGGTATCGTTGGTGAATCTGAATCTCGTACCCGGCAGGCTATTCAAATTGCTGAGGCTATCAGTCCATGTGTTCTCATGCTAGATGAAGCAGAGAAAGCGTTCAGTTCTGGTGGTGGTGAAGGTGACAGTGGAACATCTAAGCGTGTATTCGGTACATTTCTCACTTGGATGCAAGAAAAAACTGCTCCGGTCTTTATCGTAGTCACCGCCAATAATGTTGAACTGCTTCCACCTGAGTTTCTTCGCAAAGGTCGGCTAAATGAAATCTTTTGGGTAGATTTGCCCAGTCATGAAGACCGTAAATCTATTTTTAACGTCCACTTGACCCGATTACGCAGCGATCGCCAATTTGATTTAGATTTATTGGCTTCAAGGTCTAAAGATTTCTCAGGGGCAGAAATCGAACAAGCAATTTATGATGGTATGCAGTTCGGGTTTTCTCGTGACGAAGAATTTACTGAGACCGATTTACTCAATGCGATCGCCTCTACTGTTCCTTTACAACAAATAGCTTCTGACAAAATTCAACATCTTCGTGATTGGGCTTCCAAGTCTGGTGCTAGAAGTGCCTCCTTCTCTCAACAATCAACTCAACAATTACAAGATTATCGCATTGAAGTAGATTGTGATTAATTCGAGAATATCTTAAAATTAGAATAGTTTGGTTAATCAATACTTGACTATTTTGATTCAGACAAGTGTTCAGTAAATTACTTAAGAAAATTTACCATGACTACCAAAAATATTCGAGTAGAAATTACCCAAACTATGGAAATCAGTTCAGATAAAGTTCCTCAACTTGCCCAAATTGATGATGCTGAACAGGTTTGGAATGATGATGACCTCAAAGAATAATTAATTAAATTAACTGAAGAATCAGGCAACTTTGAAGTCAGTTTTGCTGAATTTTGGTCAGAAGAACAAGGAGAAGTTTTGGAAGAATCAGAAGAATCAGAATCAAAAGTTGTTTGATTATTTGCTTTCGCTGTGTTTGATGCTGTTTCAGGAAATGACAAATGTCTAGTAAATTAGAAAAACCTCAAGTAAATACTGAACGACAAATAATTACAATTGAGGAACCAATTGATGAACCAATCGGTATTTTGAATGAAGTTTTTGAATATATCCAACAACTTCAGGCGAAATATGGGGAATATAAAAATGTAACACTGAATTATGTTCCAGTCACCTATGAAGATTATCAGTATGAGGTCAGGTACGACCGGCTAGAAACTGATGATGAACTAAACGAAAGGATTCAAAACGAACGTACTGCTCTGGAAGAATGGATGAAAACTCAAGAGAAAGAGCAACTCAAACAACAAATTATTGAGCAAAAACAAAGGTTGCAGCAAGAGTTAACTCAACTTGAACAATCACTCAAAACTTTGGATTAACTTCCCGGTCAAGTAGCCTAAAAACTACTTGACTCATTACCAGAGATTTACTAATATCAAAAGTGTTCTACTTTCAATTAAGTTCTGGATATTTAAAGTTTGATGAAATTGATAACTTTCAATCTGTTGAACAATTAAACCAGTTCTTAAATCAAGATTCTGAAGCAGCCGGTGCATTGAAAACTAAATTATTGGAATTGGCTGTGAAATCTTTGAAGAATGATGGAGATGCTTATGTTACGGCCATAAAAATTGAAGAATTTTAGGCTCTCGCTTTTGTTAGTGATATGTAGGAAAAATCAAGTCAATGAATATCAAGCCCGAAACAGGAATCAAAGTCTCATCTTCTCTAGGAACCTTTCTATTCCAAAACTGGAATTATTTCTTAGATTACTTGGTAGATGTTAAAAGTCCAATTCGTCTTGATGAATATAAATTGAAGATTTTTTATAAATCTACAGTGATTTATGTTGAATCATTTTCAGATGACGAAAATGAAGGAGGTTTTGGTTACGAGTATATTCGAGACAATTATCTGGAAATAGAAAATCTAAAACTCCTTCCACCAGAAATTCTCAGACAACAATTTCCCGAAAATTATAACCAACAATATGCTTCTGAATTTGATTCGACTCAATCACCTAAAATGCCAATGATTTAAACTCAACCTAATGTCATTCATGCTGATTTTGTTAAACTACCTCCAATCTCTTAACTAAACTTGGGCAGGTGCAATTCCTGCCTTAACCAAATCTTCAGTACCGGAAACAAACTCAAAAGAGGAGTCAAAATGTCACACTTTACAACAATCAAAACTCAAATCAAAAACGGTAATATTCTCCAGCAAACTCTTCAACAACTAAATTATGTTGTTGAACGCAACAGCATAGTCAGAGGCTACCAAGGAATTACAACTACGGCTGATTATGTCATCAAACGCCAAAATGGATACGATATCGGTTTCCTGAAAACTGGGGAAATTTATGAAATGGTGGCGGACTTCTGGGGTGTTGACCTTCAAAAAGAATTTATCCAGCAAATAAATCAAAGCTATGCCCAAAATGTGGTACTGAATTATGCTCAAGAAAAGGGATATGAAATTGAATCCCAAGAAACTCTTGAAGATGGTTCGGTTCGTTTGGTAATGGCAGGTTGGGTCTAATCAGTAGGTAATCTTTTGGGGCGGTCTATTTCCGGCCTATCAACTCCATAAACTCAAGGAACGGTCTAATGCTCGAAATGCAACATCCTGAAAAACGTCAAGTTCAACCTGATGAAATCAGAAAATGGTTAGTCGATTATGTCAAAACTGGAGAAATTACTCTGCAAGAATTGGTTATGATATCAGATAATTTCTCTCTTGATGATAATGATATCGATACCCAAGCATATATTGAAAGACAAATCGCTAAAATGTCCATTGATAATTTATTGAATGCTGTTTATCAGTTATTTGATATTTACATAATCGAAATACCTGAAAATAGTTGAAAACTGTTTAATCGGGTTTGTTCAATCGTTTTAATCGTTCATAAAAAGGAAAACCAATGACTAAAGCATTAGGATTTTATTTAGATACAATTCCTCCAGAGTTAGCTAAAATAGAAGAAGTTGCCAGCAAGATTTCACCCAAATCATGGACTCTTCTTATAGGATTTTGTGCAAATCGAGCATCCAATCTTTTATGGGCAGAATGTTCAACCAATGAAAATTCCTTAGTAATTTCAACAGGAGATATAATTCTAAAAAGGGTATTGGCAGACCCGGTGATAAAACCTGTTTCTGAAATTGATGATTCTAATATGTCCGCAAAAAATTGGTTATCCGTTATTGCATGGTGTCAAGATATGGCCATAACAAGTTTCCATCAATAAAAGTAAACATCCATTGACCACAAAAACCAACAAAACTATGACCTACTTTACTGCCGACGAAGCCTTTGTACAATTGATTGAGATTTTGTTTGATAAAGGCAAATTTCCCGAATATCAATCATTAGAGATTTGTGTTGCAGAAGTCTTATCTGGATTCCTGGAAAAAGAAAGGGTTAAGCATATTATTCAGCAATTTTTTCCCCTAAATGTTGATGTTCCTGATGAGGTTGCCAACAAAGTTGCCGTTGATTCTGTTGATGTCGCGAATGAAGTTACTAATGAAGTTACTGATGTAGTTGTTGAGAAAAAAGTTTGTGCATTCAGGTTTAGTAATTTTGATTTGGATGAAGATGAATTACCAGAATTAGCAAATTTCAAGAATGCAAAAGAATTGAACGATTTCTTGGATAAAGATAATGAGGAAGCTGAAGCTCTAAGAGTCAAAATATTTGAGTCAGGTTTAGCAGCCCTCTCTAAAGATGAAAATGCCAACTCAACAGCTATTGAAATATTCAAGGAATAGGAGAGTAAAACATTTGGTAGTATTTGATTATGCCGGTTTATCAGGTAGTATTCCACGCTTAACCTGTTATTCGGACAGATGCAATTGCGCTACTCTGATTCGTCAACCTTATATCGGGGATGCAATGTGGCAAACAGCAATTGAACAATTTAAACAACAACATCCTTATTCTTCAGCAATGTCTTGGTCTGAATATCAAGAGTTGAAGAATTAACACCAGCCCCCAATAGCGTACAAGCAGGTCGCTCCTGCAACAATGGAGGTTTTTATGTATTCTGAACAAACTAAAGTGACTTGGGAATCCGCCAGTCAAGGCTCAATGGTTGAGAAAACTGGGACAATTTATTCATTTCTACCAAGTTATTGTGTCCCGATTCTGCAAGAACCTTGGTTGGCTGAGTTGAAACCAAGTCAACTAAAATTCAATCCCTCCGAATGTTCCAAAAACGAACGATATCTTGTCAAAGTAGTTATTCCTTTAAAACGCGGAGGGGAAAAAGATGTCTATTATGCTCCTAGAGCATCTGTATTAACTAAAGTCGATTAATAGCGTATTTAGCAGGTCGCTCCTGCTTTGACTATGAAATTTCCTGAATTTCTAAAAGAATGTGCTAAAAATGCCGAACTCATTGCTGAATTCAATCGCTCAAACCAGTGCAATCTTTGTCAACTTAATTTGGATAATCCTCGGGATGTTGAAATTATGGACCAATTTATTGTTTTTGTTTATTTATATGTTTGGTTACCTCTTCAAAATCAATAGTCTGTTGCTCTCGCTTCTTGTGTTGATGTTTCTAAAATCTAATCATGTTCTTACTAATTCAACCCGGCAAAGTTACCTTACGCACTAACGATGAGGAACTTGAATTAAAACCTATGCAAAATCTAGTTGGGGAAGAAGGTGATTCGGCTTCAGTTGAATACGTTTATAAACTTTTTTCAGACCCTAACATAGATTTGGTTTGCGATGATGAATTCCTTTTAAAATCATTTCCTCCTACTTGTGTGGTGGGAAATCTCAAAAACATTGATGAAATCATTGTCTTATGTGGCAATGTTCTCGCTGTAGCTACTACTTCAGATGGACAAACAATTGGTTTAACTCAACAACAAGTTGATATTGTTCTGGATTCTTTATTGGTCGTAATTAAAGAATCTAACAACAAATTAACTACTGTTAAAGCCCGAGAAGTTTATCAACCTTAATAACGTTTGGGTAGGTCGTTCCTGCCTATTTCAATGACCAAACATACAATTTTCACTTTTCACAACATTCAAATTACAGGAAAAGACAACCCTGGTATTGGATTCTGTTACGACCTTCGTCCCATTGCCCAAGCACTTCAGATTACTGTTGACGAGTTAAAACAAGCAATCCTGGAAACTAATAGTAAATTAGAACAGGACAGAGTGCTTTACACTGATTTAGCAGATGCTTTGTTCTGGCTAAAAGAACAGGGGAATGATAGGGCTGATGAACTAATTAGACAATTAGTTACCGATGCCTTATATGCCTAATTTACCTAAAAATACAGAAAAAAGAAAAATGACTAAATCTTGTTTAGACTGTCAACACTGTAAACAATGGCATCAAAGCCAAACTTTCTGGGAACCTGAAGATTCAGGCTGGGAATGTAATCATCCAAAAATCGTTTCTAATAACCCAGATGACCCATTATCAGATGTCGAAGACCCAGAAGAACTAGCAAACCAATGTGAATTTTATGAACCAATTGATTATCAAGCTATTCATGAGTTTGAAGACCAAATGGATGATAAAGTCACCGCTGCAACCAAAGAATACCTAGAAGCACTAAAAATCCATGAAGCAGCACTGGATTAACCTCATTTGCACCCCCCGGCTTCATCTCTAAATCTATTGAGGAAAGTTGATGGTTACTTCTTGTTAACTGTTACTTTCCTCAAATCAAATGGCTATCGCTTAAATTGGTGGAGTTTACATACCGATATTATGTTAACAGTAGAACCAACCAAACAACGAACCAAATCCTGTTTTGATTGTGTTTCATGCTATAAATGGCATAATGAAACAACCTTTGAAGAACCTGAAGAAAAAAAGGGTTGGGACTGTCAACATCCTGGGGTTAGTGAAACTGAACAACCTCTGGAAAACCCAGACCCAACTTATGCCAATTCTTGTTCGTTCTTTGAAATATTTGACTATAAAGAATTTCAACGAATGAATGGGTTGATACCTTTGAACAATTAAGGAATTCACCTCTAATTGAGGAAAGTATTGTCACTTTCCTCAAATCCATCAATCATACATCAACCAAATCATCAAATCATGCCTAAATCAACCAAATCAACCAAATCAACTAATGAATTAACTCCACAAGAATCATTGGAATTAATGCAAAAAGCCTCAAGTGAGTTTTATCAAAAGGCTATTGCCACCAACTGTCACGCTTTCATTGAATTTACCGGATTGATGAACGAATATATCAAGATTTGTCGGGATTATCAACAGAATAATCCAAATCATGATTTTCGTGAACATAATCAGCATACGGGTTATGTGATGAAACTTCAGCCCTATCAAGCTGATTACATCAAAGAAAAATTGCATTGTATCTACCAAAATGAGATTTTTTCCGCTGCTCACCACGATTAGTTTATTGTTTCCATCAATTAATCTCATAATCAATCTCAGAATCTATCTTATTGAGATAGCTGCACCAGACCGAGGGCGCAGAGATTATGAGGATGACCAACCTACCTCAACTAACCCACAATTTATTTAGGAGCAACTGGTCAACGACCCACCACTAAATCTTAGATTATAGTGGGGGCTTGTAAAAGTCCATAGTTGACCCGTCTAAGTCTTAACTGACTACGTTATCTAGGTCATAGCACCCAAGAATGCTTCAACAGTTTTTGGCTCTGCTGTCAGTCATTAAACGTCCGATTTGGGTTTAGGCAGTGTGGCTGATATGACAAGCCTAGATAACTTTGACTCGTTGAACTTTACCCTAGAAATAGGAGTTTTCAATGTCCACCAAAAATGCAGTTTTTGTTCTGGATGTCAATCGTAATCCTTGTAATCCAGTTCACCCGGCTGTTGCTAGAAAGTTACTTTCTTCAGGAAAAGCAGCAGTATTTCGTCAATATCCATTCACAATTATTCTCAAAGGAGAATCCACTGATAAAGTAAAAGAATTAAGGATTAAAATAGACCCAGGTGCAAAATTCACAGGTTTAGCTTTAGTCTCAGATACAAATATCGGCTGGGCGGCTGAACTAGAACATCGGGGTTTTGCTATCAGAGATTCTTTGACTAGCAGAAGACAACAACGCCGAAATCGTAGACAACGTAAAACCAGATACCGTAAACCGAGATTTCTTAATCGTCGTCGTCCTGAAGGCTGGTTACCTCCTAGTCTAATGTCTCGGGTTTACAACATTCAGACATGGGTGAATCGTTTGTGTAAACTGGCTCCGGTCAACGCAATTAGCCAAGAACTGGTTAAGTTTGACACTCAGAAAATGGTGAATCCTGAAGTGAAAGGAGTTGAGTATCAGCGTGGTGAACTTTTGGGGTACGAAGTTAGACAATATTTACTTGAAAAGTTTAACCATACCTGTGTTTACTGCGGAGCAACTGATAAACCTTTTAACATTGACCACTTTTATCCTAAATCTAAAGGAGGTTCAGACAAAGTTTCCAACTTAGTTTTGTCTTGTGTTGATTGCAATCAAGCTAAAAGCAATAAATTACCTGCTGAGTTTTTGAGTGACCGCTTACATATCTTGACCAAAATCGATAAGCAACGCAGGAAACCATTAGCTGATGCTGCTGCGGTCAATGCTACTCGGTGGAAACTTAAGCAAATTCTTGAAAATACTGGCTTACCTGTTGAATTGGGTTCAGGTGGTTTGACCAAATACAATCGGCAACGTTTAAGGATTAGCAAAAGTCATTGGACAGATGCTGCTTGTGTTGGAGATTCCACTCCCGATACTCTTAATGTTACAGGTTATCAGCCATTGATTATTAAGGCTATGGGCAGAGGTTCTCGTCAAATGGTTAAGCCTGACAAATATGGATTTCCTCGTACTTCTCCCAAACTCAGGCAGAAATCATTCTACGGGTTTCAAACTGGCGATATTGTCAAAGCTGTTGTTACTAAAGGTAAAAAGGTAGGTACTTATGTTGGAAGAGTAGCTGTTCGCAAAACAGGGAACTTCAACATTAAAACCAAAACTGATACGGTTCAAGGAATCAGTTACAAATATTGTCGTCATTTGCATAAATCCGATGGTTATGCTTATAGCTTTGGTGAAGTCTTAGAACAGGTAAAATCGTCAAAAGAAGTTAAGTCAGTTCAGACTCAATCACCTCCTAAACGATTTCAAGGATTTCACGGTCAACAATTAAGTCTGTTTTAACTAAACGGAGGAAAGTAGATTATGATGATGACCAACCTACCGACCAACCTACCAACCAAACTACCAACCAAACTACCTCAACCAACACATATCAAAGTATTTGACCCCGAAGCTATTGAAGTTCAATTGATTCATCTCAATGGTCAACCCATTCCTGATGATGCCAAACTTGAATATCAAGTTATTGTCCGCAAATGCAAAATTGCATATTTTCGTATTCCACCAGAATTTCGTGACTTCTTAATGAAGGTTCATCAAGATGCTGAAATTGTTGGCTTTGAATATAATTTTGAAGAAGCGGGTCTCAATTTCGGTATCATTGTTAAAGATAATGATTCTGTTGATTCTGCTGATTCTGAGTCTGATTCTGATGAGGAATCAGATGATGATGGAACGGAAGATTTAGCTGAAGAATAGTAGATTTGGGGGCAGGGAAAACCTGCCTCAATTTAGGAGGATTTTATGTCACAGACCCTAGAACAATTACAAGAAATTCGTGCCATTACTCTTTGGCAACCTTGGGCGGGATTAATTGCTCATAAATTCAAACAAATTGAAACTCGAAGTTGGTACACTAATTACAGAGGACTTCTGTTAATTCATGCAGCCAAACGTCCAGTCTATCCATCAGAACTTGAACCTTTCCTTCAATATGTTTCTAATTTGGACTTTATTCAGGATTTGGGTAAGATAGTGGCGATCGCCAAATTAACTGATTGTGTTTTGATGACGGAGGAATTTATTGAACAACAATCAGAATTGGAAAGACTTTGCGGAAATTGGCAACCCGGTCGATTTGCTTGGCAATTGGAAAACATTCAGAAAATTGACCCGATTCCTTGTCAGGGTAAACAAGGTCTGTGGATTCCGAATAAAGAGCTTATTGCTAAACTAATCCTTGACCAAGTTATTTAAGATATTCTGGAGCGGTTAATTCCGCTCTATCTCTTTTTTTTACCAGCAAAACAATGGAACTATCAGAAGAAATCAAAGCTCAGTTTTTTGAATTTTTGTCCAAGACCCGTTTGCTTAAGAATAGATGGATAAGTGATGAGAAGATAAAAGTTTATCTGAGATTATCTTGGAGAAAATATAATAATCAGGTTCAACAATTTTTGGATATTGCAGCTATTGAGGTTGATGAAGAATATCGATTTCAAGGATTAGGGAAACAGTTTCTGCAATTCTGTCGGTCAAATAGTCCTTATCCAGTAATGGTAGAAAACTGTGATAACCCACATCTGCGAAATCATCTCCAAAAACAAGGCTGGAATCTAATAGAACAAATTGATTATCCTCCCAGATGGGATTATTATTCTCCTGATTGAATCCTTTTTTCCTTGCTCTCGCTTAAACCTTTGATGTCTCTCAAGCTCATCATGGTTTGTTCTTCTTGGTTCTGGCATATTTATCGCTACGATGCAGGTGAAATCTATCCAGACTTCCAAGCCTGCTGTTTATTGGATATTTTGGTGAGTGAATCAACTGATGGTGAAGTCAAGACAAGTCTCAAGGTCTTAGAAAAATTAATGCGTTCGAGTAGGTCTCAGATTCAATCCAGTTTGGAGTTACTGAAACAACAAGATTTACTGGGACTGACATATCCACAAAATCCTTCTCAATTACTGGCCGGTGAACTCAGCATCAAACTTAATCTTGATAAACTCCAGAAAATCACTACCGGCCAATTTCCTGGCAATTCTACTTCTGAAACTCACGGTTTTGTTTACGTTATCCGCAGTGGCAATTTAGTCAAAATCGGTCGCACTAATAATTTAAAGCGTCGATTACGTCAACTTTCAACGATGAATTCTAAAGAACTGGAGTTGATTTGCTCTATTTCAACTGGTGATTCAGTTACATTGGAGAAACAACTTCATCAACAATTCAAACAATTTCGTCAACATGGTGAATGGTTTGACCTACCCGATGAATCTGTTCAATGGTTAAAGTCTTTATCAGAAAGGAGGTAAAAATGTTTGTTGTTCTAGCTTACTCACAAAAATTCTCCAAATGTTTTGGTCCATTTCCTGAAATGGATAAGGTAGTAGCTTGGTTAAATCTTCAGCCAGATATTCAGGTGAAACATGAGATTTTTGGCTTAATTCCACCTGACTATCCTGACCCCAAACCATTACCTTTATCATCTGAAAATAAAGAGGAGATGATTGTTTTTATTGGAAAAAATAAGTATTTGACCCATTGTTATGGTCCTTTTAAAGGATATAGCAGTTTGATTCAGTGGTTGAATGCACATTATGCAACCAATGCAGAACATTATCAAGGTGAACGTCTATATCGTTGTTTGGAGTTAATCAATCCTTATGAAAAAAACCATGTATGAATTCCGCAACAGCCTGGAAGACTATTTCTTAGCAAAAGTCGGTAATAGACAGGTTTTAGAAGAAAATGAGGTGTTTAAAGCAGTCCTAACCTCATATCAATATTATAGTCCAAAATTCATCGAACCTTATTGTAATAAGGATTTGATACCTAATTCAGTGGTAGGTATTATTCGGTGGGAATTTAGACGAGCAATTATCTTGAAAGTAACAGATTGGTCATCATTTGCCAATCATCTGGAAGATAACCTCAAACAAAAACTTGGACTGTAACTGTAATTTTGTCATTACATCACCTCGAAGTCGGAATGTAATGGCTTTGCCGGTTTAAATGATTCCCGGCCTATACGGAGAACACCATGCAACGTATTCAAATCCAAATGACGGTGAAACCTGATGGAACTATTGAGGAAAAAGTAATTTCCACTGGTCATGGAAATTCTTGCACTAATGTCACTTCTTCTCTTGAACAACATCTAGGACAAATTAGCGATCGCCAATTAACAGATGATTACTTACCATCTGTTAATACAGAATCAGATTATGTCCAAATGTTTGAGGATTTAACTCAATAATTTAGTTAAATTGAATAAATTGAAAGGAGAAAGTCTGATGAGTTTACAACAAAAACATTTCAAAGATTTACGACAAATGCCAGTACAATCGGCTCCTTGTCAAACTTGTCCCTTTGCTGGACAAAACCCTATTCCTTTAGAACCTGAACGATATACCGAATATCTTATGAATTTGGTTAAGGGGACAGGCCAACATCTTTGCCATTCTGCAAATGATGAAAAAGTTTGTCGAGGTGGAAGAGACATCCAACTCAGACTTTTGTACTGCAAAGGTGTCCTGGAGAAACCTACTGATGAAGCATTCCACAAAGCTATCACTCAGCAATTATTTCCTCATGAACTTGAAACTGAATCTGAACAATAATTAATTCCACCCTTGGGGTCATCAATCAATGACCCCTACCTTTACCTCCGCAAAATAATGAACTTATTTAGACCACTTAATGCTTCTTTTTTGTCACTTAACAATTCAGGTTTTTATTCAATTTGTTGTAGACGTAATACTTCTTGTCAAGGAGATGGCTATGCTGTCTGGATGAGAAAAGAAGGAAAATCATGGAAATGTTATGGTGATTTTTGCAAAATACATTTAGAGTCTAAATCAAAATCTTCTTAAAACTTGGCTCTCGCTTCTGGTTTTTGATGTTTTTCAAAATATCATCATGAGAAGAAATAAAGGATTAATGTTTCCCGAAGCGAGAACAGCTAGTGAAGTGGCTTATGCTCTCAAATCAGAAACTGATGGAAATGCAGTTATTCTCACAACAACTGATAAACAAGCAATAACTGATGAACGAGCAATTAATTTAGCGGTTGCTCTTGCCGGTGAAGAAGAAAATTGCAGGATAGGGGAGCGGTGTCGGGTATCCGAACCCCCATTAACAAGTCCGATGATTTATGTGGCTTGTTTGGCTGCATATAACCAGGGGATTATTCATGGATGGTGGATTGATGCAGTTCAAGATTCTGATGATATTCTGAGTGATATCCAAGAAATGTTGGAAACTTCACCAGTAAACGATGCTGAAGAATGGAGTATTCATGACTTTGATAATTTTGGCTCAATCCGAATCAGTGAGTATGAAAGCCTTGAAACCGTTGCTCGTTGGGGGCAGTTACTGGGAGAGAATCCCAACGAGGAGCAAGCCATTTCATATTATATTCAATATTGTCGAGAAAAAGAAGTTGAGCCGAATCATGAGCATTTTCAGGAGAGTTATATTGGATTTTGGGATGACTTAAAAGATTTTGCTCAATCTGATTACATTGCTGAACTTTATGATTTGTCAGGTTTTCAGACAAGAGAAGAGTTTTGGTCCCAATACATTGATTGGGAATATTTAGGTAGAGAATTGGATTTGGGTGGGGGTTTCTATATCGATGAAACTCCCAATGGTATCTACGTTTTCCACAACTAATTATTTTAGGGTTGGTTTATCCAACCCTACAAGGAGGTTATCTTGAAAGAAAGTAAAATGCTGAAACAATGGGCAGCTAATAGTAAATGGCTCCCAATTATTCTCAAAGACCGGAATTATAATTTACCTAAAGAATTTGGGAAATGGAGTGCTATTGCTACAGAATTGGCCTTGTGTATGGATGTTGACGATTTGGGAAAAACTCGGTTAGATGCAGCTTCGCAATTAACTACTCACCGAACATTTCTCTGGTTTCTCAGTGATTCACCAGTTTATTGTTTGTCAAGTAATTTACTCAAAGATTTATTAGAAACTGATGTCAATAAATTATCAGCAATTGCTGGATTAGTTGACACCGTTCCCTTGCATACACTTATGGTACTGTTTCCGTCTTGGTTTAAAACCCCAGATGGTTATCCTATAAGATATGCTATATTACACTGGGGGGATAAATCCAAACCAGAACAATCAACGGCATCAGGTTATGGAAAAACATTACACTACTTACCTCAAGAATATCAGGTCAATATTCATATATGTTTTTGTTGCAACCTGGGTGATGTGGTTTGGTTTTCAGGGACAGGATTAGAGGATGGTCAAATCAAAATTAATAACGATTATGCCTTCGGTAATGCAACAATTACCGAAGATGAAAAAACGTTCATTGAACAATTGCGTAGTCTGACCATTCAAATATTCATGTTGTTAGCCTATAAACCTGAATTAGTCGATTCTACTGATGTTGATGATGTAACCAAAGATTTTGGGAAAAAACATCCCCCGAAAAATTCTACTTCACCAAAACGTTATCCTAGAATGTTAGGGAAACATTATCAAAATCCCAGTCTGAAATCCCACACTCCTACTGGAATCAAACAACGCACCCATGTCCGCAAAGGGCATTGGAAAGAAATTCCTTGTGGTCCGGGTAAACAACAACGCAAAAAGATTTGGATTCAACCTTATTGGGTAGGGCTTTAATGATATAATAGTGGAGGGAAATTAACTCTCCACTATCCCCCAATCATTGTCATACAAGAGTTGCCAAAAATCACTCAACTACTACTTCCAATAATCAGTTAAAAAAGTCTGCTTACATTGCTTCATTTTAATTTGATAGCTAGTAAAGGAGCTTTATCAGCAGAAATTTATGAACAACCCTGGCAGTTTGGACAAGCAGTATAAGATGTATTTTTATATGACCAGTTACTTTTACATTGTCCAAGGCTAAATCCGGGGAAGAATCCAGTATGTCCAACCAAATTTAGTGGTGCAGAATGGCTGGAATTTGCCGGTTTGATTCAACAAAAACTGACCAAAATAGTAAAGGAGCCAGAAAATGATTAATGTACCATTGGCTGTTGCTGCTAACTTCACGAAAAATCAAATCAAGCGAATATCTCAACTGAGATTAACAAATTTCAAATCCTGGAAGAACCAGTAGATTGAGTTGAAGGCGCTGACATTGTTGACGGGAGTGAACAATACGAGCAAATCTTCGGTGCTGCAATCTCTATTGCTGCTTCGTCAATCGTATTGTGCCGGGGTGCTTCCTGATGTTGGTCTGGCGCTCAATGGCGAATTAGCCAATATCGGCACGGGTGGTGATGGGTTAGGCGAGCAGGCTCAGTCCGATAGCCTGGGATTTGAGTTGGTTGATGAACATGGCCAAAATGCCTGTTGGGAATTTGCCGTAACTCCAGCGGCTTCTGTCTTGAGTTTGGTCTCGGGGCCTGATGAGTCTGGCTATGGGGCAAGTTTGTTTGGCGATCGCTTTCGTTATGTGGGTCCCGAAGGTGTTGCTTTGGTGGAGCTTAGAGGCGAGATTGGTACTTCACGGCTAGGGCATCCTTCTTTAGAATCCCTCGATTTGGAACTGGAAGCTCAGGCATGGTTAGCCGAAATCAATCCCCACAGCGATCGCAATTCCCGCGCTTGGTCGATAATCACCTCCGTGTTGCCTTAAGCGAAGGGGTCGTTGCTTTTACTGGAACATCCTGAGACGGAGCTACACTCCAAGGCGATTGTTGGGCTGGGTGAGTTGTTCTCCTTGGCGGTGGCTGCCGGTATGCAAGTTGTCATCGAAACCCAGAGTGACCATCTGCTGAATGGAATTCGTCGGAGTGGGAAAAGAACTGAATCAGTCCAACTGGTAACGAGTGCGATCGCCGGGTGGTCAATCCCAACGTTGCTAGGCAACAACCCACAGCAACGATGGCAGCGGATAAAAGGGTTACCGTTGCCCGTAGCGCTGCGGAGCGACAATCGGCAATATGGAATCATCACCGGCAATCGCGCTTGACGACTGAAACGATTTGGTTGCGGCGATCGGCAGTTTCAACAAACAGGATGCCTACCCAAGATTGTCAACAACGGCACCAGTGGGTACTCAAAACAGGAGCATCGTGGGCGATCGCGACCGGCTCTGTGGCGACGAGGGCCTGCCCAGGTGTCAGGCAAGTTGTCCCCAATCGCTCTACTCCAGACAGAGCAAGCACGTCAACTCTGAGTAGAAGCCGGGTGAAAAATTCTTTCCTTATAAATCCAGCAACCTGTACTTACCCTGGCTCAAAGTAAAAAACGGTTCCCCCCAGTCGCCCAACGTATTAACCCCTCCCATTCGGGTAACTGGGTAAGGCGATCGCCATCGAATACCTCTCCCACATCCCCCGAAAATTCGGCAAAACTCTCCACCCAATGCACCACTGTTTCCACCGGCAAATAAGGCGAATAATTCCAAGACTTCTGTAAAAACTGGACCATTTCCTGTGGATGTCCAGTCCAATATAAATACCATCCAATCCACACCAAAGTATTGTAACGGACTCGCTTTTCTATCAACCGAATTGACATCGGAATCTGTGGCAGGGAGAAAAAATTATCCATCACAGCGGCAAGAGAATTCGCCTGGGGTAATCCTTTGTACATCGCACTCCCCGGATGCTGACGATAGCAAACTGTTACCTGACGCAACCAAGTTGCTTCACACCCCATCAGCGCCAGACGTAGGACCAAATCGGTATCTTCTGCGGGAGGAAATCGGCGATCGAACCCTCCGGCACGGATTAACCAATCCCGACGAAACATCATCGCACTGGGAAGCACAGGTTTCCAACGCAACCAAGATTCTAAATTGAGTTCCGGGACTTTTTCCCAGGGGGTGACTTCCATCAGGGGATTGCCCAGGCGATCGACCCGCCGCCAACCGCTGTGAACGATTCCGAGTTGGGGTTGCGCCGCAAATAAAGCAACTTGTGCGGTTAATTTATTCGGTAAGAAGTAATCATCCGCATCGAGAAAGGCGATTAACTCTCCCCGTGCTTCCTGAATGCCGTGATTTCGAGCAACGGAGACGCCTTGGTTGGTTTGGTAGAAGTAGCGCAGGCGATCGCGGTAGGGTTGCAGGCGATCGCCCGTGTCGTCGGTAGACCCATCATCAATAACAATGATTTCTGTATTCCGATAATTTTGACTTAAAACGCTTTCGACAGCAGTAGGAAGGTAATTAGAACAGTTATAAGTGGGAATAATCACACTAATTTTAGGAGAAGCAGCCTTTGACATCAGAAAATATTCAGGGGGAAGACTTGATTGAGCGTTCAGGCCAATCCTATCTTAACGCTTTGATGAACGGTTGAAAGGGTGGCAATGGAAGAAAAATCCTGATGATTTGATTGTTTAAGATAGTAGAGAAGTCGTGAAAAAGAGGAGGGGATTTGATGTTACACCTATAAAAAATGTGAAGGCCAACCCATTCGTCTTGTTTATAAAGTCATCCTAATGCAGCGACTGGAAAAGCCCACACTTTTCGAGGACAGACATTCTCGTCTCAAAGCACTGGCTCAATCTCGTGGCATCAGTGTCAATAAACTGATGGAAGAACTCTCGACGCTGGCACTGGCTGAGTTTGATGCTCAGATACGCTTTCAAGCCTTGGCAATATAGGGTGATATGGTGAGGGGTTTAGAGATTTTGGAGCGGTTTAGATGAACACGATTATTAGAGAAGGTGGGCCCTACCAGTTAAATTTTTGTCCTAGATAATCTTCCAGTTTTTCGTTATAGGGTTGGAAATATTGGGTCAGTTGTTGATGTAATGCTGGGCTAATGGCGTTATATTTTCGCTGATTAAGATTGCGATATTCTGGTAAGGGGTGATGTTCTAGTCCTAAAAATTTGTAAATCTGTTGCAGGGTTCCCGGGGGATTCTGAAATAGGTCTTCGCTGGGAAGGACTAAAATTTGTTCTCTGGGAAACTGCTCAAACCATTGGGGGAGATAGCGAATATACTGACTAAAGGCTAAGTGACAAGCTAAGTTTAAACTGATGTCAGTTCGATAAATCGCCTGTTGTTTGAGTAAACATTGAAGCCAGCTAACTCCTGTTTATAAGTCGCCATAAATTTGGTCGGCAATGGCATCGACTTTGGCTAAATCAATGTGAGCTATGCCGTCAAGGGTTTGGGCAAAAATCGGGTCACTGAGGCTTTGGCGCATATAAAAATCTGAAATGGCACGTTTGACTGGATTTCGCAACAGGATAATAATTTTAATTTCTGGAAACCAGTGGCGCAGATATTTGGCGAGGTTGGGTTGAATGATGTATCCGGGGGTGGCTTCTCCGGTTTGGTAAGTTGGATTATCAATGGGTGGAAAATAATCCAGATAATCAGTGAAAGTTTCCCCTTGTTGCCAATGGGTTACGCCAGTGAAGTAGTGCAGCTCTTTGGCGAGGGTGGGCAGAATTTTGGGATGTTGGCTCAGGTAGTGATAAAGGGAGGTTGTGCCGCATTTCCAAACGCCAATGATGAGAAAGTTGGGAGGGTGATTTCGTCGCTCTGTCCAAGCATGGTTAATCAGTTCGGGATAATGAGGCTCTAAAATGGCGCGATAAGACTGATGGAGGATTGTCCGGGCGCGTTGGGCTTGCCCTTGGGTGGCAACATCGCCCTCTCCCAAGTAACGATAGGCGGTGGAAAGCAGTAGCGGGGTAAAACCCCGATTGGGATAGTGATGATAGTTTGGCTTGACAAGATCGACGATGCGTTGGCAAAATTCGAGTAGTCTAGGGGATTCCAGACCCGCAAGGCGTTGAAGGCCGAAGTACAAACGCCAGTGATGCCATTGTGCCTGGGGATTGAGCGCGTGGGCTTGGAGGTAATGTTCCATCGCCTGGGGAATATCCCACAGGGTCCAGTGGAGACCCGCGATCCGTTCTTGGATTTTTGCGGGTTGGGGGCAGAAGGTTAAGGCTCTTTGGTAGTGGTCGAGGACGGCTTGGGTGTGGGAATGGGTGGGCATTGGTAATCTGGCTGTGAGGTGGCGATCGCGCTGTGGTATTAGTATAGAGGTAAAATCAACGTGGTGTGAGTAGGCTGACTTTACTGAAATTAAGGAAAGAATCATGATTCATATCGAACAAATCCAAAAAGATATTAATGAATTGCCTGAAGAAGCACAATCTTTACTCCTAGATTTTATTGATTTATTAAAAAAGCGCTATTCAACCCCAGAAAAACAAACAATCCACTCAAATCACACTCCCAATCATCAACTGAGTACCCTAGATATTCTGAAAGAATCTGGACTAATTGGCTGTATCAGCGCCGACCGAAATCTTTCTACGAATTACAAATCTGTTCTCCAAGAAGAATTAGATTCTAAATATGATAATTGTTGACACTGGGTTTTGGGTTGCTTTATTGAATGATAAAGACCAATATTACCAAAGCGCACAAGAGACTGTAGCTAAATATGCTTATGAACCTTTAATCACCACTTGGTCTGTTCTCACAGAAACTTCTCATTTACTTTTGCATCGTTCTGCAAATACCTATCAAGGGGTTCAAAAACAGCTTAGGTTAATCAGCCTTTTTCAAAAATATCCCCAAAGGTTTCAGTTATTCAATTTGCAAGAGACTCATTTAAATCGAATTAATTTTTTGATAGAGAAATATCAAAATTTGCCAATGGATTTAGCCGATGCTTCCCTTGTAATTTTGGCAGAGGAATTGGGAGAGGGTCGAATTCTTTCGGTTGATGATCGAGATTTTAATGCCTATCGATGGAAGAATGCAAAGCCTTTTCAGAATTTATTTGATAGGTTGTAGAGAGTGAGGTAGATATTTCCTCACCACCTTGAAAGGGCTGGCAATGTTTACTCTACGACTTTCTGGGGATTGACCGCCTTGGCTCGGAGGTAATGTTCCATCGCCTGGGGCATATCCCAGAGGGTCCAGTGGAGACCCGCGATCCGTTCTTGGATTTTCGCGGGTTGGGGGCAGAAGGTTAAGGCTCTTTGGTAGTGGTCGAGGACGGCTTGGGTGTGGGAATGAGTGGGCATTGGTAATCTTTCCGTTAGTTGGCGATCGCTTTATGGTATAAGTAGTGGTAAAATAGACTTGATTTGAGTATGCCAGCTAAGGATATATTTCATAATACTGTTAAAACCGCCCTCGAAAAAGATAAATGGACAGTTACTGACGAGAATCTATTTATTCAAGTTGAGGATATTGATTTTTACATAGACCTAACAGCAGAAAAAATTTTAGCTGCTGAAAAAACAGGTAAAAAAATAGCCGTAGAGATCAAGTCTTTTTTAGGCCCATCAGATGTAACTGAATTTCACCTAGCTCTGGGTCAATGTCTCAACTACCGTTCAGCATTGAGATTAACCGAACCCGATCGGATTTTGTATTTAGCGATTCCAGTAGATGTTTATAATGAGTTTTTTAGTCGCCAGTTTATTCAAAGAATCATTGGCGAATATCAACTCAAGTTACTCATTTTTAATCCAGCGCAAGAGGAGATTCTTCTATGGAAAGACTAAATTATCCAGAAATCGTTCAAAACATTTTGGAAAATCATGTCAAAAATTGCTCGAATCGCCAGACGGAAGTTAAATTGTTATTTGATCGCGATCGCGATCGCTATCAAGTGATGAATATCGGTTGGCAAGAGCTAACGCGAGTATTTGGTTGTATTATTTACATAGAAATTAAAGAGGATAAAATTTGGATCGAACGGGATGGTACGGAAATCGGAGTGGCTAATGAATTAGTAGAAGCTGGCGTTCCTAAACAGGATATCGTTTTGGCTTTTAAAGCCCCTTATAAACGAAAATTTACTGACTTTGCTGCAAGTTGATCTGATTGGCTGGGTATTGCTTACCCTACAACTGCACACCGCTATATATCCGTATTTGACCAAGAGATGGCAATGACATTCAGCACCTATCAACTCCCGTTAACTTTTGAACAAATCTTAATTCTAGTTAAACAACTTCCTCAAGAGGAGCAAATCAAACTCAAACAGGAAATTGATAAACGAATAAACGCCAGGGAAGAAGATTTGTTGACCGGGTTCGACCGCATTGGCAAAAATGCTCAAAAAAGAGGATTAACTGAAAAATTTCTTCAGGAATTACTGGCGGATGAATCCTAAGCTGATTGTAATTGATACCACTGTTTTAATTAGTGCGGTTTTGAGTCCAGAAGGAACTGCACGAAAAGTCTTAAATCGGGTTTATGAGAGCTTTAAAATTGCTCAAAGTGATGAAACCTATCAAGAATTAGAAACAAGGATTTACAAACGCAAATTTGATAAATATATTTCCGATGAAGAACGAGAAGATTTCTTGAGAGTCGTCAAACATTATAGTCAATTGGTCAAGGTGGAATCTCAAGTTGAGATTTGTCGAGATGTTGAGGACAATAAATTTTTAGAATTAGCGATCGATGCTAACGCCGTATTTCTGAATTACTGGCGATCGCGATTTATTATCCTTAAAAACCCAATTTGAATCTCAAACATTAATTGTGACTCGTAGAGAGTTTTTGGAACAGGAGAAATGACGAATTGGTGGGCAATGCCCACCCTACCCATTACAACTGGATTGAAAGGACGTTAGTTTTCATAGAAACGACCAGAAAGATTAAAGTCGATTTTCCCAGTAAAGGGGTTTGCGTTGCCAGTGCATCACTGCCACAATTAAAAGTGTTTCTTCCTCTTGAATTTCGATAAATAATACTATAGGGAAAACGTCCCATACGGCAATACCGTGTATTCGCCGATAACAACGACCAAGCTTTAGGAAATCGTTGGATGCGATCTAAAGTGCGATCGAATTCATCTAAAAAAGCATCGCCCAAGTCAGGATTGATGTTGTCGTAGTAGTTAACGGTATCATTTAACTCTTGTTTTGCGGCGGGATGAAAATCATAAATCATTTTTGGTGTCTTTCCCGCAACTCCTGCATAACTTCTGACCCAGAAATCCGTGTCACTCGACCTTCCTGAATACCTAACACTCGTTTTTCTGCTTCTTCTGCCCAAGCTGCATTGATTTCATTTTGTTCTACTGTATCCAGACTGTTTAATAACTGTTCTGCTAACATGACTCGTAAATGGGGAGACAAGTTTATAGCAGCGATCAAGACATCATCGTAAGCCGCATTAACCATAGAATTTTGTGGATGAGGTACGCTTTCTTGAATTATAGCAAGTAGTAGCGTGTCTAGGCTAAAATTGTGGGTAAAGGTGATGCAATTTAATTCGAGCGTCTTCTGTAGAAAATCGCCATTTA
>NZ_JAMXFD010000046.1 GCF_025370875.1 Laspinema palackyanum D2c
TATGATGTCAGATGCTATGTCTGTCATGGTTTTAAAATATTCCTCAACTCTCCTATTTTACCTGCGGAATGTGGGATTAAAGGTGACCGTAAGTTTGTCCAAGTTGTCCCCTTTTCCGAAGGGGAAAACTTGGATTGGTTGATTGTGGTGGTTGTACCCGAATCCGATTTTATGGAACGGATTCAGGCGAATACCCGGACCACGATTCACTTATCTTTAGTGGCATTAATTCTAGCCATTGGAGTGGGATTAATCACAGCGCGATGGATTACCCGTCCCCTGTGGCAACTGAGTCAAGCGAGTATGGCGATCGCCAATGGAGATTTTGAACGCCGGGTTTGGGTTGATCGGTCCGATGAATTGGGGAACTTAGCCAAAGCCTTTAATCAGATGAGTGCTCAACTCAAATCCTCCCATGAACAACTCGCGGAATATTCGCGATCGCTAGAACGAAAAGTCAGCGATCGGACCCAAGCACTTCAAGCCGAACAAGAAAAATCAGAACAATTATTACTCAATATCTTCCCCGCCGCCATTGCCAAACGCTTAAAAGACAATCAAACTGCGATCGCAGACTATTTCCCCGATGTTACCATTTTATTTGCTGACATTGTAGGATTTACAACCCTCTCCTCTCGCGTCTCTCCCATTCAGTTAGTCTCATGGCTGAATCATATTTTTTCCACCTTCGATCGCCTTGCCGAAAAATATGGATTAGAAAAAATCAAAACCATCGGAGACGCCTATATGGTCGTGGGGGGATTGCCGGTACAACGTCCTGATTCCGCCGAGGCGATCGCAGAAATGGCCCTAGAAATGCTGAAAGCCGTCCAAGAATTTTGCATCATCACCGGCCAAGACTTTCAAATCAGAATCGGCATCAATACCGGACCCGTCGTCGCCGGAGTCATTGGCCTCAAAAAATTCATCTACGACCTCTGGGGAGACACCGTAAACGTAGCATCCCGCATGGAATCCTCCGGCCTTCCCGGTAAAATTCAAGTCACCACCGAAACCTATCATCGCCTCAACCACAAATTTATCTTCCAAAAACGAGGACCCATTACCGTCAAAGGAAAAGGTCCAATGATCACCTACTGGCTACTCGAAAACCCCTCCAATCTCCCTCAGTGAAAATCCGTGAAATCAGTGGTTCCTCCCTCTTACCTCAACAATCCTCCCCGAACTTTCCGTAACGATTCAATCGTGACGATCGCCTGTTGTGCCACTCTATCAATCTCCTCAACGGTATTAAATCGCCCGATGCCAAATCGCACTGAAGCAAATGCCAACTCCGGCGATCGCCCGACTGCTTCCAACACATGAGACGGCGCAATTTTAGCCGCAGTACAAGCGGAACCCGATGACACTGCCATCACCGATTGCAGTCCCAACAATAACGCTTGACCATCCACTCCTGCCACACTTATATTTAAGTTACCGGCCAATCGTTGGGTGGGATGACCATTCAAAAACACCGACTCCAAAGATTGCAATTGCTCCCATAACCGCTGTCGCAATGTCGTCAGGCGATCGCATTCTGACTCCATTTCGGCCAATCCTAAGGCCACCGCTTTGGCAAATCCGACAATCTGAGGCACATAAAGTGTCCCCGATCGCAATCCTCTCTCATGTCCTCCCCCATGAATCTGGGGGGCAATTTTCACCCGAGGATTACGCCGACGAACATAGAGTCCACCTACCCCTTTTGGTCCATATATTTTATGGGCCGTTAATGACATTAAATCCACCTGGATCTCCTGCACATCCAGAGGAATTTTGCCAATTGCCTGTGCTGCATCACTATGAAAAATAATCCCTCTTTCTTTACACAATAACCCAATTTCTTTTAACGGTTGTAAGACGCCAATTTCATTGTTGGCCGCCATCACAGACACCAACACGGTATCCGGACGCAAGGCTGTTTCTAACTCGGATAAATCCAGCAATCCATCGGATTGAACCGGCAAATAGGTAATTTCAAAACCCAAGGTTTCTAAGTAGGCACAGGGGTCAAGAACGGCATTATGTTCCGTTTGAACCGTAATGATATGCCGTCCTTTTTGAAAATAACTTTCTGCCACGCCTTTAATGGCTAAATTGTTGGCTTCCGTTGCACCACTGGTAAAAATAATTTCTTCTGGGGTGGCATGAATGGCATCAGCTAGGGTCTCTCTAGCTTGTTGGATTGCCGCTTCTGCTTCCCATCCATATTGATGATTGATGCTGGCAGGATTCCCGAAATAGTCGGTAAAATAAGGCAGCATTGCCTCCATCACCCGTTGATCTACCGGGGTGGTGGCATGACAGTCGAGATAAATGGGGCGATCGGACATAAGCAATGGTAGGGGAAAGAGGAGGTTATAGCTTTAGCTTAACTTAAATGAGTCTGAAGTTAGAAATAGGGACGTGATTTAGGAGTCGTGGCGATTCTCGAATCGCCCCTACAGGCGGGGGATAAATTTACAACTTCTTGTGATTTACTCTTACTCATTCTGGTTGCTGTAAGGCAAAATTTTCTGTCTTGATACTCGGCCGATCGCTCGATTTACCTGACTGGATGCGGGTGGGTAATTCAATTTTAAATTCGGTTCCTTTTTCCGGATTGGAAATACATTCAATGCTCCCTTGATGTTGCTGTACCACAATTTGATAAACCATTGATAATCCCAGGCCGGTTCCTGACCCAACGGGTTTTGTACTAAAAAAAGGGTCAAAAATTTGTGATTTAACGGATTCGGGAATTCCCGGACCATTATCGGCAATCCGAATCAAAACTCTATTTTCACTTAAATTTTCAGTCTGAATGGTCAAACAACCGGGATTAGAAGTGGAATATAAACGGGAAGTTTCTATGGCATCAATGGCATTATTGAGGATTTGCAAAAAAGATTGATTAATTTGGGCGGCATAGGATTCAATTGCCGGTAATTTTCCGTAATTTTTAATCACCTGAATTTGTTGATGAGTGGCGTTAGATTGTAAGCGATGACCTAAAATTAACAAGGTATTTTCCAGGGCTTCATTGATTTGAATGCACTGGAGTCCCGAGCGTTCAAAATGGGTAAATTCTTGAAGAGATAAGACAATTTTGCGAATGCGATCGCTCCCATGTTGCATCGAACCAATAACTTTCGGTAAATCTTGCAGCATGAAATTCAAATCGATGGAGTCGAGTTTAGTTTGAATCCCCTCACTGGGTTGATTGACTTCTTGTTGATATAACTGCACCAGGTCAATTAAGTCTTGAGTATATTCTTGGAGATGACTGAGATTGCTGTAAATAAAGGTAACGGGATTGTTGATTTCATGAGCGACTCCAGCGACGAGTTGACCAATGCTGGACATTTTTTCACTTTGGATTAATTGAGACTGGGCGCGTTGTAAATCATTGAGGGTTTTACTCAGGCGTAAACCGGCGCGAACCCGGGCCATGAGTTCCTCGGTGTCGATGGGTTTAGAGAGAAAATCATCGGCCCCGGAGTCCAAACCAATCACGCGATCGGTCACCAGTTCCCGGGCAGTTAAGAGAATAAAAAAGGTACTGGATAAAGCAGGGTTGGCTTTGACGTGTTTACAGACGGCTAATCCATCCAATTGGGGCATCATCCAATCGCAAATAATTAAATCGGGACGGAGTTGTTCTGCCTGATGAATACCCTCCTTTCCATCGGAGGCGATCGCCACCTCATGACCTTCACTTTCGAGCAAGTCTTGCAAAACAATCTGCACCGTAATATCATCATCAATCGCTAAAATTTTACCCATAATCTGGTTATCATTGATAATTTTTGCGTTTAATTTTTTTCTTTGGTCCAGGGAATCTAAACCTAACGTACCCTGAGTTTTATTATAATTTAGACCGTCTACCCCTTTAGAATCTGGGGAGGTTTCCAAACCATTGACTTTCTTAGTCTATCTGTGAAAGCTAGAAACGCGGTTTCTGGTCTTTTGAATTGGAAGCCTATCCCCCCAAACCCCTCTGAACAAGAGGGGCTGATTCACAACTCAGCCCCGGTTAAAATATCGGAGGGGGTTGGGTAACCGTTTCACCTTCGGATTTAAGGTAACTCGGTTAGATGAGTGTCAATAAACTCGCGAACGCTCTGTAATTGAGCTTGCAAGCGAGATAAAGGTGAGTTGGCTTCAGATAAGCGATTTTCCCGAGCGAGAGTGCCTATCTGTTCCGCTAGGACCGACATCCCTTGCGCGCCGACATTGGCACTGGATCCTTTGAGCCGATGGGATACCCGGTCAACCTTAACACAATCATTGGCTTGAATGGCGGAGGCGATCGCCTGGGTATCCGCCGTGGCAGTGGTGGCAAATGCCTCTAATAGGCGGCGCTGGAGTGCTCTTTTGCCGCGCGAGACTTCTTCGAGACGGTCTAGGTTGATGGGGGGTGCGGAGTCTGAGGCGATCGCCGAAATCCGTTCGGGAGGCAGATGCCGAGTCGAGGAATCCGGTTTTGGGGGTTGGATCAAGGGGTTGATGAGCTGATCGGCTCGAACAATCCACCGTTCTAGCAGCGCACTCAAGTGATCCAGATGGACGGGTTTGCTGATATAGTCATCCATCCCAGCCGCGAGACACTTATCCCGTTCCGCAGACATGGCATGAGCCGTCAGAGCAATGATCACGGTTTTGTGAGGTTGAGACGGGTGCGGGGACTCGCCATCGCCAGACTGGCACAGGGACCCGGTTGCTTCCCGTTTGCGGATTTCTTGGGTGGTTTGATAGCCATCTAATCCGGGCATCTGACAGTCCATCAAGACAATATCATAGCGCTTTTGGCCGAGGCGGGCGATCGCCTCGACTCCATTGCTGACACATTCTCCTTGATAGCCTAATGCTTCTAATTGATGGAGAATCACCTGTTGATTAATTGGGTGGTCTTCTGCCACTAAAATATTCACAGTGGAACGAATCCGGGGTTGCACTGGGGTGATGGGGGGTTGAGAAACGAGGGGACTGCCTCCCCGGGATTGAGAGGGCAAGGTTGGCGGGCGCAGGACCACAGTCATGAGACTATTAAAGAGTTCCGACGATCGCACGGGTTTGACCAGATGTCCTTCTACAAAACTCAACCCGCGCTGTTGCAAGGATTGGACCAGTCCCAGGGCGCGATCGCGATAGGGGAGAGTTGTCATCAAAAAGAGGGACGTTTGTGGGGGAAATGGGGAGAATTTTTGAATAAATTCCTCGACGAGGGCGGGATTAGACTCGTCAGTGAGGATACAATCTGTACAGTCTTTACAATCGTCTTGAGAGTCTGCGTCCTCGTGGCGATCGCTCTCAATTCCTAAGAGCAAATGAAGGTCAACGATCGCCACTTTATAGGGTCGTCCTGTGGTAGCTGCCTCTTGCAAAGTCTGGCATAATCTGCTATAATCTGCCACTTCATCAATACTAATCCCCCAATCCGCTGCTAAATATCTTAACGATTGACGAGTCGCGGCATTTCCCTGGGCGATTAATACCTTAACTTCCGTTAAGGCAATGGGCAGCGCACAACGGGGAATCGAACCGGATACCCGAGTCCCCTGTTTGCGAAACTTCAGTTCAAACCAAAAATTCGAGCCGCGATCGGGGTAACTTTCCACCCCAATTTCGCCCCCCATCAGTTCTACCAATTGTTTACAAATCGCCAATCCCAAACCCGTCCCCCCATAGCGTCGGGTGGTGGAAGTATCCACTTGAGAAAAGGATTGAAACAGTGAGTCTTGGCGATCGCTCGGGATCCCAATCCCCGTATCTTGCACCGTAAACCGCAGCCAGACTTCTTGCCCTCTGGCATCCAAAGACTCCGGCTTAATCGACTGATTGACCCGAACAACCACCTCCCCCCGAGGCGTAAATTTAATCCCATTGTTAATCAAATTTAACAGAATCTGACGGAGGCGGGCTGCATCTCCGATTAAGTGTTGCGGTACCTTCGGATCAATCCAGACGGCCAATTCTAAACCCTTCTGATGAGCTGGAGCCGCTAATAAATCGACGACTGCTTCAATACAAGTTGACAGTTGAAAATCTAACGATTCGAGATTCATTTCTCCGGCTTCCAGCTTAGAAAAGTCCAAAATATCATTGATAACCCGCAACAAATGTTCCCCACTGATGCGGATGGTTTCAGCACAATCCCGTTGCTGATGAGAAAGTGGGGTTTGTAATAATAAACCCGTCATTCCTAACACCCCATTCATTGGGGTCCTAATTTCATGGCTCATGTTGGCGAGAAATTGGGATTTGATTCGGGCTGCTTCTAGGGCAGTTTCCCGAGCTTCCACCAGTTCATTAATATTATCGGTGACAATGGCAATTCCTCCAACTGCCCCGGTGGGACTGTACCAAGGCTGAATCGCCCAACGCTGATAGAGTTTAGACCCGTCAGCCCGTTCCCAGCAATCTTCGCTGGAAGAGATGGCTTCTCCAGCTAGAACCCGTTCCAGCAGAGGACCCCACTGTTCAAATAGATCCGGCATCACTTCAAAAAAGTGACATCCGATCCAGGAAGGATTATGACCCGAAAGGGTGCCCCCGTAATCACTCAACCACTTTTGAGAATGGGCAATATAGCGCAAATCGTGATCAAGCATTGCCATCGCCACGGGTGCTCGATTAATGATTTCTCGCAGTTGCAGGCGTTCCTTTTCCAGGGCTTCTTCGTACTGTTTGCGGTGAGTGATATCTTTGTGAGTCCCTAATATCCGGAGGATTTTGCCTTGGGGATCCCGTTCTACCACCTTTCCCCGGTCCAGAATCCACCGCCATTCGCCGGTTCTGGTGCGAATCCGGTATTCACTTTCACAAACCGGCGCACCGCCGTTGAGATGCTGGTTCCAGGCGGCGATCGCCCGAGGCAAATCATCCGGATGAATCAGTCTGCGCCAGGATTGGATCGGATTGTCAGTTTCATCGGGCATCCAGTCGGCGATCGCCCGCCATTTTTTCCCGATAAACAAATCTCCCGTCTCCAGATTCCAATCCCATAATTCCAAATTGCTGCCTTCCAGGGCTAATTGCAAGCGTCGGTTACTTTCCTGAAGGCGATCGAGACACTTCTGATTTTCCCGATCGCATTGCGACAAGGGTTGTCCCTCGCAATCGGCGATCGTCACCTCTACAATATTGGTATAAATACTAAAAATCCCCACCACTGCGCCGGTGTCATCGGGAATGGCATGAGCGCGCAACAACGCCGTCTTGCCCGTTCGGTCTTTTTTTTGTAACAAGACTTCTGCACACCAACTATACCCTCTGCGGACGCTTTGGCAAATTTCGCGATCGAGTTCTGGAGTGCCGTACAGTTGGCAAATCCCTCCTGCGGCATTGATTTCATCCCGACTATATCCAAATTGTTCCTTCCATGCTCTATTTTGATAGGTGAGAATCCCGTTGAGGTCGGTGATGGCAATGGCATCGGATGCTTGATTTACACCCCACTCCAGCCACGATCCAGAGGGGCTCATCTGCCGAACAGGATTCACGGGAGTTCGAGTCGGAATCCTCACCCGAAAGCGCTTCGGGTGTTTTTTGGTCGGGTTGAGGAACAACCCCGTTGAGGCGTCCCGATCGCCGGATGTCGGATGAGGTTGGCGGATGCAGGACCGCGATTGTCTGAGTTTGACGGTTAATAACATCGAAGATTGTAATTGAATCGGTTGCACTCCAGGGCAATCCCCAGGATTCGGATTCGATGTCAGACTCTCCGGTTCTGCCGATGATTCTTCCGATGTTTGAACCCAATCCGGTACGATCGCCCTTTGTCCTTTCCAAATCAATAGCGCTACTTTATGATAGCGATCAAAAACAGGTTTAATAGAAAACTTAACCCCCTCCCCCCTGCCGTTGCTTAAGTCGATCTCAAGACAACCGCGAACGAATTCCCCCTCCGCCGCTGTGGCGATCGCCTGCTTTAATTGTTCTTGTACTGCGTTATTCTGAGGGAAAGTTTCCTGGCATTCCGGAGGGACCCACCCCCGACTGTTCCAAAAGAGCAGACCCACTTCCTCTACCATCCCTGAATCCCCATCGCCTCTGTCTCCCCGGGTGTCAATCTCCAGAAGGGTTCCCTCGGGTTCTAACAAGGCGATCGCCTCCCAAGGTTCCGGGACCGAGGATAAACCACTCCCCTGAATATCTCCCTTAGACTGTCTTCGATAAGCAGCGATCGCCCGTCCTGCGGTTTGCAATACAGGGATTTCCTCGGGACTAACCGACTTCCCGTGAGGATACTCAAACCCCATCCATCCCAGACAACAATCATCGACAATTGCGGGAATTAGCAGAATCGAGGCGATCGGGCGATCGGCAAAAAAAGATCGATCGGATTCCGGCAATTCCGCCACTGCCAGAGAAATCGCCTGTCCCTCAGAGGTAGTGATCGGCTCTAAATCCGGTAAACTCGGGACCGTCCCCTTCCTGGGTAAGTTGTCCCCATACCACTGCGATCGTAAACCCGTTCCCTCCCCATCTCCTGCCTCCAGGGTTTCCCAGAAGTAGGCACCCGTTGCACCAGACACCTGGGCCAGTCGTTGTAGAATTTCTTGATAGAGCTGAGTTTCCCTCTCGAAATCTGGCGTTACAGCCCTGAGTAACTGTTCCTGAATCTCCACCACCGCCTTGAGGTAGGATGAACCCGAACTGGGATGATCCAGTTGAGGGTCAGGGTCCCGGTTGCATTCCCCAGAGAAATCCCGGGTTGATGTCCCGCAACTCCGGTTAGAGTAACCCTTGACCCGGGGCACTTCCCCGGTCAACGGAGGGTCTGGTTGCGCCGGATTTTCGACTGACTGTTGCTGATTCTTTTGGGGATTCGCAGTGATCAGGTGACCTTCCCATTGCCAGGATTGTTGTTCCTCAATGGCGATCGCCATGGATTGCATCAAGTCTTTCCAGTGGTCTGAATCCAGGCGAAAACTCATCTCAACCCGAACAGGTTTAGACTGTCTTTGCGGATGGCTTTCCTGATTTTGCACAGATGTAACAGGGTTTTTTCCCTCCCCGGTTCCAGGAATGCTCTCATCGTCGTGATTCCAGGCTAGATCGAGCAGTTCCAACACAATCCCTGGATTGCGAGTCTCTTGCCTCGGTTGACTAGACTTTACGGATTTAATCGGAGTCAATTGGCGAGTTCTTGAGGAGGAGAGAGGGGTGGGTTCTACGGGAATGACCATTGGATATACCTTTTTTTATTTAGACTTTAAATTGGGGAGTGAACTCTTCTTAAGATTCAACCTTTCCCGGGCAAAGTTACTATGCTGTTGGTGATTTTAATGGTTTCTTTATTTTTTGCCCAGAAAAAATACTGAATTGCTTCTAGGCTAGATTCTGGCGGGATGCTTGGGGATGGAGTTGCCTAACTCAATTTTAGGCTTAATGTCACTTGTCTTTAGTCTAACCCGAGAGTTGGAAGCAAGGAAAGATTTAGGGGCGATCGCTGGCCGAGTGGGAACGGTTCGCCCCTTTCTTCGAGTTCAATTTCGGGCCAGTCGGTTAGAGTTTTAGAAACACCTGGGTATTTCTGTCCAGCCGTTCCCCCTAGGGTTGGTTAGGGGTTAGGGGAAATTTCACGGCCTCACCGGAGTGCCATAGCAAGGCGGTACACCGGCTATTGAGTGCCTATATTTCACCAGGGGTTGGCCGGGAATTGGAACCGATGTATTCCCTGGAAAAGCCTGGTATTTCAAGGGTTTAGCGATGTGTCGCGGTGCGTCGGTGCAGTGGATGAATCGCCACTTTGTATAAATAGCAGGGGTACTCTATCCCTAGGGATTTCTGCTGGTTTTACTCGTTGCACCATTCCCCCCGGGGTGTGAGATGGGACTGGTCCTTTGCACCCTTCAAACCGTGGAGTTTCTCCCAAAGGAGAGTCTTTGTGATCGTCAGCGATCGCCACTTCACCCCCTCCAGTTTCCCATCTCAAACCCCATTTATCCCCTGCCCAACTATCATGAATATTGCGAAATATTACAAGTAGGTGCGCTTTTCCCCGGGGGATAGTTTTGCTCATCTCAGGAGTGATTGCCCAGAATTAACACCCAATGTGGGGAGGCGATCGCATCAGATTCCCTCTGCGGGTTTTTCTGAAAAAATTTCTCCAATTTTTCCGAGAGGCAAAAGGCACAGCCTTTTGCCTTGTACCGGGTCAATGGGAATATTGTCCGGGTTGCAGTTCCCGACGGTGACAAGTTTGACCGGATGAGGCAACTGTCAAATCCCTGAATCTCTTCTCTGGGTTCAGATGGCCTCCAGGGGAAATTCGTGATATCAAATCCCCCTGAATTTTAGCCCAATCTGAGCGGGCTTTTCCTCTGGGGTAAAAGGTAGCTATCTTTTGAAGAGTCAACCCGATTAGGGGAAGGATGGGGGACCGTCGGTACAAATACTAGAGGGGTTTGAACCGATTGGATTGCCGAATATTCACCGGAGTGTTCGGAGTCATCCCATTGCGATGGGATGATCGCCCTTGGCTATTAGGCGACTCCCGATGAAATGGAACCGCTGTTCCATTGGTTTAAGCCCGAATCATTAATCGAAGGAATCCTGCTCTTATTTTAGGGGGTAGGGGGAAACATTTTATTGAGGCGATCGCCCCTGAGTTTTAGTCCGGAAATGAAGTTAGTTTAAACCCAAATTGGTATAAACAAGGGTCGAGGACGGCCTCACCCTAGGGATTTCAGACTCATCTATTTTACCCAACTTAAATGATTTAGCAAGCGCGACAGCCACAGTTCATCCAGCGATCGCCTCAAAAGAGAGCGTCGGTACAATAAGGGGAAGACAGAGGGGTTTCTTTAGAAAATCTCTGCGGATTCGCCATCAATCTCATGCAGAAACCCGGTTTCTTGTCCCGGTGATCAACAACTTGACCCGCATCCTAGGGGTTAAGGATTCCGGGATAGATCAAGAATAGCGAACCGCTCCATTCGGTACAATTAACCAGCCACTGCTGTAGGGTATTCCTTTTAATAAAAGTCTGCTCTGTTTCAAGTCAACTCAGAGGGGTAGAGATAGGTGAAATAACCGGACGATCGCACTCCGGTGGCGATCGGCTAATCAAAAAACAAAAGTTTTTGACGAAATCAACGGCTTCACTTTACAATAAAAAACAGGATTGGTGATGCAGAGCCATATCAATACCACAGGAGAGACAACCGGCTGAATCGCGATCGGTCCAATCAATAGCGCAAGACAGAAAGTCTTACGGACAAAAAGATTGGAGCAGGGTTCCCCCAGTGCTTTGCCACTGGATTTTTCAACCGGATGTCTTCAACGCCAGGGCGATCGTGCCCATCAAATAACTAGACTTGTCAGTAGGAAACTGTTTTCTAGTCGTGTTATAAAGGTTAACAGAACGGCGCACTCCCCAGGGAGAACGTCCGTCTACAAGCGCGATCGGCTGCCAACTCAGAGCAACCTTTCATCACATTCGGAAACGCGATCTAACCCTTCTAGTAATATTCGTTGCTAAAAGTGGACGCGCTTCGATGTATTTTCGATCTATAAATCCCAAATTAACCCTGTATGACGTCCCCAAGACGCTATAGGATGGGATAACCCTGTATGACGTTATAGAAAATGCCAACCAAACCAGTTACCTTAAGACTACCTGAAGAACTCTTAGAGGCGATCGATGAGATTGTTGTCTCCACCAGTTCCAATCGCACCGAAGTCGTGGTTAAAGCTCTCCAACAAGTCTTTTCCGGAGAAGTAGCTCAACCCACCCCGACGACAACTGCTGCAACCCCTGCAACCCCTGCAACCCCTGCAACCCCTGCAACAACTCCTGATACCACCCTACTAAAACGACTAGAAGACCTAGAGGTAAAAATCTCTAGCGTCATGGATCGTTTAGATTCCGATGTTCTATCCCGTCTAACCAAACGAGTCAGCGTCTTAGAAGAAGGCTTAAGTTCCTCCGAAGCGCCGACCCCGGTCGAGACTCCGAGTACCACAAAAACTGCAACGAAAGGCCAAAAAAGAACCTCCACGGTCAAGGAAACCAAAGCAAGCAAGGTCTCTAAAGAACCTGCCGAACCCCCGGCCTCCAAAGAACCTGCCGAACCTCCGGCCTCCAAAGAACCTGCCGAACCCCCGGCCTCTAAGCAGTCTAAAACCAAAACCACCACCAAAACTCCCAATGGACGGCGGCGTCAGGCTAAAACCGAAAAAAAGCTCCCAGCCGCAAAAGAAACCTCTAAAACAAAAACAATCGCTTCTGCGCCTCCGGCAGAGGAACCCACTCCCACAAAACGTAGAACTCGCGCTAAATCTACTCCAGAGGTCACGACCCCTGCTGCAACCAAAAACCAGCGGGGGACAATCGAATGGCTCACGGTCAAACAGGCATTTGAGAAACTAGGCGGCGATGCCAGCGATCCAGAATCGGTTGTTTCTAGCATCGATGGTGCTCGAAGCGTCAAATTAAATCGGTTCGGGGTACTGAGTTCCGCAGATTATAAAACCTTTGGTTTAGAATTCCGACCCGATCGCCGCAGTCGGCGTTTACCCTGTTTGCGGAAACTCTAACCCCCCTGATTATCCCCTACCCACCACCGATGGATTCCCCAATTCATCCCACGGAGTGCGAGTTCCCTTATTCAAGGGGAGAAAGGGGATAACGCTTTGGGAGAATGCCTTCGGCCTCATCACGATAGACTTGGGTTGATATCAGTCGGAAAAATACCCAAATAAAAAGCGCCCCCAAATTGGAGGCGCTTTTTCTATTCTTTTGAGAGATTAACCATTGATAGCAGGAGCAGTCAAAGCAACCGGAGTCGCTTCACCAGCAGCCAAATCAAGGGGGAAGTTGTGAGCATTACGCTCGTGCATCACTTCCATACCCAGGTTAGCCCGGTTAATCACATCAGCCCAGGTATTCACAACACGACCCGTGGAGTCAATGATGGACTGGTTGAAGTTAAATCCGTTCAAGTTAAAGGCCATCGTGGACACACCCAAAGCGGTGAACCAGATACCCACAACCGGCCAAGCAGCTAAGAAGAAGTGCAAAGAACGGCTGTTGTTGAAGGAAGCATATTGGAAAATCAGACGACCAAAGTAACCGTGAGCGGCAACAATGTTGTAGGTTTCTTCTTCTTGACCGAATTTGTAACCGTAGTTTTGAGATTCGGTTTCAGAGGTTTCACGAACCAAAGAACTGGTAACGAGAGATCCGTGCATGGCACTGAACAAGGAACCACCGAACACACCGGCCACACCTAACATATGGAAGGGGTGCATCAGGATGTTGTGCTCAGCTTGGAACACCAACATGAAGTTGAAGGTTCCAGAGATACCCAAAGGCATACCATCAGAGAAAGAACCTTGGCCGATCGGGTAGATCAAGAACACTGCAGAAGCTGCTGCAACAGGTGCAGAGTAAGCAACGCAGATCCAAGGACGCATACCTAAGCGGTAAGACAATTCCCACTCACGACCCATGTAGCAGAAGATGCCGATGAGGAAGTGGAAAATCACGAGCTGGTAAGGGCCACCATTGTAGAGCCACTCATCCAAGCTGGCTGCTTCCCATATCGGGTAGAAGTGCAAGCCGATCGCGTTAGAGGAAGGAACAACTGCACCAGAGATGATGTTGTTTCCGTACAGTAAAGAACCGGCAACAGGTTCGCGGATACCATCGATGTCCACGGGGGGAGCAGCGATGAAGGCGATGATGTAGCAGACGGTAGCGCTTAAGAGGGTGGGGATCATCAACACGCCGAACCAGCCGATATAGAGGCGGTTTTCGGTAGAAGCGACCCATTCGCAGAAGCGGTCCCACAGATTAGCGCTTTCGCGCTGCTGTAAAGTGGTGGTCATAGTTTTATGATTGCTATTGGTTTGTCGAGGTAGTTATGATGTTTTTAGATTAACGAGTTTGTAACGATTTGTAAAGGGGTTGTTACCCTAGTTTTTCTAATCAAACAGATAAGGTGAGCTTATCAGGCTATTGAGAGGCAGAAGTACAATCCGGAGATTGAACTGCCTGGGAAGCAAAAACGGGGTTTTCTACCCGAATGGGGATGATATCAAGCCGTCTGGTCCAGAAACTGAGTATTTCGGATGCTGGTTGAGGAGGGGGTGAGAAACCGGGTTTTTTTGAGAGGATTTTTGCTCATCCACTGAAAATCAGGACCAGAAACTGGGTTTCTGGTCTGATAGATGTAAGACGGTGGCGACGGACTTGGATGAGTTTATCGATGCTGTTGCAACTCGCCCTTTTTAAGCGGCTTTGGCAAAAATTTCAATGATCTGATCGATTTCATCTCGGGCGTAGGCGAGCGCGTCTTCGGGAGTATCAAAGGGTCTGAGGTTGATATTCCGGTATCCCTCGGGACTATGAAATTCGTAAAAAAAAATATCTTCTGCCAGAATCGGAACGACGATCCAGCCGCGATAGAGTTCTCCTCGCAGGTCATAATTTGCCATAGTTTATCCTCTTGAATCGGGGCTTGAACACCCCATCTTTGTTAAAATTACAGTCTAGCCATTCCCGTGCGATCGCGACAACAGATACCTCACCCCTCAACCGGATTGCAGTGAGGCGAAAGACCGATCGCGCCCGGGAAAAGTCCCCACTTGTTACCTAGGATGTTTTTGAAGAAAGACCATGAGCGTTTAAATTTTTCAATATTCTGGAGAAGAATTGTTATAAAAGCCGGACAAGTTTTGGCCGATTGACTCGCCACAACATCCAGTGGCGATCGCATCTTAACCGGGAAATCCAACAGATATCGGCGGGCCTAAAGAGGGGATAATCTATACCTGATGATAGAAATTTCTATCGTATCTACCTTTAGTCTTATGGTTTTCGGCCAGAAAAATCGTTACATTAGTTTATAACCGAGCGAAAAGAGGAAAGATAGGAGTAGAATCGATCGCGGTGCGACATTCGGAACCGTTGGGGTCCGTGTCCTCCCTTAGCCCGGTGCTCAAGGAACACCCAAGCCGTTCTAACCCACGGATCATTCAGATTTGGAGGTTGGATTCGGATTGCGCCGGTTTGGAGTAACCTGAAAACTTGAGGGACATCGTAAAAAAACGAGCTAAGATCCAAGTCGAGGAGTAAGCCACCCAAAAATTCGCTCCTTACAGGGTAAAAGGAGTCGAACTGGAACGAAAACATATTAGCGGGGTCTTTCCGGTATTAGTTCTAACTGCTCAAGACAACCCGCTCGGGATCAATGAGCTCCGCGCACAGCGGACCCGCCCTTGAGGAGGAATCTGTAATCGGTTTGCCCGAATGCCGACGGCGGCAAAAGCACAGTGGAGGCAAAAGCAGCCTTGTGAAACCCCGGCAAAGTCGGAGAGGAAAACACAACCTGACGCGGATTTGCATCACTGCAAATTCTGATGAGAGTCACGTTCTACCCGGATAGCGATCGCAGTGAGTCACATTAAAAACGGCCACACTAGAACCATAGCCGTATTTTCAAGCCCTAGAAACGCTGTTACCTTTGAGAGTTATTATGTTGTATAAACCCAGCTTTGGCGATCGCCAGCTTGCTGAATCCTTTTATCAAGCCTTGTTCAACCGTTTCTACGATTCCGTAGATCGCCCGACTCAGGAATTATTAAGAGAATGTCAATTTGGCCTTGCGCCTTCCCCAACGGGAGTCAAAACCTTTTTTATTTTGACACCGGATTTAGAGCAAGCTCAAAACCTGATCGAACGGATCGATGGGATCATCAACGGAGTCATGGCAATTATGGTCGGAGTTCACCAAACTGCCATTTGCATTGCACCCCCAGATGGCGGCGACGGTCCCCGGCAGCAATCGGGACAATTGAACCCACGCTACATGATGGCCAAAATATTTCCCCATCCCCCACAAGACGATGAGGCACTGGGTTAGACCGATGCGGGTAAAAGCTCAACCCTAGATGATATGATCCGTGCAATTTTTCCCTGGGTCTGTAATTTGGATGAAACCGAGTCCAACTGACTCGGACTAGAAGAAACGAAAAGTTAGATCCAGAAGGGGGCTTTCCTGGACTGGATTGCCCTCTTCAAGAGTAGGGAAATTTTAATTGGGGCTTTGCTGATCAACCGTTGGAATCAGGGAAGCAACCGATCGCCAACCTTTCGAGGAGTCCTCAGCAAAATTACGGATGTCGCCACAAACCACCCTCGTATTTTTCCTGATGACAAGGATGAAAACTCACTGCACAATAGAAGCAGAAAGATAAACATGCTGGTACACCTTCCTTTGAAAAACCTGCTCCTCACCCCAGGAGCAGGTATTTTTATGGTCTGCAGATCCTGATCCCGAAGGCGATCGGTTATTGTTGTTCAGAGCACCCGGGGCGATCTTTAACCCGGTCCCGGATTTATGCCTTATCTTTATAAAAAGCGACTAAAGTCGTTACTACGAACTGGGAAATAACGACTGAAGTCGTTACTACGAACTGGGAAATAACGACTGAAGTCGTTACTACGAACTGGGAAATAACGACTGAAGTCGTTACTACGAACATCGGATAACGACTGAAGATGAACTTTAGTAACTGTAGCGTTCTTCTGCCCAGGGTTCTCCTCGACGGTGGTAACCGTTGCGTTCCCAGAATCCGGATGCTTCTTCCGCTAAAAATTCTAAACCGTTAATCCATTTGGCACTTTTCCAAGCGTAAAGATGAGGGACAACGAGGCGGAGGGGTCCGCCATGTTCGGGACTTAGGGGTTCATCAAATAGAGTATGGGCGAAAAAGTTTTCTTCCCGGAGGAAATCGGCGATCGCAATATTGGTGGTATAATCGCCATAGCAATGTTCCATGATGCAAATTGCTGTCTCATCGACCTTGAGGTGCTTCATGAAATCGAGGACTTTGATTCCCTTCCACTTGACATCGAGTTTAGACCAGTGGGTGACACAGTGAAAATCGGCGGTAAACTCCTGTTGGGGCATGGCCATGAGATCATCCCAGGTAAAGGTTTGAGGTTCGACCAGACCCCAAACTTTTAAGGAATAGCGATCGCAAGAAATTTGCGGCGTATCCCCATAGGTGAGGACAGGAAAACCCGTCGCCAGATGTTGTCCGGGGGGAACGCGATCGCCGAGTTCGGCAGAGGGTTTTTTAAAGAATTTACCCAACATAAGGATGATTTTTTGATAACTTATAGGCTCTAAGTATAGTTTAATTCCTCAACTCCCAGCCCCCAATATTCCTAACCCTTGAAAAAATAAATGTAGAGACGCGACATTTCGCATCTCTACAAGGATTGTTTTGGGGTCCTAGACCGCGAATCTGCTACCTGTCCCCGATAGTGTTCTCAAGGTCTCAACCGATCGATCGCCTTATTGGATCCGATGACGACCATCACTGTTCCCCCTAGGAGACGCCGGTTTGCGGGGGGATTAATCTCAAATTTTTCATCTTGACTAACGGCTAGGACATTTAGACCGTAGCGATTGCGAAGTTCGAGTTCAGCAATGGTTTTACCGTGGAATGTGGGGGGTACGATAGTTTCAACGATGCTATGTTCTGGGTCGAGTTCAAAGCGATCGAGGATACTGGGGGTGGTGATTGTACGCGCCAAAGCACAACCCATTTCCCGTTCCGGAAATACCACATGATCAGCCCCTACTTTGTTGAGCAATTTCATGTGAATTTCCGAGGAAGCTTTTGCGACAACGTGCTTAACCCCAGCTTCTTTGAGGTTAAGGGTTGTAATAATACTCTGGGCCAAGAAATTCCCGATGGCGACAATCACCGTATCGAAATCCGTCATTCCTGCCTGTTGAATTGCTGAGGGTTCGGTGGTGTCCAGTTGCAAGGCGTGTGCTGCAATTTGTTCGCTCACCGCTTGGGTGACTTTTTTCTCATCGACGTCAATAGCGAGCACTTCATACCCCAATCCGTGTAAGGTATCACAGACGGCGCGACCGAAGCGCCCTAACCCGATCACGGCAAATTGCTTATTGTCTGAACGCAGATTGCGAAAGAAATTCAGAGAGGATAGATTCACAGGTGCTACCTTGGATTGGAATCAATGGATTCAGATGCCACGAGAAATGCCATCTCATTCGTGAGTGCCGCCAACTGCCTTTTGAATCCAGGGTCTGGAATCTATTGCGCCCCCTCAGCGGAGAGGTCGTGACGGCAAGAGCATAATTTCCTTTTGTTAGAGTACCAACTTTCGGGGGAGATTTGTACTTATGGAGGGATTGGGGAGGATGTTTGTAGTAACGACTTCAGTCGTTGCTCTCCAGGGAATGGCGATCGCCATAACAGGAGCAATCCGAGGGTCTACCGCCTACTTGGGGAGGGGAGACCGGGCCTCAGATGGGCGTGACGAAAGCCAATGCTTTCGTCACGCGGTAACGACTAAAGTCGTTACTACGAACTTTCCCCATCTCCCCCAATCCCTTCATCCTACTAACAAATTTTCCTCTGGATAGCGGATGTTGGAGGGTTTGGGGTCTCCGATGATGGCGCTCATGAGCATGATTGTTCCCACGCGGCCTACATACATAGTGACGATGATTACCACTTGGCCTAGGGGGGAGAGAGTTCCGGTGATACCCATCGATAAACCGACGGTGGCAAAGGCGGAGATGACTTCAAAGAAAAGTTGGATAAATTCAATTTTGGGGTCGCTGATTGCCAGCAAAATGGTGGCTACTACGACGACCCCGAGGGAACTGAGGACGACGGCAACGGCTTTTAAAATCAGTTCTGGGGGAATTTGGCGTTCAAAGCAGAGTACCTGGTGGCGTCCCTGGAGTACGGAACGGGTGCAGCTTGTTAGGATGCGAACTGTAGTGGTTTTGATGCCGCCTCCGGTACTGCCTGGAGAGGCCCCGATAAACATTAAGGCAATGGCGATAAACAGGCCCGCTGTGGTCATTTGACCGATATCGATACTGTTAAATCCGGCAGTCCGGGTGATGACGGACTGGAACCAGGCACAGAGTAGCCGTTCGAGGAAATCTACATTTTCCAGGGTCCGGGGATTTGAGGATTCGGTGAAGAAAAAGGCGATCGTGCCTAGAATCAGGAGTAATAGGGTGGTACTGGTGACGATTTTAAAATGAAGGGAAAAGACGACCCGTTCGGGATTTCTGGAAATGCGATCGCGCAGCCACAGATACAGTTCCATAATGACTTGGTAGCCAATCCCCCCAAAAATCACCAAGAAGGTGATCACCAAATTCATGGGGATGGATCCGGCATAGCCCATTAAACTATCGGCAAACAAACTAAACCCAGCATTGTTAAAGGCGCTAATGCTATGAAAAATTGACAGCCACAAGCTATAGTTAAAGCCGAAGTCTGGGGTAAAAATCAACAGGAGTACGAACATCCCGGTGAGTTCAAAGACTAGGGTCATGGCAATAATGGACTGAACCAAGGGGACCACCCCGGACATTTCTGCGGTATCTAAGGATTGTTGAATGGCGACCCGGTCCCGCAATCCCAATCTCCGTCCCAGTAGCAACAGTAAAAAGGTGTTGGCGGTCATGTAACCGAGTCCACCCAGTTGAATCAGCAAGACAATGAAAAATTCGCCTAATCCAGAATAATGGGTGCCGGTATCGACGACGATTAAGCCGGTGACGCAGACGGCAGAGGTGGCGGTAAATAAAGCAGTGACGAAATTGTTCCAGGTCCCATCACTGGTGGAGACGGGCAGCAGCAGCAGAATGGTGCCGATCGCAATTATCACCAGAAAGCCGAGACAAATCGTTCTAGCAACAGTCATGATATTTTAGCTTTGAGATTGTTTTGATTTTAGGGTGAAGTGTTGATCGCCTATCAAGTCGTCGTCAGTCTACAGCTATTTTTTGTTCAATCGGCTATTTTATCTGGACGCCACAGGGACCCCGGGGATGCCATTTCCTCGGAGTTCTTGATCATTCATTCTAATCGGCACCTCGTTCGGGTTGTTCCCGAACGGTTTTAAAATCCATGTTTTTGAATTTGCCCTTGCAGGTAGGCGTCGGGTTCACTGGGGTCGAAGAGGCCAAATTTTAGTTGTTCATACCGGAGGATGATGGTGGGTGGGGTTTGGCCCAGTTGTTTGGCGAGTTGTCGGGCTAATCCGGTGAGAAATACTTCGTCGGCGATCGCCTCGTGGGAGATGTTTTGCTCCTCCACCATTCCCCATCGGGCAAACTGGGCGGTAATCCAGTAGGAAAAGCTTTTCCAGGGATAGGGGTCAAAATCAATGCGATCGCTCACGGTCCGGATATTACCTAATCCATCGTCAAATGTTCCAGTTAAGACGGCTTCTAACACCGATTGCGGCTGATTCAGGTATTCCGGGGCGGCGATCACTTGGGCAATTTCCCTCCGATTCCCTGGATTTCGGGCATAATTACAGCCATCAATAATCGCTTTATTCAAGGCGCGAAAGGTGCTGGGATGTTTATCAATCCAAGGTTTAGATGCTGCAAAGGAACAACAGGGATGTCCATCCCATAGGTCTTTGGTCAGCAGGTAAATAAACCCGACTTTTTCATAGACCGCTTGTTGGGCATTGCCATCGGGCATCAGAAAGCCATCCAGTTCTCCCGCTTTCATTAATTTGATCGCCTGGGAGGGCGGAACCTGTTTAATGTTAATATCTCGGTCTGGATTAATATCATTACTGGCCAGATAATACCGCAATAATAAGTTATGCATCGAATAGGGAAAAGGAATGCCCAGGGTTAACCCTTTAAAATCTTTAGATTCTTTAACTTTATCCTGATGTTTTAATGCCAAAACAAGGGCTTGACCGTTGATATTTTCAATGCTGGCCAGTTTAATCGGAAAGGGTTGAGAACCCAGGCCCAAGGTCATGGCAATGGGCATGGGGGAGAGCAGATGATAGGCATCGAGTTCCCCAGCGATTGCTGAATCTCTGACCTGTTCCCAATTCTCCATTTTTACCAGTTCTACATTCAGTCCATATTTCTGATAAAATCCCAGGGGTTGGGACATAATAATCGGTGTGGCACAAGTGATGGGAATAAAGCCGATTTTCAGATGGGTTTTTTCTAACCGGCTCATGGGGGATAAATCGGCTTCTTTTGGGTCGGGATTAGCACAATTTGTTGTCACTGTCAATGCCGCAGCAATGGCAACTTGTTGTAAAAATTTCCGCCTGGTAAATGGACGATTAGGCAGGATATCTTGAATGCCACTCTCGGGGTCAATTCCATAGGCGGAAGCCATCACCGCATCCAGTCCCCCAAATCGGGCGATCGCAGAAGCCACCTCGGGTTGCGACTCGGCTATTACAGGATTGAGCAGCGGTTCCCGGCGGTGGGGGCTTTCAGGGGAGTGATGATTTCCGGTGACGCGCTGGCTCACAGAAGGGTTGGAAAATTGCTCCCCAGCCTTACTCAAATTGAGGACATCGGCTGGGGAATTAATAAAGTAGTTTCCTGGGGAATGAACCTGGCCACAACTGCAAAAGTTTGAGTGAAAATTGAGGGAATTTGGCCGGAATAATGAATGATTTTTAAGCATATTAAAATCAGGAAAAGATTCAGGAAATCGAAAATCATACAGGCTTTAGGCTGGAGAGCGATGCCGGAATTGATAGAGAACCCTGGGTTAAAAAGTCCAATTTCATCCCGCATTCTACTAGACCATTGCTTCCAATGCTTGGGCTGCATCATTGAGTTGTTGGATGGCGATTTTAACTTGAGTGATTCCGGCAGCATTTTCTCGCGCCGAGGTATCAATGGTATTCGTAGCGTCTAGGACTTGGTGGATTGCGGTGACTTGTTCTTTAGCGACGATGGAAATTTCGGCGGTACTGGCAACGACTTGATGGATCGCTTCACGAACGCCTCGAAATGCCTCAGCGGTTTGTTGGGTAATCTGACTACTCGCGCTGACGGTGGTGGTTCCTTCCTGGGTGACTTTGATGGTAGAACGGAGGGTAGCTTCGATATCTGCGAGTAGGAGGTGAATTTTATCGGCGGATTCTTTACTGCGATCGGCGAGTTTGCGGATTTCAGTGGCAATCACCCCAAATCCTCTGCCTTTATCCCCGGCACGAACGGCTTCGATCGCAGCATTTAAAGCCAGCATATTCGTCTGGGTGGCTAGTTGGGCGACTAATTGGGCAATTTCGGCGATTTGATGGGTTTTTTGGTTTAAACAGCCGATTTCCCCGGCGATATCCTGCACTTTTTGTTCGAGGGTTGCCATTGTCGCTAAAGTTTGGGCGACGGCGGTGGCACCTTGATGGGTGAGGGTGAGGGCGCGATCGGCACAGGCGGATGAATGGGTGGTTTCCTCTGCTGCTTGTTGAGAGGAGAAGCTTAAGCGATCGAGGTGGGTAGTGGTTTCGCTGGTGGCAGCGGATTGGAAGACGGCGCTGCGTTCCTGTTGTTCAATGGTGGCGGCAATTTCCGCAGCGGATTTGGCGATCGCAGCGGCTTGTTGGTTCATTTTTTGGCCGATCGCTGCGGAAATTTTTGCGCCGATGATGATTCCTAACAGGGTGGTGATTCCGGCGGTTCCAAAGACGACTTGAGACAGAAATACCAAGGCATCAGCCCTCTCTTGGGTTCTCCCAGCTAAAATCACTTGTTCAGTGGCGGTAAACTTTTCCACCAGTTCTTTCAGGCGGGTGGCAGCCTGTTTGCCTTCTCCACTGCGAGCGGTTTGCTCGGCTTTATTCATTTTGCCCAGTTTAATATAAGAAATTAAGCGTCGGTCAAATTCATTAACGCGATCGCCTAATTCAATAATCTGTTTGAGAGTCTCGCGTTGGTCCGGGCTTTGAATTAAATATCGCAATTTTTCCGACTGTTCATAAAACGTATTATCCCACCGTTCATACCCTTCTAATTCAGGTTCTCCCGTACTGGGTATGCTAAAACTTAAGTAAACATCCAATTTAATAGGCTTCTCAACCTAAAGTTT
>NZ_JAMXFD010000047.1 GCF_025370875.1 Laspinema palackyanum D2c
ACTTAAGAGAAGAGAACGACTGAAGTCGTTACTACGAACTTAAGAGAAGAGAACGACTGAAGTCGTTACTACGAACTTAAGAGAACGACCTGGAGATGAAAATCCTTTACTGATAAAGGGATTGAATCCACTCCCATTCGTGGGTTAATCCCTCTTTGAGAGGGACTTGCGGCTGATATCCGATGAGACGCTGTGCTTTAGAAACATCTGCACTGGTGTGACGCGCATCCCCGATCGCCGACTCGATATGGTTGCGACGAATGGGACGTCCAATTACTTCCTCAATCGTATCAATCACATGAGCTAACGACACCCGAGAACCACCGCCAATATTGAAGACTTCCCCAGAAGCTTCTTTGGAACTCGCTGAGGCTAAATTAGCAGCAACCGCATCACTAATATAAGTAAAATCTCGGGTTTGCTGTCCATCTCCAAAAATCGGGATTGCCTCGTCAACCAATGCCGCTTTAAAAAACTTGTGAAATGCCATATCCGGACGCTGACGAGGACCATAGACGGTAAAATAACGCAATCCCACCACGGGCACCCCAAAATTGCGGTGATATAACACACATAATTGTTCCGATGCCAGCTTAGTAATCCCATAAGGGGACACAGGTGCCGGACAAATTGCTTCACTCGTCGGCATGGTTTCGGCATTGCCATAAACTGAGGAAGAAGAGGCGAAGACAAAGCGCTGGAGTTGTTTAGCATCCTTCGCCGCCTCTAGCATGATTTGGGTGGCGTTGAGATTGCGTTCGGTGTAAGCGCGAAACCCCTCTCCCCAACTGGCGCGGACCCCAGCTTGTGCCGCTTGATGATAGATGAAATCCACATCGGCAAGCAGCGATCGCCAGTCTAAGGACTGGATATCCGCTTCAATCAGTTGAAAGGCGGGATGGGTTGCAAAGGAGGCAATATTCTGGCGTTTTAAGCGCGGGTCGTAATAATCGTTGAATTGGTCAATGCCAATCACCCGTTCCCCGCGATCGAGCAGTGCCTCAGCTAAATGAGACCCAACAAAACCCCCCACACCCGTCACAATATTTATCGTCATAAATTCACCATAGGTTCAGTTGAAGAGAAATTAATGCAAATCACCCTAAAGAAGCTATCCCGTTCTAGCATAAAATCGATTGGGTCACCATTATGGCCGACTCAGAGATCAAGTTAAGTGCTAAACGAGGGAACAGTGAAGGTTTTAGTTGTGGGAAATGGGGGCCGCGAACACGCCCTTGCTTGGAAACTGTTGGAGTCTAAAACGGTTGAGACTGTGTTTTGTGTGCCCGGAAATGGAGGCACGGCAATTTTAGAAAATTGCCAAAATTTAGCCTTGACAGCGACAGATTTTTATGGTATTAAAGAGGCGGTCCAAACCCATGAAATTGGGTTAGTCGTGATTGGCCCAGAAGTGCCCTTAGCAATGGGAATGGCCGACTACTTACACCAGGAAAAAATCCCCGTATTTGGTCCTTCTCAATCCGGTGCACAACTGGAAGCGAGCAAGTCCTGGGCGAAAGCATTTATGCAAGATGTGGGAATTCCCACGGCGCGATCGCAGAGTTTCACCGATGAAGAAATCCCCCAGGCATTGGCTTATGTGGAAGAACAGGGTGCGCCGATTGTGGTCAAAGCCGATGGATTAGCCGCTGGGAAAGGGGTAACGGTGGCGGCAACGGTGGAAGAAGCCAAAGCGGCGATCGCCGAATCCTTTGGAGGCAAATTTGGCCTATCCGGTGAATGCATCGTGGTTGAAGAGTGCTTGATCGGTCAAGAAGCCTCCGTATTAGCCATTACCGATGGCTTAACCGTGCGCCCCTTACTTCCGGCCCAGGATCATAAAGCCGTGGGAGAAGGGGATACAGGGCCGAATACCGGGGGAATGGGAGTCTATGCACCGGCCCCCTTAGTTACTCCGGAGATGATGGAACGGGTGCAGAGGGAGGTCTTGGAACCGGCGATCGCCAGTTTGCGCGATCGCAACATCGACTATCGCGGCGTCCTCTATGCCGGACTGATGATTTCCCCGGAAGGTGACATCAAAGTGCTGGAATTTAACTGTCGCTTTGGGGACCCCGAAACCCAGGCTATTTTGCCCCTCTTAGAAACCCCCCTGGACGAAATTCTCCTCGCCTGCGTCAACCAAACCCTAGCGGAACTTCCTCCCCTGCGCTGGAAAAATGGAGCCTCCGCCTGTGTCGTCATGGCCGCCGGAGGATATCCCGGAGACTATAAAACTGGGGATGTGATTACCGGATTAGAGCAAGCGGAGGCGATCGGGGCCGTCACCTTCCATGCTGGCACCGAACTCCAAAACGGACAAGTGCTCACCAAAGGAGGAAGAGTCCTCGGCGTTACTGCGATCGGCACAGATTTTGACGATGCCTTTGCCAAAGCCTATCAAGGCGTAGAACAAATCCATTTCGATGGGTCCTACTATCGCCGAGACATCGGCCATCGCGTCCGGTCCCCAATTGCTTAAAATTCAGGCGTAGCATTGCCTTCCTCTACGTTTGTTAATGCGGCATAAGTAGAGGGAGGCAATGCCTACTGTTCATGAAATAGCCTCGGTTGGGGTGAGCTTGCATCGTTTCCATTGGCTTAATAATGTTGTTGCGGTCTGGCTAAATTTTTAAACTTGGTAAACTGGGGGTCAAACAGCAACTTAATTGTCCCAGTTGGTCCATTCCGATGCTTGGTAATAATCACTTCAGCAATTCCTCGGTCTGGGGTGTCAGGATTATAATACTCTTCACGATAGAGCATGACCACAATATCCGAGTCTTGTTCAATGGAATTATGGGCAATAATATTGTTGGCAATGAAATTGTGATGAACTGGCACTGTTAAATCAAACACTTCGGTTTCTCCATCGGGTGCGATCGCCACAATTTCATCCCAGTAAACATCGCTATTCGCTAACCGAGTAATCTCTTCTGACTGAACCACCGTAGCAAGTTTAGCAGCGCGATCGCGGCTCACGTTCTTTTTGTAAAGGCTTGTTCCGCAGTGAGCAACCCCGAGTTGAGCCTGCATCTGCCGTATCGTTTTCCCAGAACGCTGCATGGCAGGAACAGCATACATTCTCCAGATCTCATGGGGAATCACATCCCTATTTGTGTTTCCGGAACGCACTTCGAGATAGTTAGCAACTTCTTGAAGTGCTTGCTGTTTGTAGTCGCCAACTGCACCAATTTGGGTGATAAATTTTTCTAAATCTGGCTTTCCACTTACCCAAACTTGATGCTGTTCCCGACCTTTTCCCGGTTGAGGACTAACAGATAGTCGAGCGTTGATACCCAGTCGGAGTAAGAGGGCCTGAACGTTTTGGGAAAGTTTGGGACTACTAGAAGTGTAGTAAACAGCCGGATAAGAATTTTTTACTTTGCTGGTTTTAATACAACCGTCGGTACTCCAGAGGTGACGCAAGAAAAGGGCGATTTCTTCTGGGGGTTGTTCAAACACCATTTTAGGAACATATTTCTCATAAGATCTTAAACCAAACACACCCATCGATTCTAACCAGATCACCACTGGATTTCTGACCTTATGAGTGAGGTGGTAGCTGGCGGCAAGATAGACCTGATACCAGTCTCGCTCTTTAACAATTCGAGGCTTTACGAGGTCCCCAAACACTTCAACCGCTAAAGAAACAACCAGATCAGCTAAGTCTTTCTCTCTTGTCGTGTATTGGATCGCGTGTCTAGGTAGGGTGCATCCATCCCCAATTAAATGCCCCAGTAATGCTAACTCAGGATGACGATATGATCGCACCGAGGAACTGGGTAATTGACGGGGTAACGCGAGGCGATCGCCCTTCTGCAACTCATCCAGTCGCTTCCATCCGTCAATGGCTAAAAACTGATGATTCCCAGTTGCTCGAATTTGACGTCCTAGGCGAGTCGTGAGTTTAAAAACAGGCTTGACCCCCGTACAGAAGGCATGACTCACGATCGCCCGTTCTAACTGCATTGTAACTGGATTGAGTGCCCAAACGGCAAAACCCGATTGACCCACTAAGTCCCGAATCGGTACATCTACCCCCCTATCTGCCAAGGTAATCAAACTATCCCCAGTTAAACAACCGGATTCACGTAAATCGGACATCATCGGGCGTTTATTCGTTCGCGCTTCTACCCCCCGACTGAGTTGGGACAAGGTAATAATGGGAACATTTAACTCCCGCGCTAATTGTTTCAATCCTCGGGTAATTCTTGATAACTCTTGGACCCGATTATCCGGGCTACTGCCTTCCATTAACTGCAAATAATCCAGGAGAATTAATCCCATTTGTCCCCCCTGTTCTGCTTGCAGTCGCCGACATTTGGAGCGAATATCGGTAATGGTAATATTGGGAGTATCATCAATAAACAGGGGTAACTCGGAGAGATTCCCGATCGCAATACTTAAGGCTTCCCATTCATTCTGAGCAATCCGTCCCGATCGCAGTCGATTACTTTCAATTCCCGCTTCCCCAGACAACATCCGTTGCACCAGTTGTTCCTTGGACATTTCTAGGCTAAATACCGCCACGGGTAATTTATGAAATTCGGCAATATTGCGCCCTAGGTTCAAGGCAAAACTGGTTTTCCCCATCGCCGGTCTCCCAGCTATAATAATTAAATCAGACCGCTGCAAACCCCCGGTCATGGCATCTAAGTCATAAAACCCACAAGTTAACCCAGGTAAAGCTAACCCCTGTTGATGGATTTCAATATTTTCAAAAGTCTGAATCAGGGTTTCGGAAATCGAAACTAAACCCTGTTGAGGACGGTCCTGAGTTAGGCTGAAAATGGTTTGTTCGGCTTTATCGAGAAGGGTGGCTAATTCCGTGGTGGTATCAAATCCTAACTCAGCGACTTGATGTCCCCCTTGAATTAATTTGCGGCGCATATATTTATCGACCACCAGTTCGGCATATTGGTCAATATTGACTGCCGAAACCGTGCGTTCTACGAGTTGGGCCAGTTTGCTTTGTCCGCCGACTTGTTCGAGGAGTTTATGGTCGGCTAACCAACTGGTGACGGTCATTAAATCTGTGGCTTTGCCTTGGAAATGGAGAGCAATGGCCGCTTTGTAAATCTGTTGATGGGCGGTGATAGAAAATCCATCCGGCGGCAGTCGGTCTAGGACTCGGGTGATGGCCTCCGGGTCGAGGAGAATTCCGCCTAAAATACTTTCTTCCGCGTCGATGTTTTGCGGAGGGAGGCGATCGCTATAGCCTTGGAAATTTAAGGTTTCAGCCACGATTTGTACTCAGATTTCGTCTGGATGCACCGGACGCGATTTATTCGGATTAGAAATAAATCGCGTCTTTTCTATTGTACAAATCTCGGGACCATTTTGACCCAGGCATGAGAGAAATTCCGCCTGGGAAAGTCGCCGAATTTTAACCCGCAACCACTTGAATTTCGACTTCAGCGGTAACCTCGGGGTGTAACTTGATTTGTGCTTTATAGAACCCAGTCTTGCTAATAGCAGGCAGGGTAATCCCACGGCGATCGATTTCTTCGTTAGTAGCCGCTTGGATGACTTCCGCCACTTCGCGATCGGTAACGGTCCCGAAAATCGCATCCCCTTCCCCAACAGATTTGGAGATTGTAAAGCGTCCAATGGTTTCCAGGGCCGTTTTGCGGGATTGTGCCTGTTGTTTTTCTTCCAGCAGACGTTGCCGTTCTAATTCTCTGCGGCGTTCCACTTGACGGAGAATACCAGGGGTGGTACGAACTGCAAAGCCTTGGGGTAGCAGGTAGTTCCGGGCATAACCGGGGGCCACTTCTACGAGGTCGCCGGATCTACCCAGCTTTTTAACATCTTGACTTAGTACGACTTGGACTCGTTTGCTCATAATGGTTCCTGTTCGGTCAGAACTCTCTATTTTACGCTTCCCGGGGACAGATGGCAATAGGGAGGGGGTATGATTTGGGGAGTTTAACCACTGAGTTCACGGATTTTCACGGAGGGGGTGTGATTTGGGGGTGGGGAGAACTGACGTCTGGGGTCTGGACTCTAGGGGTGGAAAGAGGTTATTTAGGGTGAGTACAACAGATTGAGTGGCTTTGGATGCGGGAATTTTTAGGGGGTATATAATTTTATACATACCATTCTGACAATTGGCGTTTATTTCAGCCTGAGCGGATGAGAATTGTTGGTCCGGACTCGGTTTATTCGGGGAGCGATGGATTGAAAATTTAACCAATTTAGTGATAATTAGGTTGAGTGACTTAGTTTTTATGAGGGCTGCATTTGAGTGCGATCGCCTTTTGCAACCCCACCCCATGAGCAATTGGGCTACCCCTCACCCTACAAAAGCAAAGGAGAAACTCCGCAACCACGCCAAAATAAACGGATGGGACCGATCGCCTCAAAAGGCCCGCCTAATCAGGTCACACCAGGCAGGGTGGCTCATTTACAGTCTCAAACACTTCAATAGGGGATTTGATACCGTGAAAAGACACAGACCGATCGCCTATCGTGATCCTATACTTATCAAAATTGGTACTTTTCCCATGGAAACCCAAACATTGCCATTGGTTCGACTCAAACGCAGCTTAAGTTTTCTAGAAACTTGGGGTTTTGGCTTAAGCGGACTCTTATTATGGCTGGGACCCGCACCGGCGATGAATGCCGCTTTGGGAGTGCAAGCCATTTTTGTCTGGATTCCTGCCGCAATTATTGGCATCTTACTCAACCTCCAAGTCCAACATTTGGGGATGCGTTGGCCCGATATGTCCGGTGGAACCCCCAATTATGCAGCCAGACTACTGGCAAAATATCCGATCGCAGCCCGTTATGGGGCAGTCGGTTATTGGCTGGGATGGGTTTCCGTACCGCCCATGAATGCCATCATCCTCTCGGACTTAGTGCTTGCCAATTTAAACCCGGTGGGTATTTCCGTGCCAGAAAATCTCTTGCGGCTCGGATTTACCGTCATCCCCTATATTGTCGCATTTAGTGGCACCCGAACCTTAGGCATTTTGCACCTGTGTTTTATCATCCCGGCGATCGGGTTTTTGATCACCTTTGGCTTGCAAGGTTTGGGTTGGCTCACCTTTGCGCCAGCCAGTCCCGGCATTTTACCCAGCGATTGGGGTCAGTTTAACTGGGTCGAATGGGCAAAGTGGTTTTTTGTTGCCGTTTATGCCGCCTATGGCTGTGAAAATGCCTCTTCTTTTGTTGCAGATAGTCGGCATCCGAGAAGCACCCTTAAAACCTTATCTTTTGCGGCTGTTTTATTGCCCATTGTCTATGTGGGTGGCTCATGGATTTTGATGCGTTTAGCCAGTGACCCAAGTTTAGGGAATAATACATTTTTGCATTTAGTAGCAGGTGCTAAACCCTTTTGGGGATCAGCAGCTTCGACATTGGTGACGTTCCTCCTCTCGGCAGGATGTTTGCTCAGTTCAACTACCGCCATTGCTAACGCCCCAAGGGTTTTGTATCAGTTAGCCCTTGACGGGTATATGGCCCCCGTATTTGGGGTCGTGTCATCTCGGGGGGTGTTTGGACCGGGGTTATTGTTCACTTTTATCTTGAGTTTGATTTACCTGCTGTGGGGGGATGTCTCCCATGTGGTGATGGTGGCGGGTACGGGATATCTCTCCTCGATGATGGCGGTGCATTTGAGTTTATGGCTCAATCGCGATCGCCCGGAGGTCAAATGGCCCCGTTTGTCTTTGCTTTTCCTGATCGTTGAAAGTTTAGTGATGGTAGTTGGAGGGTTCGCCTGGGGGTGGAACCATTGGCTGATGGGATTATTGCTCCCTCCCACGATTCTCGTGGTTGATGGGTTAATCCGACGCCGTTCTGTTCCCTTATTTCGGGCTGAGTGGTGGTTTGCGCTCTATCGCCGTCGCCGTTCAGGACAGTTCCAAAATTTTGATGTTTTACAAGTCGGTGTTTTACTGTTTTTAATCTGTGGGGCGTTAACGGTTGGCTGGGTGGTCCGGACAGTGGTTGAAGGGAGTGGTTTAGCAGCCGCCAGTGAGCTTTATGTCTTGTTGTTACTCAGTATTGCATTGGTCGGCGTGGCGATCGCCTGTTGGACGACTTTGCCCCAAATTGCCTCAATTGTGGAAGCCCAAGAAGCCACGGAACACTTATTTAACGTTGCCCTCGATCCGATTATGGTGATTGATGAGCACGGGGCGATCGCCCGGGCAAATCCTGCCGCTTGTGCCCTATTTGGGGTCTCGGCTCAAGCCTTAGCCGGGGTGAAAATGGCCCAACTCTTACCCGGACTCAGGGACGCTCCCCAGTTTTGGCATACCCGTTGTGAGCAGATTGTCAACCCCAGGGCGATCGCCTTTGCACAGGAGCAATTTTCAGCCGAATCATTCGCTCAAAAAACGGTGGAAGTCTCCCTTTCTTCTCGGACTAATTGGGATCAAATCGAGTATATCGTGATTTTACGAGATATCACCCCGCGTAAACAGGCCGAAGCGGAATTAAAAGCCGCATTTACCCGACAAGAAGAACTCACTGCCACGGCTACTCGGCAAGCGCAGGAACTGGAAACCGCTTTATCTGAACTCAAACAAACCCAATCCCAACTGATTCAAACTGAAAAAATGTCTAGTCTGGGGCAATTGGTGGCTGGGGTAGCTCATGAAATTAATAATCCAGTCAACTTTATCTATGGCAATTTAACCTATATTAACGAATATGCCACGGATCTATTGGCATTAATTCGTCTTTATCAAGCCTCGTATCCTGAGTCAAATTCCGAGGTTGAGGAATTTAGTGAACAGATGGACCTCGCTTTTTTGGCGGAAGATTTGCCCAAGATGATTGCTTCGATGAAACTCGGGGCCGAACGGATTCGGCAGATTGTTTTAACCTTGAGAAATTTCTCTCGGATTGATGAATCAGATATGAAAGCGGTTAACATTCATGAGGGGATTGACAGTACCTTATTAATTTTGCAAAACCGGCTCAAGCCTAAAGCCCAATGTCCGCGCATTGAAATTATCCAAGAGTATAGTGAGTTACCCGAAGTTGAATGTTTCGCCAGTCAGCTAAATCAGGTGTTCATGAATATTATCAGTAATGCGATCGATGCGCTCCATGAGGGGTTTCAAGGCGCTACAATGACCCCTGATGGGGGAAATGTCCTGGGCCCGAGGATTACCATTCGCACCGCTGCCTTAGATTCGCACTGGGTGAGAATTACGATCGCCGATAATGGGACCGGAATCCCAGAAAGCATCCGTCACCGTCTGTTTGATCCCTTTTTTACCACCAAAGGTGTTGGAGAAGGAACGGGTTTAGGATTGTCGATTTGTTATCAAATTGTTGTAGAAAAACACGGTGGGCGGTTGTATTGTGCTTCGGAACTGGGAGAAGGGGCACAATTCATCATTGAAATCCCCGTCAGAACTGTGAGAAAACCGGCCCAACCGGAAGTGGGCAGCGCCAGCAATTAATACGGAATCCGGTTGGTAAAAGTAGTTAAAAGTAGGGCACTGCCCACCTTTCTGTGCAGGTGGGCAATGCCTCCTGAGCTCTGAGCTGGGCGAAGCCTGTCCTGAGCCAGTCGAAGGGAGTCGAAGGGCCTACTTGTTTTTAAAGACCTATCACAACCGAATTCCGTATAAAGCCACAACCCGCACCTTTCAGTGTGCTATTAAGTATTAAGGAGTGTGAGCATCTTGCTCACACTCCTTAATACTATACCTCATAACTGTGGGGACCGCTATAATAAATGTTGAGGGGGTTAAACTTCCTCTTTCATCCTAGCTCATCGATAGTCATACACTTAACCCCACACCTCACAGCAGCCCAGTTTGTTTGTGAAATCTCCCTGAACCAACCACTCAACTGCTCCAATCACCCATCAACCCCAAAATCCCTCCAATCCTAAGACACCGGCAGCCGAATCACCAGATCCGTCCCCACTCCAAATTGCGACTGACAGGTGAGAGAACCGCCATGACGGGAGATAATGGCATAACTCACCGATAGCCCTAACCCTGTTCCCTGTCCCACGGATTTGGTCGTGAAAAAGGGTTCAAAAATATGCTCTTTAATCTCCTCCGCAATCCCATTGCCATTATCGGAAATGGTCACCTCAATAGCATCAGAATCCAAGGACTTAGTTTGAATCCGAATTGTCGGTTGAACCTCCGCTTTTTGGAAATTCTGCAAGGCATCAATGGCATTACTTAACAGACTTAAAAAGACTTGATTAATTTGACTGGCATAACAGGACAGACCCGGAAGGGTTCCATACTCCTTCACCACCTGAATTGGAGGAGTTTTGGGGTTTCCCGCTAACCGCCCTTGTAAAATCATCAGGGTGCTTTCTAGTCCTTCATGTAAATCCACGGTTTTGATATCCGACTCATCCAAGCGGGAGAAATTACGAAGATTGAGAATAATGGTTTTAATCCGCTCACTCCCGGTTCTCATGGACTTAAATAAATTCTGATAGTCGTCGGAGATAAAACTCAACTCAATTTCATCGATTAACGCTTGCACCTCGGCATTTTCTGGGGGATATTCCTGTTGATAACAGTCAATCAGGCGCAATAAATCGGTGATATATTGTGCGGCATGGGCCAGATTGCCATGAATAAAGTTGATGGGATTGTTGATTTCATGGGCAATGCCACCGACTAATTGACCCAGGGCGGACATTTTTTCACTTTGAATCAGTTGGGATTGGGTTTGTTGCAAGTGGGTGAGAGTGGCTTCTAAGTCAAGGGCTTTTTGGCGGAGGGCTTGGGTTTTGCGCTCCACGTCTGCTTCTAAGGTATGGGAATAGTCGGCAACTTGTTGATAGAGGCGAGCATTTTGAATGGAGATAGCTGCTTGAGCGGCTAAAATTTGTAAGGTTTCCACGCGATCGCCTGTAAATGCGCCTATCGTCTGCTGATTCTCCAAATACAGCACCCCCATCAGAGTTCCCTGTTGGACGATGGGAATCCCCAGTAAACTCTTCGGTTGCTGTTCCCTCACATAGCGATCGCCTCTCAACCGGGGATGCACCACTGCATCAGTAATCACCATCGGCTTGAGGGTGCGGCGAACAGTATGGAATAGGGTTTCGGCAATCTCAGGATAACCATCAAGGGGAATCGACTCCACACGAGGGGCCGCTTCCAGAGTGGCGATCGCCTCGATAAACCATTCGCTCCCCTGGGGCATCAACAACAACCCCTTATCCGCCCCCGCATTCTTGAGAACAATCTCCAGCAGCCTCGCTAGAAGTGAGTTCAGATCCATCTCACCGGACAGGGTTTGAGAGGCTTTTAAGACGCTGGCGAGGTCCAGACTGACCGAGAGCGTGCTACTGTCCGCACTAGAGGATTGATTCGTCGCGGTTTGAGTGAAGGTGATAGACTGAGTGGCTAAAGAGGTCTCCATCATCGACCCCACCGATCGCTGAGGATTGAGCATCGGTGCAAGTAGGCGAGGATAACGACGTTCTAAATCCGCCACTTTGGTCTTCGCCCCCCAATAGATATACCCATAATAGGCATCAGTGAGATACACCTGGGCGATTTTGTCCTTACCCCAAGCTTGATAAAACTGGGCGGCGCGTTCACAGGCGAGGGCTTCCTCCTGGGGGTACTGGGCCGCTTTCGCACCAGCGATCGCCCGCTCATACGCCTCCATCGCCGCCATATTCTCACCTAACACCCGATACCGTTCCGCTTCCACTAACTCAAACTTATGCTGAAAGTTCACCGGGGCAGATTCGGCCCATCGTTGAAGTTTCTCCTGGTTTTCCTGAACCCTCTCTACAATTCCCTGTTGCTGTTCTTTGGGCAGATGGCTATAGTCCGCTAACTGCACCAAGGAATCATAGAAATAAAAGACGGAGCCGAAATACATCCCTGTAACCCCATTAATATAAGGTTTCGCTAAATCGGCAAATTCCCGTCCTGGCTCAATCTCACCCAACAGATAGCAGAGAATCAGTTTATGGAGATATACCTGATAGAGCGCATAGCGATCGTTCACCTGATAATGCAGGGGTAACGACTGCCGTTCATTATAGGCTGCTCCCACTAATTCCGTAGGCTGCTCCGGCGCATCCAGGAGGTTCAAAACCGCCTGTCGATAAATCTCGTGATAGGTCAGGGAATTGCGTTGATTGATTTCCTCTAGTGCCGGACTATATTGAGTGAGCTTTTCCCCTAATTTAATCAGATTTTCACCACAAAAATACTCATATTCATGATAATGTAAAATGCAATAGGCTCCATATTCAAAATCCCCGGTTTCTAGCCCTGCATGATACCCTTCTTGCAACGCTGGGAGACAGTCTCTTAAGGGCTGTTGCCAAGGGAGAATCGTCACGTAGACCATGTTTAAAACTCTAGCTTTGAGGCTTGTGGCATTGAATTTTTCCAGTAGCTCCAGCGCCAGTTGTCCGAACTCAAAACCCTGGGCAAACTGACCCAAATTCAAGAGAATCATCCCATAAAAACTATAAACCACAGCAGCCCCGAATGAATTGCCCTGCTCTAGAGATAAGCTGATTTGCTCACAAATCACCAGGGGCAATAGACTCGGATAGGCGACCAAGGTAATTGAAGTTAAGGTGATTAAAATCCCCAGGGCGGCCAGTTTTTCTGGGTTCTCCATCTCGGGCAAATCGAGAAGCTGATGCACCGGGCGATGGGCGAGCCGAGTCTCAACCCGCTCCAGAGCTAGGGTTGTATCCTCGGGGGTTGGGCTATCGGGTAAATGAATGCCCAACTGGGCTAAAACGTATTTCCCTAGGGCTAACGCCTCCGGTAAGCGATTTTGCGAGATATAGGCTTGGATTTTGATGTCATGGATGGGAATCTGATCCAGGAAGCATTCAGCATGGGCTAAAACTTCCTGGGCGAGTTCTTCCATCCCCCGGTACTCCCCGTTGAGGAAAGCCACCTCGACGGCATTACTATAGAGCTTCAGGGTGAGGTCGTAGAGTTGTTCCCAAGACTGGGGAGGGAGTTGGGCCACTCCGGCTTGGAAGTAGGTGGCGGCGGTTTTATAGGCAGCAGCAGCGACGGCTTTGCGTCCCGCCTCTAGGTTCAGTTCCGCCACCTGTTGCTGCTGGGCGGGGGTGGTGATCAGGGCGGTTCCGGCGTTGAGTTGATTGACAATATCAAAGAGTTTATCCCCTTGAGCTTGGCGATCGCCGCGTTGCAGGAGGAGTTGCCCAATTTGCCAATGGGTGGCGGGTTTGTCGCTGTCAGGGATGAGGAAATAGGCCGCTTGTTGAACGCGATCGTGGAGAAAGCGATAGCTGGGATTGATATCCGGGCTTAACCCCAAGGATTCGACATCTTGAAAGAATTGGTACAGGGCGGTGGTGGGTAAAATTAGCCCCTCTTGTAAGGCAGCCCACAGGGCGATCGCCACCTCCCGGGGGGCTTGCTGCGAAACCATGCTGAGGGTGGCTAAATCAAACTCGTTGCCGATGCAGGCAGCTAATTTGAGGGCGGATTGGCTTTCGGGAGGGAGTTTTTGCAATTGTTCCGCCAGAAATTCCACCACATCCTCGGTGAGGGAGAGAGTGCCAATTTGGCGAATCTCACAGTCCCATTGGCCCTGCTGGGAGTTAAAAGTGATGTAGCCATCCCGATGTAAGGTTTTGAGAAACTGGCTAATGAAAAAGGGATTCCCCTGGGTTTGGCGCGCCGTGAACTCTGCCAGGGGTTGAGCCAATTCTAGGGAACAGTTGAGGGTATCGGCCACAAGCTGGTTGATATCCTGGAACTGGAGCGGTCCGAGGTGGATGGTATTGACGAAAACGTGAGCTTGTTGCAGTTCATCCAGGGCCAGGAGGAGGGGATGGCCCGGTGAGACTTCATTATCTCGATAGGCTCCCAACAGGAGCACGGAGCCTTGTCCCTTGATCAGTAATTTCAGCACTTGGATGGAGGCGGAATCTGCCCACTGGAGGTCATCGAGGAAGATCACCAGGGAATGTTCCCGTTGGGCAAAGCATTCGATGAACTGCTGTAACAGGCGGTTAAAGCGATTTTGAGCGGCGGTTCCTGAGAGTTCCGGAGCGGGGGGTTGGGGACCGATAATCTGTTCCAGTTCGGGGATGACGTCAATCAGAACTTGTCCGTTGTCCCCCAGAACTTCGGAAATGGCAGCATTCCAGCGCCTCAATCGCTCATCGGGTTCATAAAGCAGTTGTTCAATCAGGTCTTCAACGGCTTGCATCAGGGCATCTAAGGGGATGTTGCGCTTAAATTGGTCAAATTTACCCTGGATAAAATAGCCCCGTTTTTCCAGGATGGGTTTGTGCACTTCCTGAACCACGGCAGTTTTGCCGATACCGGAGAACCCGGTCACGAGCATGATTTCTGAGGGGCCTTGGCTGACGCGCTCAAAGGCGTTGAGCAGGGTTTGGACTTGGGCCTCTCGGCCATAGAGTTTTTCAGGGATCAGGAAGCGATCGCTCACATCCCGTTGCCCCAGTTCCAGGTGGCTGATGGCCCCTTGACGTTGCCATTGCGCTAAACAGTGTTCTAGGTCATATTTGATGCCAAGGGCGCTTTGATAGCGGTCTTCGGCATTTTTAGCCATCAGTTTCCCCACCAGGGCGGCAACAGGTTCGGGAATGCTGGGATTCACCTGATGCAGGGGGGTGGGTATCTTGGCGATATGACTGTGGATTAACTCTAAAGGATCGTCAGCGCGGAAGGGGAGTTGGCCGCTGAGGAGTTGGTAGAGGGTGACCCCAAAGGCGTAATAATCGGCGCGGTAGTCGATCCCCCGATTCATCCGCCCGGTTTGTTCTGGGGCGAGATAGGCGAGGGTTCCTTGGAGGGTGTTGGGGGTTTGGATTTCCTGGACTTCTTTGGGCAGTTGGGAGGCGATGCTAAAGTCGATGAGTTTGATTTCCTGAGTCTGGGGGTGAATCAGGAGGTTAGCGGGTTTGATGTCTTTATGAATGACGCGCTGTTGGTGTAAGTCATGGAGAATCTGGGCCACCTGGATGGCGATGGCTAAAATTTGGGCCAGAGTTAACGGATACTGCTGGCTATAGTCTTTTAATGAGACTCCCCCCCAGTCGTCCATGATCAAGGCATAGCTGTTTCCGGTGGGTTCTAAACTCAAGGGCTGAAGGATACCGGGAAGGTCCAGGGTTTGGGCGATCGCGTACTGGTTGCGAAACTGTACTAATTCGCCAAAGCTGGGACGTTCCTGCCGCAAGAGTTTGATGACAACAGGCCGCTGTTCTGCCTGCTGGATGCCCCGATAGGTAACGGTCCGGGAACCGAGGTACAACTGTTCGAGGAGAGTGTAGCCGGGAATGTCGGGGAATGTCGGGGAGGGACTAGAAGAGGACATTGTTCTGTCTGTTTCCGATTGATGGGTTATACCTAATCTGGTATTCATTATGTCTACTTAAAAAAACACCCTCAAGGTTGGAGGCTCACCGGATGGACCCTCTCCTGCACGGGCTGTCATTGTTAAAGTAGGTTTTTGACCACCGGATTTAGTATGACATTCCCGTTCTAGTCGTGCCATTCTACCACAGTTCACAGAAACCCTGTTGATTGAGCGATGAATCGAGAGGACACAGGAGTGCCTGGTCCTAGAAACCGGGTTTTTTTTCCTCTTCTAAGGAGGCCGGATTTTCTACCGGGGTCAAGTCTAGGGTCGCGTAGATTTCGGAGAGGGGGAGGTTGAGGTCAAGACTGGCAATTTTTGCTATTTCAGATAATCCTTGATAGGTTTCTAACATCCAGCGATCGCCTTCTATTCGGTGAAATATTTCTACGACATACTCCTGAGAACTGACGAGGATATAATCTTGTAAACTGGGAATAGTCCGATAACATTGGAACTTTTTACCCCGGTCAAAGGATTCCGTGGATTCGGATAATACTTCGATGATGACTGTCGGGGTGTCTACATAGAGAACATTTTGCTGATCAGTGGGGTCGCAATTGACTACTAAATCAGGGTAGAAAAAGCGGTTTCCTTCATTAATCCTTACTTTGAGGTCTGCAAAGTAGGTACGACAGGGAGAGTTTTTAAGAGCGTTTCGCAAGAAGATATAAAGATTACCACTGATAATATTATGGTCTTTGCTTGTGCCTGCCATTGCGTAAACTTCCCCATCAAGATATTCATGTTTGATGGGGCTATGACGTTCGCGTTTTAAGTATTCTTCGGGAGTGATAGGTTCATCAGATTTTATAGCAATCATGGTTGGTTTGGGGATAGAGATTGGTAATAATGGGTGGGGGTTAAACTTGACCGCCCCAACCGGCGGGGGTTTAAACGATTGGCGGCCTAATCGCTTAAGTCGGTTAAAACCGACTGAAAAACTTACTTACCGGGAACGGCTTTGAATTGTCTTTTACCCATTTTAACCCTTTCATTTACGGTTGGTCTGAAAACCTTGCCTTATAGATTAAGACAATAGTCGGTTTTAACCGACTTTAGCTATCAGGCCGCCAATCGTTTGAACCCCCGCCGGTTTATGGGTTTTACTCTTTCACCTCCAAGCTAGAGGAGGCCGATCGCCCGAACTCTTCGGGGGCATATTGGAGATGAACATGGGCACCGGGCCATTCGTAGATGCCGGGGGTGACCGATCGCACTAAATAATGCAGGGTGTAAACTCCCGGTTGTAGGCGATCGGCATAAGCGACGATGCGATCGCTATAGAGGTTTTGATAGCCTATTTCCCAGCTACTTTGTGCCGATTTTATGGATGAAGTTGTGGTCTGGAAACTGCTATCAACGGCTTCAAATCCGGCCGGTAGCGGGTCTGTAATCACGACATGATCGACTGGGCGATCGCTGATGATTTCTAACCCAATATCAAACACTTGTCCGGCAGCAACTGTTAGGGGTTTATCCGGTTTTGTTAACCCAAATTGCGCGATCGCCTTGTCGCTTCCTGCTGGACTGATTTTCCGTTCGACTCGCAATCCGTTATACCGTCCCGGTTGATTTCCCGGTAACCGATATCCGTATTCTACCAAGTAGTGCAACGTGCCATTCCCGGTTTTATTCAGGGTGAGGTTAGTTTGTCCTTTGGGGATGCTATCCATTGCTACTTGGATAAATTGCCGGGAATTGTCATACCCTTGGAACTGCATCGAGTCTAGGGTATTGCCGCCTAGGGTGGCGGTGGCGGTGAAGTTGGGGGGAGTGGGTTGGGTATTGCTATAGGCGACTAAGGCAGCAAGTGCTTCGGCGTTGGCGTAGCGATTTTCCCAGGTTCCCTGACGGCGTTGGTTGAGTAACCCTTGCAGGAGGCGATCGCGTTGGGTGGGGTTTGTTTCTCGGGCGATCGCCAAGCGGAGGGTTTGTGCTTGTGCGGTGGTGGGGGAACTTAACCATCCCCATCCTTGAGGCAGGTTCACCGTGGCCGATCGCCCAGTTTCGGCGACGGTTTCAAAGCGTTGAGTGGAGAGAGATTGCGCCTCAGTTTGCCAGTCTGGGAATTGTCCTAAATAGCGCGCCAGTTTGGTTTGTGCGACGGCATCTAAGTCATTCCGTTGGGCGTATATATCCGCGAGAAAGTCGTTGCGCCGTTCTCCCAGTTCCGAGAGGGCCATTAATGCGCCGAGACGGACGCGGTTTTTACAGGATTGACTGGTGCAATAGGAATATTGTCCGGGGTCGGCAAGGGTTTTTTGTAAGTATCCGCGCAGACGTGAGACCATTCCCTCATCCACTGCAAATCCGGCGGTTTTCCCTTGAGATAAACTTTCCGCAGCATAAGCGGTGAGGAAGGGGTCGGATTGGGTTTGTCCAGGATAGCTGGCAAATCCACCGTCGGGGAGTTGCAGGTTTTGGAGGCGATCGAGGGCGAGGTTTGCTTGTTCGGTGGGGTTAAATTCTCCTAATGCTTGTCGGTACTTTTGTCCGAGAATTTGCAGGTTAGCAGCAACGGCCAGTTGTGAGGCCGCGGGTTCTAAAAAGGGTAAGCTATCCTCGTCCAATATATCTCGCGCTGATGCTGTAATTTCGGGGATTAAAGTTGAGGCCAGGTCAACTTGTAATCCTCCCACATTCGGTAGCACGTTGTTGTCAATATTCAGGGGAATATTCACCTGATTTTCGGTGGTTCCGGTATCAACAACCGTCTCACTGACCGTGAGTTGTCGGACCGATAAGGGAACCTCGAAGGCATCTCCCTCCCGGTTTAGTTGACTGACAAAGCGCACCGTTCCTTCGCCAGTGGTGGCAGATTGCATGGGGAAGCGATAGGCGCGGGTTCCCGCTGCGGCCTGGGTTTGCAAGGTTTGAGTATTGGCAGATTTGTCAGCAAAATTCAGGTTCTCACTCACGGAACCTTGGAGTTGTAAGCGGCCTTTTTCTCCGGTGGTGTTGGTGATGGCAAGACCGCCTGAGAAGCGATCGCCGGGTCGCACAAATTGCGGTAATAGAGGAGTTGCCATCAGGGGTTTACTGGAAATAAAGGTATTTTCTCCATTTCCAAAGCGCATATCTGTTGTTGTAGCAACGGCCATGACTCGCCAGGTGGTTAAATCATCTGGAAGTGAGAAACTCACGGTCGCCCGTCCGTTGCGATCGCTCATCACGGACCCATTGTAATAGGCCAAGGGTTTAAACTCCGTGCGAATTCGGGTACTTCCTGAACCGGCAGAAAATCCGCCTCCGTATCCCCAGCCTTTTTGCAAAGGAGAACTCAGGGGAGATAGCACAACATTGAAGCGGTTATCACTCCAGCTTGTGGAAATCGGTTGTTCTGCATACACTGTATCCACTAAGTTAGGGGGACGATATCCGGTGAGTTGTAAGACAGCCTCATTGACCACCATCACCGTTAATTGGCCTTGGACGGGACGATTTTGGCTGTCGGTAACTTGCAGTTGGACGGTTTCCTGGGTCCCGGGTTGGACCGTTGCTTGGGTGGGAGTGACTTGGACCTTGAGATATTTTTCCCCTAAATCGGTTTTAAACGGTGCAAACCCGATTTTGACCAAATCTTCCAAGTTGGCCGGTTCCACTTGGTCTAAGGGCGGTCCTTGGCGGATGAGGACTGCTTCCACTGCGGCATTGGGGAGCATTTCCGGGGTAACTTTAAATTGAATTTGCGGTGCACCGCCACTGACTTTGGTGGTGGTTTGATACAAGGGTTGATCTCGCACAACGGCGAAGTAGAGTTCTGCTTCGGGGTAGGGAGACTGGATTAAGGCGGTGGCAATGTCACCGGGTTGGTAGTTGTCTTTGTCGAGTTTGACTTCTAGGAAGTTCTCGCGATCGCTACGTCGTCCCCAACTTACTCCCCGGGTTCCGGTGGCCCAAATTTGCACATCGGTGGTGGTGGCGTCGGTTTTGGCGTTGGCAAGGTTGACCCGAATCCGATAGGAACCTGCTTCGGGAGGGGTGAGAGAGACGGTTTTCGGGGTATTGCCGGTTTTGACAGTTTCCGTGGCGACGGTTTCATATTCCACCTGATAGCGGGGGGTCCGACTGCCTTCGACTACTCGGGTGACGCTGCTGTAATCCATTTTTTGCAGTTCCACCCGCAGGGTTTGTCCGTTGACGGCAGTTCCGGTGGGGTCGGTGACGATCGCCTCGATGGAAAAGGGTTTCCCGGCATCGGCGACAAAGTTGCTTTTCACACCGATTAATTTGTCGCTGGGTAAGGCAGTTACGCTTTGAGAATTAGCAACGGAAAGATTAGAAATATCCGTGACTTCTGCATCAATCCGATAGGTCATGGGATAGGGTAAATCCCGGTCAATGGTGAAGTTTAAGGTATTGGAACCGCTGTTGTCTAAAATAGCGGTTTGTTGGAGGACTTCACTGGGAATTTCCGGTTGTTCTTCGGGCCAAAACCATTGGCGACCAAAGGTGAATCCGGGCCAACCGGGAGGGGTGAAGTCAGCGGGCGATCGCGTGATGTAATATTTGGCATTTCCCCCGGCAACTGGGGAACCAAACAGATAGTTACTCTCTGCTTTGGCCTGGATTTTTTCATTACTCAGGGCGTAGGTTTTATCCAGGGCGAGTTGCACTTGGAAGTTCGGCGGTTTAAATTCAGCAATGCGGAATTCTCCATTGAGTTCTACCTCGTTGTTGGATTTGGCGACAATGGAATAGTATCCCAAAGGCAGACTGCTATCGAGGGGAACTTCTAAAGAAAAGGTGCCAAATTCATTGGTGGTTTGGCTTCCCAGGGCGGTTGCGTTGCCGTCGGGGTCGCGCAAGGTGACGGTATAAGCGGCATTTTTATGCTGGATTAAATCGCCATTTTCCAGATAGTAAGCGACGGCAGTGAACTCGGCGGTTTCTCCGGGTTTATAGAGTTGGCGATCGCTAAAAATTGTCCCGCGAGATAGGGGTTTTCCGGCATTCCATCCGCCATCAATGCCATATCCATAAGCGCCGCTATATTGCCAAATGCGGGTATAGGCCCAATCTTGGTTTTCTCGGGCGACGGCGAGTAATTCCGGTGGGTCTTCTGCACTCTGGCGGCAGCGTTGCACCTGCTGGGAATTTAAGACTAAAATTCCGGTGGCATTGGTGGTTCCGGTGGCACAGGGAGTCACGGGCGATCGCGTGGTAGCATTGGTTTGAGATTGATAAATTTCCACCCTTGCACCGCCAACGGCTGACCCATCAGACAGATGATTAACTTTCACCAGTCCAGTATCGGGAAACCACTGACTAAATACGCCTAAGTTGGTGAGTTGAACCATCCCATAAAAGTTAGGTTCATTCCATTTTTGTTGCCCCTCTTCTTGATAAGAATTGGTACGCGCTTGAATCCCATAGGCTAACATTCCTGTGCTTCTACCCAGGCGTTCTTGTAAGGGAATCGCCACGGTAGCCGTCTGATTTTTAGGAAGAGATGAAATGGGGAAAGTTTGCCAATTACTGGGGTTTGGTAACAAGTCCGTCTCATTCCCTCGGGGATAAGCGGAATCGGTAAAGACTAAATCCGTCGGTTCGACAATTCGATAGGCGGCTTTATAGGCCGAATTCGGTAGATTAACTGCCGAAAGTGTCAATTCTAAATCTTTGCCCGTGGGGAAAATATTTAAGTCTGAAGGGGCCCAAATTTCTGCAGCTAAATCTCCGGTTTGGTGATTTAGCGTAATCGGTTTCCCTAACTTTTGTCCATATTTATCCTGAACTTCTGACCCAATATTAATGGTATATTGAGTAGCCGGTTCTAAAACCCAAGGATTGAGGGTAACTAGGTTAGAATTGGGATATGATTGTAATAGCTTGGCTTCAGTTTTAGGGGGCGGATTGATAGTGATTTGATTTTCCAACGATGCCGGGTCAATCCAGTTATTAAACTTTAACTGAGGGGTTCCATTCAGAAAGCGTCCGTAGGCAAACCCATAGTCGGGTTTTCCATACAATTCTATCCCTTGGAATTGGAACGCTTCATAAGTTTTAACCTGACTGCTAAAGGGGCGATCGCTGACTAAGTTTCCTCGGGCGGGCTCTAATCCGGGGGAAACTTCCACTCGGTAAGCTGTCCCTTTTTCTAACTCCCGTTGAGGGGTAATTTGATAGGTCCAAGTCCGCAAAGAGGGGTCAAATTCTAAGGCGGAACTCGCCGTTAAATCCTCCTCAGAGTCCACAGAATCGACTTGCAGGGAAACCCCTTCGTTTCTGCCTACGGGAACTAATTTAACGTGCTGTTTCAGAGAATTCAGATTCAGGGGCACGTTAGAGGTAAATTCCAGGGGTTGTTTCAGGTCAATCCATTCGGGTTCAGTATATTCATCCGGAGGGTCACTGGTGGGTAAATTGGTGAGTTTAATCGGTTCGGTGTTGAAGGTCCAGGCTAAATCCTGGCTGAGTTGATGGTTGTTTAAATCAGCGAAACCGGCTTTGAGAGTAATTTGAATTCGAGTGGCTTTAGGCAGGGCTTCATCGGGCTGAAATCCGACCATCCGGGGGGTTAAAAATCTAAATTGCCCCGGGAGTTCGGGAGTCATTTGAAATTGATTGAGTTTGGCCGTTTGTTCCGGTGAATCCAGACTTTCTAAAGGAATTACGGGGTCTTTAAACCGGATGCGAATTTGCGCCAAGGGGTCGGCTTCTCCGGTGGGGGAAATTTCTTCGATCCAGTCCGGGAGTTGCGGCGTTGCTAGGGGCGCTACTGCTGGGAGTTGTTTAAAGGTTGAAGCAGTTTGAAACAAATTGCAGGCTGCTATGGTAAATGAGAGTAGCAGACCTAAAATAAACCACGTCCAAGTTCTACGGATTAGACGCATTTTTATCACCAAAGAGAATGAAGGATATGATCAGATCTTCTGGGGTTCTGTCCCCGGATGGGGGGCACAGATGGGACCATTGTTTCTTGAATCCATAGAGAGGGTAGGTCCTGCCGTCCCTAGAGTCTCTCTGCTATTAAAACTCAAAATTTCGAGAGGGTCGAGATTTTGTTGATTTTCTTAATCAATGCCGAATCCACGGGGAAGAACGGGGAAAACATCAAAAAACCGGGTGAGGATGCAACCTGGTTGACTGACAAAACTTAGTCAGGCGGATACTTGTAAGTATGTATTTTGAACTCAATACGGTAGGTACGGTC
>NZ_JAMXFD010000048.1 GCF_025370875.1 Laspinema palackyanum D2c
TATGATGTCAGATGCTATGTCTGTCATGGTTTTAAAATATTCCTCAACTCTCCTATTTTACCTGCGGAATGTGGGTTACATTACTACGAACTAAGAAAAGAACGACTGAAATCGTTACTACGAACGGGGGACAAAACAACAAAAAGGGTGGACCAAAGCCCACCCTCTTGTTTAAGTGATGAATGTTCCTAGATTATACTTGGGCTTCTTCTTTTACTAAGCGGTCCCAGCCTAGGTCTTTCATGGAATTATTCCGACGCATGGGACGAGTGACTAACTCTAAGATATCCCGGGCGTTGGTGAATCCGTGAATTTGGGCGAAGGTAAATTCGACCGACCATTTGGTACTGATTCCTCGTGCTTCTAAGGGGTTGGCGTGGGCCATTCCGGTGATGACCAGATCCGGTCTCACTTCGTGAATTCGTTGCAGTTGGTTGTAATTATCGGGCTTTTCGATAATTTTTGGCAAGGGAACACCCATCTCATGGCAGGTTTTTTCTAACAAGGCGAGTTCGGGTCCTTGGTAGCGTTTATCCAGATAGGGAATCCCGATTTCTTGGCAAGTCATGCCGCAACGGATCAGGAAGCGCGCTAGGGAGATTTCTAGTAAGTTGTCTCCCATGAAGAAGACGGATTTACCGCGAATCAGTTGGATATAATCTTCCAAACTGGCCCAGATTTGGGCTTCCCGTTCTTCTAATCCGACGGGTTCGATGCCGAAGACGGAACAGATTTTTTCGATCCAGGCGCGGGTGCCGTCGGGACCGATCGGGAACGGTGCACCAATCAGTTTGGTTTTACGACGGCGCATGAATGCCGTGGCGGTGCGACTGAGGAAGGGATTAACACCACAGGCATAATCCCCTTCGGCGATCGCCGGGAGTTCGGTATAGCGCTTAGATGGCAACCATCCCGAAACTTTCACCCCTTGTTTCTTCAGTTCTAGGGTGAGTTGCGTTACGACTGGATCGGGTAAGGACCCAAATAGCACCAACGGAGGATGATTCGCATATTCCGCTTCTTCTGCCACCACTTCTTCTTTTTGTTTACCGAAGTTGAGCAGTTTCTGAATGGCGTTGCGTTCTTGTTTTTCTTCCTCTTTTTCGACCTTCTCGGGACAGCGTTGGACCATTGCCGCCAATACGGTATCTTCGCCTTGGGTAAAGGCGTAATCTAAGCCGTTGGCACGCGCTACGACGATGGGAACGCCGAGGTCCGCTTCCAGTTTCGGTGCGAGACCCTCTAGGTCGGTTTTGATGATTTCGGTGGTGCAGGTGCCGATCCAGACGATGACGCTAGGGTTGCGATCGCGCTTAATTTGTAAGCACAACCGCTTTAACTCTTCATAATCGTTCAACTGGGCCGAAATATCTGCCTCTTCCAACTCCGCCATCGCATAGCGCGGTTCGGCGAAGATCATCACCCCCATCGCATTCTGGAGGAAATAGCCACAGGTTTTTGTGCCAATCACTAAAAAGAAACTATCTTCTATCTTCTGGTAAAGCCACGCCACGCAGCTAATGGGGCAAAAGGTATGATAGTTGCCGGTTTCACACTCAAAGGTGAGTGATTCAGATGGAGCAACAGTCATGGAATTGATTCTCCTCTCGTAATTGTTGGTGCTGAATTAGTCGTTACAAGTCATTCAAAAGATCGGACATTTCTGAATCATCTTCAGAGTCCATTTCATCGGCTAACGCATCCAAATCGACATCACCAAACGCATCTTCTGAGTCATCATCTCCTAACGAATCGAGGTCTAAATCCCCGAGGTCATCGTCAGAATTTGTGTCTCCAAATCCCTCTAAATCCAAATCCCCAAGGTCATCGTCAGAACTTGTGTCTCCAAATCCCTCTAAATCCAGGTCTCCTAGGTCATCATTGGCGGTGGAGTCTGAATCCAACCCGCCTAAATCCAGGTCTCCCAGGTCGTCCGGGACGGATTCCCCAAACGGATTTGGCATAGCGATCGCACTCTCGTCGGTCTCTTCATCAAATCCGGCGAGGTCCATATCTCCCAAGTCATCCGAGGCATCTGAATCCAAACCGCCTAAATCCATATCCCCAAAGTCATCATCACTGGAGGATTCTGAATCCAGTCCGCCTAAATCCATATCTCCAAAGTCATCATCACTGGAGGATTCTGTATCCAAACCGCCTAAATCCATATCCCCAAAGTCATCATCCGTGGAGGATTCTGTATCCAAACCGCCTAAATCCATATCCCCAAAGTCATCATCACTGGAGGATTCTGTATCCAGACCGCCTAAATCCATATCCCCAAAGTCATCATCCGTGGAGGATTCTGTATCCAGTCCGCCTAAATCCATATCCCCTAAATCCTCAGAGGATTCTGTATCCAGACCGCCTAAATCCATATCTCCCAAGTCATCATCACTGGAGGAGTCTAAATCCAGACCGCCTAAATCCATATCTCCCAAGTCATCATCACTGGAGGATTCTGAATCCAGACCGCCTAAATCCATATCCCCAAAGTCATCATCACTGGAGGATCCTGAAGAGAGATCACTCAGAGAGAGATCTTCGGCGATCGTCACAGAAACTTCCGTGACTTCTATCTGGACTTGCGGGGAGAGGGTCTCGCCAAAGCCGGATAAATCATCAGATTCCAGGTCTGGGGACTCCATTTCCCCGAGGGGATCAAAAGATTGTTCTTCGGCGATCGCCTCGTCACCAAAGACCGATGCCGCAACAGAAAGAGCGGGATCGTCATAGTCGCGATCGCTGGAGGCTGGTGTTTGAGTGACAGCCGGTTCTGGAGACTGTTCCACCGCAGCAGCCTGAGCAACTGCTGCCTCTGGAGACGTTACAAATGGCGGGGGGGCCGGAGGGGTCTGGGGGACCACCGGGGGAGCTTTATGACCTCCCGTTGTTGCCGATGCCGGAGTTGCGGGACCTCTACCGAGGGCGATATCCGGGTCAAAATTGAGACCAATGACCTCAATCAAGGTATCTGGATCGGGATTAAGCTGCGAAAAAGGCAACATCAGTTGCGCTAACTTCGGTTCTAAGGCATTCATCACACCCAGAATGAAGTAAGAGGGAGGCCGTTTGCCGCCGTCAGGAGTGTTCACCGCTGCCAACTTTGTATGCAGGTGGAGCCAGTCACGGTTGTCTTCAAAATATTTCAACCACTGATTCTTTAAAGTGGCAGAGAATTCTTCAAAAAATGCCATAACGCCTATCCCTCTGGGTTGCTGAAAACAAGTAGGTTGTATTCTTTATAGATCGATTGTCTCGTACTGAATCATACCCACTTTCTCAACACCCCCTCCATTCTCGTCATGATTCGTGCAGATTTCTAAACCATCATCAGGTCAAGTTCGCCTTCGGGGCTATGGGTAGGAGCCTTGACGGGATTGAGGTAGAAGTCAGACAGCAGGGTGAATAGCTCGCGATCGGGAGTATCATTCGGGACGACGCCTTCGGGAGAAGAGAGCAACTGGTCCGCGATATTCAGGTAATAGTCGCAAACATAGTTGAGGGAAGGGTCACTCTCGGCCATTTCAAATAAGGTTTTGCCTTTCACCCGGGACACGCGAATATCTTCAATCAGGGGCAAAATCTCTAAAACCGGCATGGGTACGGTATCGATGTATTTATCAATCAAGTCCCGCTTCGAGGTCCGGTTACCGATTAACCCAGCCAAACGCAAGGAATGGGTGCGAGCTTTTTCGCGAACCGATGCAGCAATTCTGTTGGCGGCAAATAAGGCATCAAAGCCATTATCAGTGACGATTACGCAGTAGTCGGCATAGTTGAGCGGTGCGGCAAATCCACCACAAACCACGTCCCCGAGCACGTCAAACAGAATCACATCATATTCATCAAAGGCGTTGAGCTCTTTGAGCAGTTTGACGGTTTCTCCCACCACATAGCCACCACAACCGGCCCCAGCAGGAGGGCCACCAGCTTCTACACAGTCTACGCCGCCATAGCCTTTGTAAATCACATCTTCCGGCCAAACGTCTTCGTAGTGGAAGTCTTTTTCTTGCAGGGTGTCAATGATGGTGGGAATCAGATACCCGGTGAGGGTAAAGGTGCTGTCATGTTTCGGGTCACAGCCAATTTGTAGAACTTTTTTACCGCGCTTGGCGAGGGCCACGGAGATATTACAGCTTGTCGTAGATTTACCGATACCACCTTTTCCGTAAACTGCGAGTTTCACGCTTTTGCTCTCCTTAAATGTTTGTGTCTTATTCTGCTTGGGCCTTCTTTCCGGTTGGATCCGATGAGTTGGCCCTCTAATGGGTTTTTTCCCTGTTGATGGCAATTATTGTTCACTTTCCCCACAAAGGTAAAGGGGTTGGAGGAATGAATGGGGGTGTTAACAGGAGCAATTAGAACTAGAAAAGATTATTTTTATCTTTTATCGGTTCTGAGTGCTTCTCAAGTCTGTAAATTCTTTTAAATGAAGTTTTAGGGTGATTAAGTTATAAAAAGAGTGACAATAACAAAAAGGGAATCCGGTTGTGATCATAGAAACCCGCACCCTGAAGGGTGGGGCTATACGAACAAAGCCCGCCTGCGCGGGCTACTCTATGACAACGACTGTTGATACCCGGACTTGGGATCACGATGGACCCGGGGGATCGCACCGGCGATGTTGGGATTGAAATGGGGTAGAAAGGGCTGGATCCAGAGGAAATCTCTAGGCCGATCGCCATCCTGAAGATTTGTGTTAATAATTGTGAATCTTTCCCCGGGCGATCGCATTTGCGAAGGTTTTAACCCTTCAGGGTGCGGGTTGTTGTTTTAGCCTGCGTAGGCAGGCTTCGTCCGTATAGCCCCACCCTTCAGGGTGCCGGGTAGGGGCTGCAAGACGCCTCTACAGCTTGAAGAACCAGCGCCGACGGTAGAGGCCCCAGAGAATCCAGGTCCAGAAGAGCAGGGTCATGAGGGCGATCGCAAAAGACCCGTGGAGTTCGCCCAAAATGGGGACGAACCCATTGCGATACATCCAGGTGTAGAGACTGGGGGCCTCGGTGGCGCTACTGACGGGGGTAAAGAGCAAAATTCGGGCGAGAAACCCCGAGGCAACGAAGACAAAGATGGCATTGAGTCCCATCACCTTAAACGGAAAAGCCCAGCTTCGCCATTGGCGGACCTCCACCATTTCGTAACAGGCGGCCAATAAGAGGAGGGACCAACCGGCACTTAAAACAACATAAGAACTGGTCCAGAGTTGTTTGTTAATGGGGAAAACTAGGCCCCAGAGTGAGCCGGTAACGATTGTCACCACGGCAACTCCCGCCATTTTGAGACTGGTGAGGGAGGTGACGGGTTGTTTCTGCAACCAATCCCCAAGCAAAAAGCCTAGGAGGGTGGTCACGACCGAGGGGAGGGTACTGAGTAATCCCTCGGGTTCAAAGCTGCCATCGCCCAAAATATGGGGGGGTGTCAAAATCAGGCGATCGAGATAGGCGACGAGGGTTCCTGCACCCTTGGGGGATAAATCCCCAGGACCATAACCGGGAACGGGAATTTGGGTGAGGGCGAACCAATATCCGAGGAGAATGGCAAGGCAGAGGAATCCCAGACGACGACGGGAGAGGTTGAGGATAGCAGTCGCCCCCAGCAGATAGGCTAAACTAATCCGCTGCAACACTCCCATAATCCGCAAAGTGCCAAAATCCAGGGGTTGACCCTGAAGTAAAGTCTTCAGGACCAGGGTTGATCCGTTCAAAAATAAGCCTAAACCGAAGAGAATCGCCGCACGACGGAGGATTTTGAAGTAAACAGGAGCAGCAGGGGGGGAACTGGGGGAGTCGGTGTATTTGGCGAAGGAAAAAGCCATTGCCACCCCAGAGATGAACAGGAATGCGGGGAAAATCAGGTCTGTGGGGGTGAACCCATGCCAGGGTGCATGGAGGAGGGGGGGATAAACCTGCTGCCAGCTACCCGGGTTGTTGACCAGAATCATACTGGCGATCGCCATGCCGCGAAACACATCCAAAGAAGTCAGTCGCATAGAATTAGGCAAGTTCTGAACTGAGGGATTTTTATTAAAAAAAGCACAGGACAATTCTATCCTCTGCCGTTATAATCATAGGTATTCAAAAAATCCGAATAGAGAAAAAAGGGATTAATATGACAAGTCAAATCAAAAGTGATGAACACTTTATGAGACTGGCGATCGCCAAAGCAATGGAAGGAGTCAACCAAGGGGAAGATCCCTTCGGCTCTTGTATCGTCAAAGACGGTGAAGTGATAAGCTGTGAGCATAACATCTGTACCAGTAGCGTTGATGTTACAGCCCATGCCGAAGTTCATGCCATTCGCGCGGCTTCTAAAAAATTAAATACTATGGACCTATCCGGTTGTGTGATTTATAGCACTTGTGAACCTTGTCCGATGTGTTTTACCGCTATTTATTGGGCGAAAATCGATAAAATTGTATTTGGAACTCGGATAGCGGATGCTTGTGCGATCGGATTTACTCAACTCAACCTTTCCTGTCGAGAATTGAAACAATTTGGGAGTGATGTGGAATTAGTAGAAGAAGTTTTAAAAGAAGAAAGTTTAGCCCTCTTTAACCACTGGGCGGAACTTCATCAGTAATGCCAACACCTAAAAAGGGTACACCGAAAACCGGATAGAAATTTCCTAAAATGTGGGAACAAATGCCGCTACTTATTTCTTCCTGTGTTTCCGGTAAGGGTATTCCAACAAATAAATCATCCGAACGTTCGTAGTGACTCCTTGATGGAGTCCTCTTTAAAGAAACCCCTGAAGGGGGGACGTTGAACGTTTTGCGGGTTTTATTTGTTGGAATACCCTAAGTTAATCACAAATTCCCCCACTTAACCCGAACTTAGGGGCGCTTTTTCACCGATGAGACCCCTAACTTCGGTTCAATTCCCCCACTCATAAGCTAAACTATTAACAAACTAATTAATTTATAATATATATTTAACATTTCTCCTGATTTTTGAAAATTTTAACAGCACTCGTATGATATAATCCGAAAATTCAATATTTCCCCCAGGGTGTTCAAAATGACTATTTCACTCTCAGAAATTTTTGACGAATCCTATTACCTTGCTCAAAATCCCGATGTTGTAGAAGCTATCAACCAGGGCGGATTTAGTAGCGCCTTTCAACACTATCAACTTTTAGGGGCAGCAGAAGAACGCGCTCCCAGTTATTTATTTGATCCCCAATACTATGCTCAACAAAATCCTGATGTAGTTGCAGCAGTTGAAGGAGGAGAATTTAGCAGTCTGGTCCAACATTTTATAGAAGTAGGTGCAAGTGAGAGTCGCTCCTCAACTTTCTTGTTTAGTGATAGTTTTTATCAAACGCGCTATCCCGATGTGGTCACCGCAGTTGAACAAAATCAGTTTAGTAGCACGTTTGATCACTTCCTGAAATTTGGGGAAGAGGAAGGCCGCTGGCCGATCGCCTTGTTTAACCCTAGGGTTTATCTCGATCGCAATGCAGATATTGCCGCCGCCGTAGAACAAGGACAATATAAAAGTGCCTTCGCTCATTTTGCTCAACTGGGAATCCAAGAAAACCGAGAATTCTCTCAATTTGTCAATCTGGATTACTATCGCAGGACTTACGCCAGTCAATTAACCCAGTTTTATCGCACTACCAGCCTCGAAGAAGTGAGCTTGGCTCAAACCTTCACTCACTTACAAGAAATTGGCTTATCCCAAGGACTTAACCCGTCACCGTTTGTAGATATAGAGTATATCCGCAACAACTACTCTAGCCAATTAACGAGTTTTTATCAAACCTCTCAAGTTACTGACATCAGTTTTACTCAGGCTTTTGACTACTTTACCGGGGTGGGAATTCAGCAGGGACTCAACCCATCCCCGCTGATTGAGTTAAGCAGCTATCGCAGCAATTACGCAACGGAACTAACCAGCTTTTATGGGGTTCAGTCCATTAATGAAGTCAGCTTTACCCAGACTTACAATTATCTAACCACCATTGGGTTAGAGCAAGGATTGAATCCCTCTCCCTTTGTGGATTTGGACTATTATCGCAATACCTACCGTTCTCAACTGACCAGTTTCTATGGCGTTGAATCCGTGGAATCCATTAGCTTTACCCAAACCTACAACCATTTAAGTAGCGTCGGATTGCAACAGGGATTTAATCCATCAGAGTTTATCGACTTACAGTTTTATCGGCAAACTTACGCCGCTGAGATTTCCAGCTTTTATTCGGTCCAATCCATTGATCAAGTTAGCTTGGCTGAAACCTTTAGTCATTTCAGTAGCCGAGGATTAGAGCAAGGATTGAGTCCGGATCCTTTAATTGACTTGGGGTATGTTCGCAATCAGTATGCATCGGAACTGGTCAGTTTTTATTCGGTCCAATCCATTGAGCAAGTTAGCTTAACCCAAACCTACACCTATATCACCACCGAGGGGATTGCCAAAGGACTGAACACTTCGGCATTCGTTGATTTCGAGTATTATCGCAACACTTATGCCGAAGAAATCACCAGGTTCTATGGTGCTCAATCTATTACCGAAGTGAGTGCCGCTCAAATCTACAGTCATCTAAATTCTGTGGGATTACAGCAAGGACTGAAAACTTCAGAATTGGTTGATTTAGACTTCTATCGGCGCGCTTATGCGGGTGAAATTGCCCAGTTTTATGGGGTCAACTCCATTGAGCAAGTGGGGGTGGCGGATATTTATCGCTTCGCCTTGGGGACTGGCATTGAGCAGGGGTTTAGCCTATCTTCAACCATCGATATACAGTATGTTCGCAATACTTATGCGCGTGAACTGATTAGCTTTTATGGCGCACGCACCATTCAAGAAGTCAGTCTGGAGCAGACGTTTGAGTATATTACAACCGTCGGCATAGAGCAGGGGTTAAATACCTCGAAGTGGGTCGATATTGAATATTATCGCCGGACTTATGCTCAGGAACTCACCACTTTCTATGGTGTGCAATCAATGGCGCAAGTAACCTATCGTCAAACGTTTGAGCACTTAATCAACGTTGGCATTACCAGGGGGCTTAACACCTCAGCCTTAGTTAATATTGAGGAGTATCGCTCTCGGTTTAGTCAGGAACTCTCTACAATTTATGGGGTTGAAATCACCCAAATTACCAATCAGCAAATTTATGAATATATCGTGCTTGGGGGCCGAAATCAAAGGTTCTCGGGTGAAATTAGTGGAACGGCTTGGAATGACCTGAATGAGAATGGCATTCGGGATGGAGAATTTGTTCAAGGAGATGAGCCGGATGTAATTTTTGTGCTTGACGTTTCAGGAAGTGTCAATGGGCGTTTCCGAGGTAGTCCCGTGGGCGATCGCAATGATAATGGCCGCTCTAATCGGATTATGGATGCCCAGATTGCTGGATTTACCGCTCTGAATCAAGAGTTAATTGACTTAGGATTTGGGGAGACCGCTAATGTCGGTATTGTAGTGTTTGGTACCGATGCAAGTCCCGTTAATATAAATACAGGTATTGGCGGGGCACAACTCACCACTAACCCATCTGCCGATGAAAATGACAATGGAATTCCCGATGTAGAAGACGTTTTAAGTGAGCTGGATATTAACGCTTTGCGAGTGGGAGTTTCAACCAATTATAAAGCAGGCTTACGGGAATCCGGCAAAATATTAGAGTGGTTAAATACGGCACCGGAAGACGCGAACATTATTTTCTTATCCGATGGGAAGCATAATGGAGCGTCGTTTAATCAGGAAGTGTTGAACTTACGCAATCAGGGGGTAAATTTAAAAGCATTTGGTGTAGGTGCGGGGGCTAGTTTAGAAGATTTGGCTGCTATTGATCCGGGAGCAGAAATTTTCACCACCACGGATGAATTGTTAAATGTATTTAGCAATCTCAATCCTGGAAATGGTAGTTTTGGATTTGAAGCAGGTTTAGGTGGTGTCCCCATCTATCTGGACCTCAATAATAATGGAGTTTCAGACCCGGGTGAACCGATTACGGTGACTAATGGGAATGGAGATTATCGTTTTAGCGGATTACCCGGAGGAACTTATGTTGTCCGGGAGTTAATCACTCCGGGTAAAACTTCTAGTTTTCCAGAAAATGCCGGTTATATAGTTGAGGTAGGACTAGGAGAACAAGTCAAAGGTTTGGATTTTGGGGGGGTATTAAAAGAGGGTTCGACCCTATCTGGTTCGGTCTGGAATGATGCGAATGGAAACGGAACCCGGGATCCGGGTTTGATAGTCGGTGTCGGGAATCTGATTGATGTAGTGTTAGCAGTTGATGTTTCCGAAAGCAGCCTCAATATTTTTGAAGGGGCTCAGGTTGGAGACGTGAATGGAGATGGTCGGGCTAACACAATCCTGGATGTACAATTGGCCAGTTTGATTGAGTTGAATCAATCGATCATTGATCTAGGTCTGGGAGAATCAGTGAATCTAGCCGTTGTGCCGTTTGGTAGCCGGAGTACAGCGCTGACTATGGATGTATTGCTAACCGATAATTTACCGACAATCAAGGCTAATACAGACCGAAATGGAAATAATATTTCTGATGTCGCAGAAATTCTCCGAACCTTGAGCTTTGAGTCTTACAATCTCGGGTCCGGAACCAATTTTAACTCGGCATTATTGGAGTCTGAATTGGTTTTCGGGGCATCAGGAACGTTCCCCGGTAACGCCACCGTTATTTTAATGACGGATGGAGGCGATAACAGTTTTGATTTCTTAGAGCAAGCTGAAGAGTTGAAACAATCTGAAGTGAATCTGCGAGCCATTGGTGTCGGTCCCAATGCCTCCCTGGGGACTTTGCAGGGGATTGATGACCAGGCTCAAGTATTTACCCAAGCGGATGAGTTACTGGCTTACTTTAGCGGAACAACGACAGCAGCTACGGCCGAACCTAACTTACTCGTCACTGAATTGGGGCTGGAAAATATCCCGGTTTATCTGGACTTGAATGAAAATGGCATTTTCGATGCGGATGAACCGTTCGCCCTCACCAATGAATTTGGAGAGTTTGGTTTTACGAACGTCTTGCCGGGAACCTATAGTGTTCGCCCAATTGTGCCCCCGGGTTATGATTCTACCTTTGCTGAGTTTGGGTATGAAGTGACGGTGGGAGTTAATCAAACTCAGACTGGGGTAAATTTCGGGGTTCTGCCTGTAGGTTGAGACCTCGAACGCCACCCGATCGCTATCAAAGCTGTCCCCATTCATCTATCCCCAGGGATAGAGAAGAGGGACAGCGCGATCGCCCGTTTAAATGGTTACCCTCCACCATAAGCCCATCAGGCCACCATTGAAGCATTAGGACGGGCAAAAATCATCCGACCGGCAGCAGTTTGTAAGGAAGAAGTGACGACAACTCGCAACTGATCACCGATATATTTGCGGCCTTCTTCGACCACTACCATTGTGCCATCGTCCAAATATCCCACCCCTTGGGCCTCTTCCTTACCTTCTTTGAGAATTTTCAGGTCGAGACTGTCTCCGGGGAGATACACCGGACGAACCGCTTGGGTCAAGTCGTTGATATTCAGCACTAACACCTTTTGCACCGTAGCCACTTTGGACAAATTGTAGTCATTGGTGAGCAGGGTGGCATTAATTTCTTGGGCCAACCGGACCAATTTCGCATCCACGGTTTGCAGGTCCTCATAGTCTGCCGGATGAATGACGATGCGTTCGGCATAGCTTTCCTTAATCCGATTGAGGACATCGAGTCCCCGACGACCCCGGACCCGTTTTTGGTCGTTGGAGGCATCCGCCACCATTTGCAATTCCTGCAAGACGAACTGGGGAACGAGGATTTGTCCTTCTAAAAAGCCGGTGGCGAGGAGGGTCTCGACGCGACCATCGATAATGCAACTGGTATCTAGGACTTTGGTCGCAGCGGATTTCAAGGTTCCTTCTGCGACTAACATGGATTCGAGACTGCTGGGGTTAATCAGGCGCAGGAAGGCGCGACCGTGAGCATCGGCGAGGGTGACGCCCAAAAAGGCAAACATCACGCTACCGAGGATGGCGGCGAGGGGTTTGATGAATCCAAATTCCCGAGGGATGGGGAGCAAGAACACGGGGGCCAGCATTAAGTTGGCAACCAAGAGTCCCATGACGAGACCGATCGCCCGGGTAATCAGCATATCAATGGGCATTTGCCGCACTTGCTTTTCCATGCGTCGGTAGGTGGTTTGCACCGCTAGGCCGACGGCCCCCCCGACCAAGGCGGCAAATCCGGTGGTGACCGATCGCAACCCGTCCAGATTCGTGACTTGGGCGATCGCCGAGGCGGGAAGCAGTTCTATGCTGTAGAAACCGATCCCCGCCGCTGCTAGAATGAATGAGAGAATGATGATTGCATTAAGCATGATTGAACAACTCAAAAGAGTAAGGTTTCAACTCAAGGTCGTCCATGCTGGGAAACCATTTTCTAAGGATGTTTTCCCGACATTTTTTGAAGACCGCTGATTGAGTTGATTGTAGAAAGACATCTTGATTATACTCTTAAGTTTTCTGCTCTTCTATAGTTTGGACTCTCTCCATCGTAAGTCAATCCGGAGAGGGATATGCAGTTTCAACCTAAATTTAAGGCATTCATAGTGGCTACACCCTCGACTGACTCGACGATCCCGGAGATTCCTAGGTCTGCTTATCTGCATATTCCGTTTTGCCGTCGTCGCTGTTTTTATTGCGATTTTCCCGTGTCTGTGGTGGGCGATCGCAAGCAGGGTGAGGACTCGGGTACGATTGTCGAGTATGTGGAATGGCTGATTACGGAAATTGAAAACACTCCTGTGTGGGGTCAGCCCCTGAAAACGGTGTTTTTTGGTGGGGGTACGCCGTCCCTGTTATCGGTGTCCCAGTTGAGTCAAATTTTGGATCGTCTCGATCGCCGGTTTGGAATTGCTGCTGATGCAGAAATTTCGATGGAGATGGATCCGGGGACCTTTGACCGGGACCACTTGGCTGGATATTGCCTGGGGGGAATCAATCGGGTGAGTTTGGGAGTGCAGGCGTTTCAAGATGACTTGTTGGCTGACTGTGGGCGATCGCACCGAACTGGAGATATTTTAAATGCCGTTGAGGTGATTCGCGAGGTGGGAATCGAGAATTTTAGTCTGGATTTGATATCAGGACTGCCTCACCAAACCTTAGAACAGTGGCAAGACTCTCTGAATCAGGCAGTTGCCCTCAATCCGACTCATATTTCTAGCTATGACTTAATTGTAGAAGCGGGGACCGCCTTTTCCCGGACCTACGAACCCGGGGTTTCTCCATTACCCACCGATGAGAGTAGCGCCCAAATGTATCGGATGGCGGTTGAGACCCTGACGGGGGCGGGGTATGAACATTATGAAGTCTCGAATTATGCACAGTCGGCCTATCAGTGTCGGCATAATCGCGTCTATTGGGAAAATCGCCCTTGCTATGGATTTGGCATGGGGGCCGCGAGTTATGTGGGGGGCCAACGGTTCACTCGTCCTCGGACCAGGCGGGAGTATTATGCTTGGGTGCAAGAGTGGCAAAGCAGTGGCGGGGTGCTTTCTATCCCGGAAACGCCAGGGGAGGAGGTGTTGTTAGAAACCTTGATGCTGGGGTTACGGTTAGCCGATGGGATTGATATTGCTCGCTTCACCCAGCAGTTTGGTGGCGATCGCCTCCGTCAGCTTTGGCACTGTCTCCTTCCCTATTATCGCCAAGGCTGGGTCCAGGTTCACTCCGGTTCAGAATTCCCAGATTTTGGCCCAACTTTGCCTCCATCCGGCGCAATCCGACTCTCGGACCCCGAAGGATTTTTATTTTCCAATACTATTTTAGCCACTATTTTTGAAGCCCTCGAAAAATAATAGGGCTCGGATGAGGGGAAATTTATATCTAAAGGAGTATGCCTTTCGGTATAGGTGAAAATATAGGGCGTAATTTTACAGACACAAAACCGTCCAGCACAGCTATAAATTTGACCCAATCAGGACCAATTCCGGGATTTTTCTCCCATCGCTTCATATTACTTTTAAAAACTCTCCCCGCAACTTTATGGAAACTTTATATACAGAGTGAAGCGTTACCGGGAAGCTCTAAAAAAGTCTCTACCAGGCGATAGAGAGACAATTCAGAATCTCCGTGTAAATAATATACCTAGAAGGACCAGGCAGTTTCCCGGGTGATACATTCAAGCCCGTGTGATGACCCCGGATAGGCTTGTTCTGATCCGTTGTTCGCAAGCTTTATCGCTTGTAGAACAGGCGGATTTTAATTGGCGATCGCGGTGGCAGCAGAAGGGTTGAAGGGAATGGAGACATGAGGTTAACTCAGCTCAAGCCACGGCCATCTGCATTTAACTATAACACCTTATTTTTATTCCGTGACTGCATTGAGTTCTCATTTCATCGTTGTTAATCAGCCCAGGTATCATGCCTTGGTAATGCCCGATTTAATTTAATTCAAATTTATCCTTCAATAACTTATGAATTCGATTGATTTAGCAGCAACAATTCCAATTTTTAATGGTGAAACCCGCTTTCGTAATGTTCGTGAACGCCTGCGATTGCCAGTGGGAACCGAAGCATTTCCTAGGGAAATTATTGGGTTTAATAACAGTTGATAACAAGAGCAGCGATCGCCCAGGGAATCTGACCGCCTACCCTCTGGGATAGAGAAAATTTTTGACCCTAAAAAAAATACTCCTATAGAATGAGACCCCCGGCTGGCACTGTGTTCTACAGCATCGGCAGAGGCTGCTTTCACTCTCCGGGTAGAGAGCGGATGAGAGAGCAGGAGACGGCCTGCTCCAGTACCTACCCCCCCCAAATCCAACTCACGTCACCGAGAACTATCACAGGGAGAACGCATTAAAATGACCAGTCAAAATTATACGGTGCAGCTTCAAAATAAAAAAGCCTTAAAATTTGCCCTGGGTTGGCGGTTCTTTCACTTATTAGAAGAAATAGAAATGGCCTTGCTTCAATGGGTCCCTTCATCCCTCGGATCCCGGTTGCGTGGACTGGTTTATAAAACAATTTTCGGTAAACTGGGCAAAGGAGTGAGTATCAAAACCGGCGTAGAAGTATTCTGTGCCTATCGGATGCAAATCGGTCATAAAGTCTCAATCGGGCGCGATGTGAGAATTCGCAGCATTGGACCGAAAGATAGAATTAAAATTGGGGATGGAGTTTCTTTCGATCGCGGGGTGGATATCAAAGCACATGGCAATCAAAACGGCATTGAAATTGGCGATCGCACCTATATTGGTCCCTATACCTGTCTGTCTGGGGCCAAACTTAAAATTGGCAAAGACTGTTTAATTGCTTCCCATTCAAGCATTTACTCTAACAATCATAATTTTGCCAACGTTGGTCAAAATATTAACCAACAAGGCAACAGTTATGAAGGCATTACTATTGAAGACAATTGCTGGTTAGGAACCGGAGTCAAAGTCATGGATGGCGTCACCATTGGCGAAGGCAGCATCATCGGCGCAGGAGCCATTGTAACTAAAAATATCCCCCCTTATTCCATTGCCGTAGGCGTTCCCGCTAAAGTCATTTCTTCCCGCAGAGAGGCAGTAGGAGTTTGAGGGAGATGGGGAGGTTGGGGGAGATGGGGGAGATGGGGGAGATGTTCAACGTCATGACTTGCTGTCGTTATCTTAGTTCGTAGTAACGACTTCAGTCGTTTCCACGTGACGAAAGCGATCGCTTTCGTCACGCACCCATCTCCAGATCCTTCAGTTCCTTCACAGGGACTTAAGCGCGAAAGAGTTCTTGTCACCCCTTCACCCGGAAACGACTGAAGTCGTTACTACGAACGAAGAAAGAGAAGCACTGAAGTCGTTACTCCAAACATCTTCCCCATCTCCCCCATCTCCCCCAACTCCCCCATCCTCCCCCAACCCCTCACCCCATCACCCATGCGATCGCAGTAGAATAGTTGTACCGGCATCCCTGCGAAAACATGATGATGAGTAATCTTCCAGATTTTGGTGAGTATGGCTATCAGGTTATCCGAGAATTGGGTCAAAACCGCGCTGGGGGTCGCGTGACTTACCTGGCGACGCGCACCGGAACCGAAGCACCCACTCCCGATGTCACTCCCGATCCGGCCAATTTCGTTGCGATTAAACAGTTTCAGTTTGCCAGTACCAGTGATGCGGGGTGGGCGGGTTATGATGCCTATCAGCGCGAAATTCAAGTGCTTCAGGGGCTCAATCATCCGGGAATCCCCCGCTATTTGGATTCGTTTGAGAGTTCCCGGGGATTCTGTATGGTTCAGGAGTACAAACCCGCGCAATCTCTGGCGCAACAGAGTACCTGGCATCCGATTCAAGTTAAAGAGATTGCGATCGCCCTGTTGTCGATTTTAGTTTACCTGCAAAACCGCCTCCCCGCAGTGATTCATCGGGATATTAAACCAGAAAATATTCTGGTGGATGAATTCATGAATGTTTACTTAGTGGATTTTGGATTTGCTCATATTGGCGAGGGAGAAGTTGCAGTTAGTAGCATTGTTAAAGGAACTCTGGGGTTTATGCCACCGGAGCAATTATTTAATCGGGAACTGACTCCGGCATCGGATTTATATGGCGTGGGAGCGACTTTAATTTGTTTACTGACGGGGACAAAATCCCAGGAGATTGGGGAGTTAATTGACCCCAGTTATCGGATTCACTTTCGGAAAAAGGTTCCGAAACTTAGTCTGGCTTGGATTCAATGGCTGGAAAAAATGGTGGAACCCAAACCTAAAGACAGGTATTCTAATGCAGAAACCGCCCTGGAAGTATTGAGTCCGATTGAGATTAGTCGCACGCCTCAAGTGATTTCTAGTCATCAATTGGTGCAGTTTCGGGGGACAACTTTGGGAGAACCGATTACCCAAACCATTTCGATTAAAAATCCCGTTCCGGGAACGATGCTGACGGGGCGATGGAAGGTGGCCCCTTATCGCAGAGATGGCTATTTTACCAAAAATAATCATCCCTGGATAAACATTACCCCCGCCCGTTTTAAAGGAAATCAAGTTGAATTTACCATTACCGTCGATACCGGCAATTTAATGGCCGATCGCATTTATGACCGCGAATTATTATTACAAGCAAATTCAGACCAAAAATTATATCGAGTCGCCCTTAAAGTTAAAACCGCGCCGGAACCTGTAGAAGAGATAAAATTACCCTATCCTTGGCTGGGAATTTTGCTCGGGTTAGCCTTGAATACCGTCTGGACTCACCCGGTGAATGTAGTGGGAAATTGGATCGGGGGGTTCAGTGATTCGGTGTGGGGAATTGTGGCTTTTCTGTTCTTGTTTCCCTGGACTGTGCTGTCTACAATTCGGGCGATCGCCAAAAATCCGGGTCCGGCTGCCACAGGTGCGATCGCCGGGAGTATCAGTAGTGCGGTGATTGCCGCTTTAAGTGCAGCCGCCTTCGGACTCGGGTCCATGCCTTGGACTCAAGCGGCACAGGAAGCGGCAATCGCATCTTCCCTTTTAGGTGCGTTAATCGGTGCTTATGCGGGAATGGGGACCGACGAATTAATCAGCCGATTGCGGGCGATGGGAACCGCTAGAGACCTCTCCCTAACCCTTGCCGGGGCGATCGCCGGAGGAATCTGTGGTGCATGGCCAATTGTGGATGCTACCCGTTCCCTGTCTAATGGTTGGGCTTTGCTAGGATGGATGATTATCAGTAGTTTAACAGGTATCGTCGCCGGTGCAGTCTTCGATGAATTAGAACAGGCCAAAATCTCCCCATTCAAATCTAAAATTAAACTCAAAACTCCTAATATTCCCATTTATTTTTCTTGGGGAATTTCGCTGCTGACGGTGGGATTAGGAATGAGCTTGGGGTTAGTTTTGAATGGGGGAATTTTCTCTAATTATGTCCTAATTTTTCTCATGGTAGGAACTGTGATTCAGTTAGGAAAAATGATTTATCCTCATTGGGTGCGATCGCGCCAAGTCCGGGAGTATCATGAATCGAAAGCTAAACGGATTCAACCGTAGGAATTGGAAAAGACTTTACTCAATCCTCACCCAAATCGGATTATAAACCCTATTTTTCAACCCTACCCACAAAATTAGAAACCGGGTTTCTATGACAATCTGGAGCATTCTCACCGAAATCTGGATGAGAAACCCGGTTTCTCGCACCCCTCAAAGCGCCAACCCAGAACCCTTCAAAAACCGGGTTTCTAGCAGAATCTTTGCCTCCTCACTTAAATCGGGTCAAGAAACTAGGTTTCTCAATTCCTGAACTATGACTATCTACATCACCCGGACTGGATAAACACGAATGGCTGAATCTACTGTGGCAATAATCAAATCGTTATGTAAAGCTTGACAAATTAGCATCCGGTCAAATGGATCGCGATGTAAAGGCGGCAGTTTAGCCAATTCCACCACGCTCGTTTCATCAAGGGCAAGGCTGGCAATTTGATGGAGTTCCCGTTGTTGGGGTAAATAAATTCCGGGATGTTCTGGTAAAGGTAATTTGCTTAACTGATATTTAACAAGGGCTTCCCAAACGGAAACCACACTTAAATAAACTTGATTGTTTGAATCTCGAATTGCGTCACGAACCTGAACGGATAAGCGGGTATCACCACTGATAAACCATAAAAAAATATGGGTATCTAGCAAAATTTTCATTTCCCCTCAAAGGCATTCAGAATATCTTCGGGCAAAGGAGCATCGAAATCATCAGGAACAATAAATTGTCCAGTGCATAACCCATAAGGTCGCAATTGCTGATTCGGAGTAATGGGTCGAATTTCGGCGATCGCCTCATCCAATCGCACAATCACTAAAGTTTCACCCCCTTCGACTCGGCGCAAGTATTCTAGGGGGTCCCGTTGAATTTCCTCAATCGTTACTCTAACCATAAAAATAAACCTCATATTCAAGAATCAATTTGGGCTTTAATCCCGCATAAATTGGGTTTATAGCAAAATTTCTGCCTCCTCACCCCACATTTAAGAAACCCGGTTTCTCAACTCTACCAAAACCATATCTTAGAGGAAAAAACCTTATGATGTTACTGTTCACGGATTAACCCAATCAATTCCCCAATCCAAAATCCCGTTGGTAGCCAGAATGATTTTCAGGGTTCGCCAAATAGAGTTTCGTCAACTCGGATGGGTTCCCGGGGTGCGATCGCAATTTCGTGGGGTGCGATCGCACTGAAGTATCGCTCAAAGACTGCAATCAGCCACTGGCCCTCGTTTTGAAAGTTTTCGGGTTGGAGTTCGGGCGCTGGTGTAGGGGGAGTGGGGTGCAGTTTGCGATCGAGAAGCTCGAACAGTTTTTGTTTGTCAGTCGGATTGAGTGGATGAATGGGTGGCAAGAGTTCGTGGAGTGTCATGTCTGGCTCCTGGTGTGCTGTGACTATTTTACCTTCTGGAAACGTCAGGAGGCGCAGGTGAGGACGGTTTGCCGGTTCAACCGTTGGGCGATCGGCATAACATCAGCATCATCGCCCCTATTTTTTCCAACATAAACCCGCAAAGGATTCAATAACGTGGTGCGCCAATCCAAGCCTTTCAGTCTTGGATTCATTGTTAAACTGATTTAGGATTGCTCTATAATTAGAGGTAGGATAAAACAACCCCAAAGCTAATATTAAATGACCACCAAAATAATTAATCGCCAAATTTATGATCGCCTAGGAATTACCCCTGAACAACTAGCTGAGTTTTGTGAACATTGGCAGAGCGTCGAACTTGCCCTATTTGGCTCCATTCTCCGAGATGACTTTAACCCGAATAGTGACGTAGATATTTTAGTCACGTTTCAGCCTAATCACTCTTGGGGTTTAGAGTTCATTCAAATGCGAGAACAACTCTCTACTCTTTTTAATCGTCCTGTGGATTTAATGACCCTAAACAGTATTATCAATAGTCATAACATTCTCCGTCGCCAGAGCATCCTCTATTCAGCCGAGGTCATCTATGAAAAAGGATAAACAAGCTTTAACCGATATTATCAAGGCGACCCAGCAAATTATTAACTATATCTTCGGATAGTAAAGAAACCTGCTTTCTAGCCCCCACCCACAACCCAGCAACCCGCTTTCTAGCCCCCCTCCCTCAGATCGGACTCACCAAAAGCATCAAGCCATCTCAAGTGTTTTCGGTTCAGGAATCACATCACCTTCGGCTTGCCAAGCCTCTAAATACATTTCAATCACTTCTTCCCCATTGCGGATAGCTTCTTCACGAGTTTTTCCGTGAGTACAAGGCATCACGACCTTATCAGAAAACTCTGGAATTGTGACTAGGAAAAGTTGATCTTCATCAGACCATTGAACAATCATGCTGTATCGATTCATGAATCCTCCTCCTCTCTCAACCCTTCTAGTTCAGTCAGTAGTTTTTCCAGTTGTTTTTCTAGGTAAAGTGGCACATCATCTCCATTCTGACCTGAAATTGTCAGGGTTTTTCCAATCAGAGGATGTCGCCAACGCCTGGTTGACTGACAAAAGTTAAGAATGAGGGCTGAAAGCTTTACATTCAGGGATTTTTAGCCTGGGGCTTGAAAA
>NZ_JAMXFD010000049.1 GCF_025370875.1 Laspinema palackyanum D2c
CGATGGATCCTTCAGTTCCTAGGGGCCTCCTGCCAGAAATATTATTTACTGACTTGATTCAACCTGCGGAATGTGGGCTAAATCATTTTGACATAGAGATAGCGAGCAAGATGCTCACGCTCCAGGTTTCTTGGGCTTAGATCCACTGTTAAATTCATTTAGGGTCGCTATATTCTGCCAAAGGATTAACAGGCTTAGAAATCGCTTGCGAAAATTGCTAAAAAGACTTATTCCAAAGAGGTTTATGTTAGCGATGTGGGTTCTGAACTAAAGGAAACGGCTCTCGGAGGGGTTGGGGAAAGAGGTGACCAAGGGAAATTTTAGAGCGGTATTAGAGAAGGCAAATTTTTATAATTATTCATGAGGTATTATTGTAAATAAAGTAATAGTTAATAACGTTTATTTTCTCGGTGACCTTGACAATTGCCTCCCCATTCCCTTCAAAACCAGCCAACTCAAACTCAACCCTATCTTGACTTGGGCAACGCCCTGCATATCTTCAGTTTTTATAGACAAAATGAGTACACAAAATAATAACCCGGGCATTTTCGGGTTATTCCTGAGATTATTTTAAAGTCATTTTTTAAAATTCTTCTTCATATCCTCCCTCATTTATGGCATTTTTAGCTGCAATGTAAAGGTCAATCTCAGCTTTAATATCCTTGCATCTTTCTCGAATTTTATTTTCAACAAGAGCTAGACGGCTGAGGTCAGCCTCTTTATCACATTTTGCTGTTACTCCTATTTTAGTTAAATCCCAAACGCTTAATTTATTCCTCGCTAACGCAAGAAGTACCTGACTCTCAACAGAATCGGTCGGATCAAAAAGACCTTTTTTCATTAATTCGATGGTTTCGGCAATTTTTTCCTCTTCTTCAGTTAAAGTTAGTTTTATTTTAGATTCGTAGTATGTTCCCCCAAATGGCCCTTTTTTTTCTTGCCGATCTACAGATAATTTCATGGTTATAATCCCCAAATACTGAAAAGCCGGATCTCTTAGACTTCATTAACGCACCCTACGCTGACCCGGAGCAAGAGCAGTAGAGCTTCTTTAGCTAGTTTTGGCCTGACTTGTTATTTAGCCTCTGAGTTTGAAGAAGAAGCTTAATTGCTTTCTTTGCTTCTGCATCTCCATCTTTGGCTAACTCTTCCAACTCGGTAAAAGTGTTAGCTTTCACACCTCCGGGGTATTCATATTGAATTTTGGAGAGTTGATAATCTATTTTAGTAGAGCGCAACTTCTCCCAGGTGTAGTTGCCGCCATACTTGTTGATGAGTTCTTGAGCTTGTTTTCCCATAATTACCGCTATTGCTCTGTTTATTTCTCGATTCACCCGACTAACCGTCTCCATTTGTTCAAGACGTAACTCCAGGATTCACCCTGAGATTGTAGCCAGGTGACGGTTGCTTTTCCACACTTAATGCAGGGTACCCCTTCTCTAGGATCTTGGCTTCTCTCGCAACTGCCGCAAACGTAGTTATCTCCATTTGGGTCAGCTTGGTATTTTGCAGATCTTGGGTAACTCACGGTTTTTTCCTTAGATGAGGTGGTTGTTGGGGCTGATGATTAGCCCTTATGCAAACATCATCTATGAAACTCTACGTCCTGCCAAGTCGGAAATATCGGCGTTTCGAGGCGATAGTCCAATCGGGTTTGTCGGGAATGTCGGAAAGATCGGATATAATAGGTCAAACTTTACCACTATCCTTGACCTATGGACATCACGGAAGTGTTGAAACTGGCGGATGAGCTAGTTTTTACTCAGACGGGGAATCATTTGGACTATCTGCAAGAGGCAATTTTGCAAGGCACTTTGGAAGGTGAGACTTATGCGAAAATTGCGGAAGAGACTTATGCCAGCGAGGGTCATGTTAGAGATGTAGGTTCGGAACTCTGGAAACTTCTCTCGAAGGGGTTGGGGAAAGAGGTTAGCAAGGCGAATTTTAAAGCGATATTAGAAAAAGCAAATTTTTATAATTATTCATCAGCAATTGGTAGAGATTATGTAACAGTTAATAACGTTCATCTTTGTTCGGAAGCTCGCCGATCGCCTCCCCATCCCCCTCAACCCCAGGCAACTCAAACTCAACTGCATCTTGACTTAAGCAATGCGCCGGAAATCTTCAATTTTTATGGACGAACTGAGGAACTCGCGACTCTCGATCGCGCTATTGTTGGCGATCGCTGTCGTCTGGTGGCACTTCTCGGATTCGGTGGGATGGGTAAAACAACTCTGGCGCTGCGTCTGGTTGAGCAAGTTAAAAATCAATTCGAGTATGTCATCTATCGCAGTTTGCGCTTTTACTCGGATCTAGGTGCAATTGCTGCCAATCTATTGCAGATCTTTTCTCCCGATACCGAGATTCCCGATCGCCTGGAAACGCAACTCTCCCAACTCCTCACCCATTTACGTCAGTCTCGCTGTTTGATTATTCTCGATGATTTGCAGATTCCTTTCAATAGTGGCAAACTGGCGGGGGGAAATGGAGCGATTTACGAAGAGTATCGACTGTTTTTTAAGACGATCGCAGAAGTTACACATCAGAGTTGCATAGTCGCGATCGCCGATGAAAAACCCCTCGCGATCACCACCTTGGAAAAGCAAAACTATCCGGTGCGATCGCTGGTATTGCAGGGTTTAGGTGACGCCGCGAAATCAATTTTGCAAGACCAAAATTTATCGGATTCTGAAACTTGGGATAGTTTAATCAATCTCTATCACGGTAATCCCCTCTGGTTAGAGATAACCGCCACCTCAATCCGAGAATTATGTGGCGGTCGAGTAGGGGATTTTTTAACCTATAAAACGCCGGTTTTATGGGAACCTTTGCAGGCACAACTAGACCAAAAGTTTCAGAGGTTAACGTTACCGGAAAAGAAGGCGATCGCCCAACTTTCAACGGCAACCGAACCCGTGATATTAATGCACTTGTTACAACTGACCCAACTCTCCGCTGCCGAGTTTTTTAAAGTGATGCAATCCCTCGACAGACGCTTGTTCGTCGAAATTCAGGAACGGGAAGGCGTTACTCAATTTTTCCTTAATCCAGTATTAAGAGAATATGCGAAAAGTTGGGGATTGGATTGAAGATTAATTTGTGTTTAATAGATAATTTATTTCAGGTTTGTAGGTAAATAAAATCCAATTTGCTAAAATAATAATAAGTTAATCTCTACCTTCCTATGAACTGCGCTGAATTTCGATTTCATGCCGAACTGAACGACTTTTTACCACGGGATAGCAAAAATTTGACCCTGACGCATCAGTTCAACAACCATCCCTCGATTAAAGATTCCATTGAATCGTTTGGTATTCCCCATCCGGAAGTTGATACGATCGCAGTCAATGGCAAATCAGTGGATTTTTCTTATCGGGTGCAAGATGGCGACTGCTGCGATATCTATCCCATTTCTCAAGCAGTGCAGCTTTCGCCTGCGGTGAGGTTGCGTCCCCCACCGGAACCGCGTTTCGTGTTAGATATCCACCTGGGAAAGCTGGCGGGGTTTTTGCGAATTTTGGGGTTTGATACTCTCTATCGCAACGACTATCCCGATGAAGAGTTAGCACGGGTTTCTAGTACAGAAAATCGGATTTTGCTGACGCGAGATATCGGGTTATTAAAGCGCGGAATGGTTACTCACGGCTATTGGGTGCGATCAACCAATCCCCATGAGCGTCTGGAAGAGGTTTTGCGACGGTTTGAGTTGTTGGATGCTATCACGCCGTTTAGTCGTTGCATTCACTGCAATGGGTTACTGGAAACTGTGGCTAAAAACAGCATTTTAGAGCGTTTAGAACCGAAAACCCGGGAACATTATGATGAATTTCGCCGCTGTAGTTCTTGCGATAAAATTTATTGGAAAGGTTCCCATTATGAAAAGATGCAGGAATTCATCGATCGCGTGATGACAAGGGAGAATTATGAAGGGTGATAGTGAGTTACCTCTAGCGGTTCTTGTACCTCATGACCCTAAATCTGCTTGTCAAAAGTTGGGTTTTTCTATTAGCGGCCCGCCCGGATTTCCTAGGAGTCCGGGAACCGCTCTACTTGAACCCGCATTTTGGAGTACCAAATGTGATATAAAAATCATTAGGTAGGGGAGACACTTATTGGATGTTAATAATTAGGGCTAATTTATCATGAATTTATCAGTTTCTCCCTGGAAAATTGATAAAATGTAATCCCCTTGATTGGCAGAATAATTCGTACAAATATCGGCAATTAAGCCTGATTCTACAGCAGGAATGTCGATGATTTGGGGGAGTTCTCCAGTTTTGTCAAAACTTAAAAGTTGGTAAAGACAGTCGCCTTTTTTAACCAAGGTTCCCAACGGTAAGCGGTTCTGAATCATTCCTCCTGCGGTGGCATAATATTTCCTGATTCGGTCTTTGGGGATAAAATTTACGGAATGTAAGTCTGTTTCCGGTAGGGGAAATCCGGGAATCTCTAACATCCCTTTGGTTGCCAAATAGTTCTGAATTCCTCGCACTCCTTTGGCGACTGATTGCGGATTCATCTGCATCCCGGTCCCGAGTTCAAGGGTCCAGGATTCGACTTCAAATTGTATAGGGTTTCCCTGTTGGGCTAAACTTTTTTCTAATGCCAGCCAAGGTTTCATTCCGGCTTCATCGAAGGCATCGCCATCATATTCGGTCATCAGAATTGCATAATCGAGGAGAAAGGCTTTGGCGCTTTCTTCTCGGGAACTGAAGCAATAGAGATAATCTAGTCCTTGGTTGGTGGAACTGTGGCAGTCGATGACATAATTGGCATCTAAGCTCAATGATTGGAGTTGATAGCGATACTGTTCGACGAAGGGAACGCCACTGGCGGCGTTGATTTCTTCTTGGAGTTTATGGAAGTGTTTTAGGATAATATTTCGATAGTTTGTGGCGATTTCGTCGGGGTTTAGATTAATTTGAGAGGAGGCAAACTGATTAATATCGGTGGCTTCTTTTTCATAATCCCAAAAGATTCGATTCCAGTCTTTGCCATCATAGCTGTGATAGCGTCCACTGGAAAAATGTTGCGATCGCCGGTTAATTCCCAGAGGATTACAAACCGGAACCAGCCAAATCTCGCCGGTGATTTGACTGGCATCTACCTGCTGCCACAATTCCATCAGTTGATGAATCACCGCATTTCCGGCGATTTCTGCTCCATGTAAATTAGACTGAATATAGGCTTTGGGTCCGGGATTGTCTCCAATAAATTTATAAACCTGGATAAACAACCGATCGCCTGAAGCCAGTTGCACAATCGGAACCCTCTCAATAATCGGTAGCATACAACCTTACCCCTTGCACAGCGTTAGAATTTTACAACAAAAAGACACGGCTTTTTTGGCCGTGTCTTGATAATGTTAATCCCATTCAAGGGTTAACCCCAAACTGGAAGCTGAATTACACTGAACCGGCACCAATGGGTTTGCCGATCGCTGCTAAATCCCCAGGCAACAGGGTGGTTTGGGCGAGTTTATCCAGCAAATCCTTCCACTGGATATACTCTAAGGACGGCAGAACCAAATCCGCTTCCTGGAACCGTTCCACCGGACCTAACCCTACCGCTAACATTCCGGCTGCTTTGGCTGCTTCTACCCCGGAATCAGCATCTTCAAAAACGATGCACTGGGAGGAAGGGATTCCCAACAGTTCGGCAGCATGGAAGAACAAATCCGGGGCAGGTTTTGATCGCGATACACTGTATCCATCGGCGATCGCCTGCACCAGATGCCCAATTCCCAAGCGTTCCACGACCATGTGAGCATTTTTGCTGGATGACCCGATCGCCACTTGAATCCCTGCTGCTTGCAGTTCCATCAAAAATTCCATCGCCCCAGGTAACAAATCTTGAGGACCAATCTCCGCTACTAGGTCTACATAGTAACGGTTTTTGCGGTCCATCATCTCCTGCATTTGCGCTTCCGGAACTTGGCGATTGCCTAGCAAGGTTAACAGCGACTCGCGACGTGCCAATCCGCGCATCGCTTCATTCGCCTCGCGATCGAAGGGAATCCCCTCCTCATCCGCCAGTTGCTTCCAGCCTAAATAATGGTATTCTGCCGTATCCGTCAGAACCCCATCCAAATCAAAGATGACACCGCGCAACTTGTCGCGCAACGCTGTTGCGGTAATTTCCGACAAGGCAGATGTCGTTTTCTGAGACTCTACCGAGGGACTATCCTGTTTAATATCAAACTCATACCAGCGATCGCGCCAGGATAGCTTGAACTTCAGACGAGTCCATCCTGGGGGTAAGTGAGGATTGGCGATCGGACCGCGTTCCGTCAGACGAATTCCGGCAAATCCAAACACGATCGCTTGCCACACCCCTCCTGTTGAGGCAGCGTGAATCCCCTCACAAGCATTGCCGCGCACATCTTCTAAATCGACTAATGCCGCCCGCATGAAGTGTTGATATGCCTCTGTCGGTTTATCCAATTGCGCTGCTAACACCGCATGGATTGCCGGACCCAGACTCGATCCATAGACGTGATCGGTGCGGGGACAGTAATAATCCCAGTTTGCTTGCAGGGTTTTGGAATCGTAGCGATCGCCCAACAGATACAGCAACATCAACACATCCGGCTGTTTGAGAATCTGGCATTGACTGGTTGCCTCAATTCCCAAAAGCGCCTGCATCGACTGCTGACGCGGTTCGTAATCCGCCAAATTCACATCTTTGAGTGCGAAAAAGCCTTCTGATTGCTCAATTAACCCCGTCTGTGAGGGGGTAGGCAGGTAAATCCGCTCAATCACATGGTTCCAATGGGTGAGGCGTTTGGCATCGAGATCCAGTTGCTGTACCAATGCCTGTGCCTGATCCGGTGCGAAATCCTGCAACCAGTTTAAGACACCTTGTGCGGTTTCCAGATGCCATTGCATCATCCGGTTGGTGAAGGTATTGTTATTGACGCGATCGTGATTTTCGTCGGGTCCGATCACATCGCGGATTTCATAACAGTTGCGATCGCCATTCCATTCGGCGCGACTTCCCCAGAATACAGCGGTATCCAGGATTAATTCTGCGCCATAGTCTACCATCCAGGCGTCGTCCCCGGTGATTTGCCAGTAGTTCCAGGCGGCATAAGCAACATCTGTCGTGATGTGCAGTTCGATATCCCCACACCAAATCCGCACCAATTCTTTGCCTTCCGCATCCGGAACCCAACGGGGGGTGACTTCATCTCCAGTCGCTGCGCTTTCCCAGGCAAACATGGCCCCTTCATACCCGGAATCTGCCGCTTTGCGACGAGCACCGGGGAGGGTGTGGTAGCGATAAGTTAGGGCATTTTTGGCGACTGCGGGTTGGGTGTAGCTTAAAAAGGGCAGCAGAAAAATTTCCGTATCCCAAAAAACGTGACCCCGGTAAGCAAACCCTGACAAGGTTTTTGCGGGAATGCTGACATGACTATCATGATGGGGGGCCGCTTGCAGCAATTGGAACAGGTTATAGCGGATTGCCTGTTGCGCTTTGAGGTCCCCTTCGATGACAACATCGGATTTTTCCCAGAGGCGATCCCAGGCGGCAGCGTGTTCGTCGCGGAGGGTGTCATAGTCTGTGATTTGACTCAGCTTGGCGATCGCCGTTTGAGTAGGGGCCTCGGTTTCCCGGGAGGTGTAAATCGTCACCAATTTTTCCACCGTCACCGTTTCTCCCCGGTTGCCGTCAAAGCGAGTGGTGAGGGTGGGGTATCCCGGGGTCGTCATCGCCAACACCGGAAGGGTTTGTTGCTGGGCATTTTTAACTGAAAGCTGGGTTGCCATTCCCAACTCAATTCCACTATGTAACGTAGACAACTGCATCCAGACCCCATCCACTTCTGAGGGGAGGAGGGAAAAGGGGAGGGAACTGCTGGATTTAGCGGTTCTAACCGGGGTTAAACCTTGATTAATCCATTTCCAATGCTTGATTCCTTGGTTATCCGGGTGTCCGTCGAGTCCCGCTTGGATTTCCACGATATCGGAGAAATCAACCGGGGTAACCGAGAGTCGGATGGCGGCGACATGGGGTTCGGCAAGACTGGTAAACCGCTCAAAATGGAGGTCTAGAGTTTTTCCCTGGGGACTGCGCCAGCGAATTTGGCGGCTGAGAATGCCGCGTCGCATATCCAGTTGTCTTTCATAGTGCAGGATTTCGCCGCGATCGAGGCTGAAGTATTCGCCACCGACAGACACCACCATCGGCAGCCAATCGGGGCAATTTGCCAGTTCCGTATGGACGATCGCGACCTTATCATACACGCCATTAATCAAGGTGGCAGGTTTTGCCCCGGGATAGCCTTCCTCGAAGGTTCCCCGAGTGCCCAGATAGCCATTTCCTAGGGTAAAAACCGTTTCGTGATGATGCGGTTCGCTTAAGGAGTCAAAGTTGCGTTCGGTGATAGTCCAATCGGTTGCGTACATCGGTATCCGCTCAGGTAATTCTACTTAACTATTTGAGGGTTCTGGCTGTAAAAACAAGTGATAGAAGGCTTCTACATCCAGGTGGCGATCGCAGATGGGTCTTTTAGGAGATTTTGCCTAAAATCTTCCCTACGATCTGTTCTTCTATCTATAGAATCCCTCTCCGGATAGATGTAATATCAAAATGCTAAAAAACTCAACAAAACGATACAAAATTACATAAAGTCAGGAAATGCTTATTATTTTTGTAAAAATCAACAAAAATTTGCTATAATCAGCCCACATTAAATCAAGAAACGTTGACACTAAATATCTTGCCAAGTTTCTTGGGATTTTAAGGATTAATTCCTTCAGGGAACTCCAAAAAATATAATAGGCAAAAACCCCGGACCCTTCAGGGTGGGGAAAAAAGCGGACGAATCCCGAGAAGCGCGGGCTAATCGAGTATTGTTGGGTCCTTAACCTTCGGATTGGGATGATTTATTTGTTGGAATACCCTAAACCCGGTTCTAGCCCCGACTTTGCCGAGGGTTTAGGGGCCTGCTCCGGAGTGGATTCATTCAGGAAATTTGATTTAAAATCTAACCCCTCAATGAGGTACTGTAGTTACAATTGCTCCCCTAAAAATAGGACCCGTTAATCAGGAGCTACAGAGGCTGATCAACCCTAATCTAGTCCTTCAAACCCACTCCCTCTCTCGTGAATTCAGTGATGGTCCGTGAGGGCCATTCCCACCCTGGATCTGAGGGTGGGCATTTGACGAACAGTTATTGAAAAGAGAGAGGATTTCTCAACAGGATTTAATCCAGGATGTAGAGCAGGATTTTTATAAAAAATATTATATAGGCGAACTCTGAAATGTTAGGGGATTTAGGGGGTAACCGGGGAATGAGAGTGGCTTTGTTTGGACCTCATTCCGGGTGAAAACCTTGCTGGGGATTAATTCGGCTTCGCAGTAGAGAGGTTGCGCCGTTATCCGGCGTAAACCGAGTCGTCCCGTAGTCGCCGATCGCGCTTGACTTCTTGGCGATCGGGTGCAGGTGCCTTAATTTCCCCATGAGGACGCATATCCCACCGTCTTTCACAAAACAGCACTAAAGTACCTGTCATAATCAAACCTGTAACCAGATATTCCCATCCACTGAATGCCGGTAAAATAGCTATCCCCAAAAAATGAAATCCTGCCACCAAGAAGGTACTGCGCGATCGCAATGCCCATCCGGTTCCCACATAACCCAGTCCACATAATGCCAACCATAAGGGACATAGACGGATCAAAATCTCTCCCCAACCATAAGCAATACTGGCGTCAGTTAAAATCGTTCCCCCCACCATTAGGAATACCCACCAATAAACGGTCCAGCGCACTTCTTCCACGGTCACCCAAAACCAGCTTAAGTAACACATCATTGCCGTTGCCACCAGGGTGAGGATAGACCAAGCAATTGCTTGGGTTGTCCAATTAATGGGGAAAAATTGGGCCGTAAAGAAGATAGTTCCCGTCACCACTGCCCAGACCATCATACTTTGATCAATGCGGGTATAAAATTGCTTGAAGATACTCCGCCCTGCAATCTTCCATTGGATTCGCCATAATCCTTGGCAATCCTGAATCGTGTTCGGATCGGGTTTTTTGGAAAAAATAGGTTGGTTTGTTGGAAAAAAACTCATGTCACACTCTCTGTTAAACGTTGATTAGTTTTATAGTTCAACGTTAACAAGTTGGAGAGTTGTCTTACATCACCAATAAGGCATGAATCCTCAAATTTGTGATAAATTGATTCAAGATATACCTAATGATATATTTTGGGGAGAGGGAGAACTATTCTTTAAGGATTTAGATCCAAATTGTTGCTATTGAAAGAACCACAATTTTTCCAAACTTCCCTTATATAAAAATCGTCAAAACCCAAAGTTATTCGCTCTCCTAGGAATTTAGGAGCGGGCTAATCACCCCGGGCTTAACCCCGGGATGCCGAACCCTTGACCCCAGAAAATTTCCCGAAGAGTTTATAGAATTATGCAAATCCTGGATAGGGCAACCGTAAGTATAAAGCCTCAAAACTGGGCAAAAATCTAACTGGAGGTAGACCCTGGGAGATTTTGACTCCATTGCCTCAATTTCCATCTGGGGATAGAGAAGCCTGCTTATTCCTGAGATGACAGGGGTCAAGTAGGGCCGCCATCAGAAAATCCCTGTTGGGATGGCGATCGCCGTGACGAAACGCAGACCCAGATGCAATAATGCAATTTGTGGCAAATCATGCCCATGCTCACTCAAAGGTTAAATCCAAACTCTAGTAAAAATGCCAGCCGATCGCGAGATGAACCGTGACCCCAACCCCAGCAACCCACCCCAAACCACCGGAACCCTAGAATCCCGGCTGATTGTGCTGGTGCCTATCTTAGTCGGCGTCACCGTCGTATTATCTGCATGGCGAATGTTGCTGGGGGTCGCCGTGATCTCGGGACTGGGATGGGCGTGGAAACAGTATCAAGAAAAGGAACAACAGCGACTCGCCACCCTCAATGCCCTGTTTTATCAATTAATTCAAGATAACCAGGGACGCCTAACGGCCCTAGACTTTGCCATGCATGGGGACATTTCTGGGACTGAAGCGCAAGAATATTTAGAGGAACGCGCCCGCGAGTTCGCCGCAGGATATGAAATCACCGATAATGGGGGCATGGTCTACTGTTTTTCCAGTATTAAATTGCCGGAACGCTACCAAACCATCGATGTCGCCAGCGTCCCCGCCATGTCCGAACCGGAAGCCCCCAAAGCCGTGGCCCCCAAAAAGCGCCGAGTGGTGTTGCCACCTCCGATGAATCAGACTGAATTGGCGACAAGGTTGGGGGTGCATCCCACTACCGTGAGTAAAAATAAGAACAAAACCGAATTTCTGGACTGGAGTCGGGAAAAAGACCCGGCAGGATTTGCCTGGACTTATGCACCGGCAACCAAACAGTTTTTTGCCATTGAGTCCGAGGGCGATCGCAAATCTAAGTAAGGTAAATCGGCCCGAGAAAAAGTGAGAAGCATCAACAATCTAGGTGAGAAGACTAAGGGCCTCTGTCAAGGTTTTATGCTTCGGTACTGGGGAAAATCGATGTAACCCGCTTCAGGAGGTAAAGATATACCTACCGAAAAATTTCTTTAACTCCCGCGAACTTTTTTGGATAACTGCTCGTCTAAATTAAATTTTTGAGATAAATTTGACAAGAAATTCCCAAGTTACGGAACTCCAAAACATAAAATCTTTTAGGGTCGATCCCCGCACCCCCCTTTGGAAGTGGGGCTTTAGCCATTTCTTAAGACATTTAATGCCCCATTTTTTTCATAAAAATCTCTTAACAAAAATAAATAAATTAAAGGGATTGACATCTACCCTAACAGGGTGTTATAAAAAATATACAGCTCTCAAAATTTATCAATTGAGAGAAATCAATACAAGACAAGCCAATAGACTAAAGCCGAGTCAAATCGGTTAACTTGAAGCCATCGCGTAAGTTACTGAACGAACAACTTTCGTGCAGTCCCCCTCCGGGAAAGAGACCTCAGCGATCTAAATGGCTAAAAAATCGGGTGATCGCCTTGGAACTGATACATCATCAGGCGATCGGATGATATCCAAAACCCAAACTCTCATCACAGTCTTAAGGGCCGCTACTACTAGGGAGAATTAACCCTTTCCCTAGGGTCCCGCAACACAGGTTAAATGTTAGAGCAGGCTACCAACCTGTTGCCCAATACCGACTAGATAGAGAGAGGTCATCCGAGTAGAGAATTCCAGTCGCTTATAGGGCGAGGAATTTTTTATAGGCGATGAAATCCTTTCTACCTGGCCCGCTTAAACTTCAATATTTTCACACCCATCTCATTTTTTCCAAGGAGTCAAACAATGTTTAACCGTTCTCTTCGTCAAATGGTAGGGGTTACCCTAATGTCTTTTCCTCTTCTTTTATCCGGAGGTTTCTATAACCCTATAGAGGCTCAAGAGTATGAGTCCGTGGAATTTACGCTGACTAATGGCACTGATCGCGTCCTTGAGGAATTCTTTATTGGGCCTCCTAGTGTAAGGGTATGGGAAGACAACATTTTGGATTCCGCATTAGAACCCGGCGAAAGCGCGACCGTCACTATTGATGATGGATTGCCGGATTGCAAATATGACCTAATGGCAACACTAGGCCCTGGTGATGGGGTGGGTAGAGGACAACTTATAGAAACTAATGTCGAAATTTGTGGCGGGATGGAGTACACCTATTATACCAAATAGTTTCCTACCTCAAAGAAGCTTAATAGCTCTACCTTTGATGGAATTCTAAATCCTCAAATTTAGCCGTCATATAGCGACACTAAATCATAAGCACAATAGAAGTCAGCAATGGGAGTATCTGGCTCCCTAGCTGTAGAAAGTAGGGAGCGAAATACTCCCACTCTCTTTAAAAATTGTCCCATTGGTTTAGGGTCGCTCTATATTAACTCGGGTTAATCCGGCATAAAAAGTATTCTCATCAGCCCAGGAGGAATGATAGCCAACTTAGGAATGAGGAGGAAATCATCGAACCGGATATGAACCGAACATAAAAAAAGACGGAAGCCAATATAGACTTCCGTCTACTTGCATAGCATGATTAAAACTGCACCAGCCTGGGATTACCGATCCACTTATCCAACCTCGGGAATTTTAGCGATCAACTTTAATCCGTTTATCCGGCTTTTGCTTCTTTACCCAAGCTAAAAACTTCCTCATTTGGGGTTCTTCCTGGAGTTTTTCCACCGTATTCAGTTCTTGCGCCAGTCGAGCATTATCAAAGAGTGCATGAACCTGACGATGACAGGCTGAACAAATATCAACCCTTGGCCCTTTTGCTCCATTTTTTTGTTTCGGAATCAGGTGATGAACCGTGAGGTTCTCCATCTCTCGTTGGCAGAGTCCACACTGCATAGAATTCTAGGTAAAGTAGGTATAAATAAGCAGGACGCGCCGTAGCGCATCCTACTTCCTTTATTTATTTTGACGCACCGGTAAGGGTGTGTCCAAAATCTCCATCAGCAAATCCAGTCGCGAGGGACGAGACAGCAAGGGGACGAGATTCGGTAAGGAATAGTAATCCCCGCCAAAGGTGAAGGTTTCCACCGGCACTTGCTTCTGCTTGAGTTGGGTTTCTACCCAATCGCAAGAATGTCCCACACGGACGATTAGCACATTCGGCATCACCGCTAATTCGCGAGAGTAGGTTTGATAAACATCGGCGAAATAGGGATGACCATTCTCACCTTCATCTGTAACTAGGATGATTTGGTCCACCACCTGCTTTTTCCGACGCATGGCTTCTAAGGCACAACCGACACTGGTGCCGCCACCGGCGTTAATCCCATCGAAAGCGCGTTCCCAGTCGCTTAATTCAGCACCCTGAGCAGTGACTGGGTAAGGCATGGTATCGAAGGCATAGACATAGAGTGCCGCTTCGGAAATCCCGGAAATCATGGCAGCTAGACGCTTACCGACTGCGATCGCCGAGTCCATTGAACCGGATTTGTCCACCAGCAATCCCGTGGGTTTGCTGATTTTTCCGCGCTTTTTGACTTGTTCATTAGTAATTTGTTCTAACTGCGCGGTGGTGGCAGCATCCAGGTTAGCAGCCTCGGCAGCAACTCGCGCTTTGTAGGCAGAGACGCGATCGCTGGTTTGCGCTTTTTGCAATTTCCCCTCAATCAACGCTTTGACATCGGGATGATCCATCGCACCTCGCGCTTGCAGGGATTTCATGTTATTGATGACTTCCTGCGCCGACATCGAGTTAATCAGTGCGACTAAGACGGTTGGGGTTAACTGTTTAATTGCACCAACGGCGATCGGATAGGGGATATTATGTTCCACAATCAGGGCCGCTTGTTCTGCCGGATTGGGCGATTTTGCCAGTTGCTTGAGGATATAGGCGAGGGAATCCTGGGGGGGTTTGTTTTTAAACAGGACTGCATCGGCGCGATCGCTCGGTTTGATATGCAAGCTGGCATACAGATGTTTCATGGCACTCCGGTTGCGAAGTGCGGCGCGATCGAAGAAGCTGGCATTTTTTTCGCGATCGCGCAGATATTGAGTCACTGCCGTGCGTGAGGAACGCGGTACTTTCCCCCGATGCTGCTTCATAAAGTCTACAACCCGTCCAACTTGATAGGGAGGCAACCCTTGCAGCATCACAAAACCGGCGTCCCGATGTGCGGTTAAGGGACTGGTGAGTAAATGCCCGACAAAGACTTCTTTATGATCTCGGACATCCCCATTTTTGCTATACCAAACCCCCAAATGGCCGTAAAAAATCGGGTCCAGTTCCACCATTAGCTGATGTAATTCTGCCACATTTTCCAATTTTCGGTGTGGGGTAGTCAGCAAACTATTCAACATTTCCAGTCTTAAATCCCGTTCTGCTGCATTCATGAACGTCCTCCTTTTGTCTAAATTATTTTTCTTAAAATGAGTTTTAAATGATTTGCGGATTTAACAAAAAAAAGAACACTTCGCGCAAGTTTAAAAAGCCTTTTGTTTATACATGAGAATTGAACCCATAAACCCTTTCGGGTACTCGATTTTTAATCAAGCGCTTTACCAGTAGCAAGTATGTAAGCTTTTTTAGTTAGGGCGCGAAGTGCCTGGGTACTCAGAATAGGGAAACGCGGAAAATTTTAAACACCTCGTGCAAGTCCAGAAAGCCGTTGTTGCATACGCAGGAATCGAACCTACTAAAGTTACTTTATGAGAGTAATGCTCTACCAGTGAGCAAGTATGTAAGCTTTCTGAGTTAGGACACGAAGTGCCTAGATATTAAAACCATTTTGAAAGAGAGAAAATTAAAACACTTCGCGCAAGTTAAGAAAGCCATTGATTCCTACGCAGGAATCGAACCTGCTAACGTTACTAGGATAAAGTAATGCCCAACCATTGAGCAAGTATGTAAGCTTTTTCAGTTAGGGCGCGAAGTGATGGGGTACTTAGAACAGGATGAAAATGCAAAAATTAAAATACTTCGTACAAGTCCAGAAAGCCGTTGCGTCATACGCAGGGATTGAACCTGCTGCATTGACTTTGTGAAAGTCAATGCTGTACCAAAGTATGTAAGCTTTTTGAGTAAGGGTACGAAGTAACTGGATATTAAAACCGTTTTGAACAGGAAAAATTTAAAACACCTCGCGCAAGTCAAGAAAGCCGTTGGAACATACGCAGGACTCGAACCTGCTAAAGTTACTTCCTTAAAGTAGTGCTCAACCATTGAGCAAGTATGTAAGCTTTTTTAGTTAGGGCGCGAAGTGCTAATGGTGTTCAAATCGGAGAAATCATTTTGTAACTCCTAAATTCTGAGGAGTTTAACCGTAAACTGCTTCTGGGCGAACGATTAAATCACCGGAAGGACGCCGATCGCAAACATAATCCTTGAAGCGATCGCCATTCACCTCAAAGTGACGGGCAATCTGTTGTTTGATGGCTGAATCGGTCATGGATTCAGTAATGCCGACTTGATTTTCCGTGACGTCGTAGGAACGACCTTCAAAACGAATATGAACCATTTTATTTTCTCCTTTTCCTATAAGAAATAACGCCGTTCTAAGTAATAAACTGCGATGGTGTGACGGATTTGCTCGCCAGGATGAACAGTTTTGACGTTACTTTCTTTGGACTGATTTGGGGTTACGGTTAACTGCTTCCGCTGAGTTCGATGCTGAAAATTATCCCAACTCAGGGAAAGCAGTTTCAGGTACAGTAACAAGGGAATACCTCAATTTATTTCAGGAAAATTATGGACTGATTTGAGTGGATTGTCCCAATTTTATTAAGTTTTAAAGGTTCAGCAAGTAGAAATCTCATTGATTTTTTTCCTTGCTTTTCTTTAATGTAACACTCGTGTTACAATCTGTCAAGGGGGTATTGAAAAAAATTCAATTTGCTAGTTCCGGAGTGTCAAGTGCTTTTGATAGCGCAATTTTTGCGAAAGATTTACGAAACCCGACGGATTCATAAAGTTTCAAGGCTCCAGTCGGACTTTGGGCATCCACACTCAATAGAATAGTTTCAACTCCAGCCGCTTGTAACTGCTGCATACCCGCTAACAAAAGCGCTCGTCCGATGCCTTGATTGCGGAAGCCCCGACGGGTTCCTAGGACTGTAATCCAGCCTTCATTTCGTCCAGTCTGCCGATTTTTTTCAGCATGAATTGTACAATAACAAAAACCGGCAAATTGCCCATCAGGAGAGACGGCTACTAAATCAAAGGCGGGCTGATAAGGAAGATGGGCTAATTCATGATCCAGGCGATCGCGAGTTAAGGGGTGAAAATTCCAATGGTCAATAAAACTCTGGTTGTACAGTTCAACCCAAGCATCCCCATGCTTTTGCTGTTCCCCAATCTGCACGGTAAATTCAGAGGGTAACTTAGGGGTTGGTATCGGTTCAGCAGCGACTCGTTCCATGCGGAAGAAATAGCGATTGATGGCGAATCCACAGCTTTCTAAAAACTGAATGCGATCGCCATCGGATTCCCTGGTTCCCGATCGCAAGCTCACCGGCACACCACACTCCCGACTGACTTCCTGCATTCGCGTCTCACCCCATGCCACGATTTCCCCTTCCACGGTTCCGCCTCGGAACATCGGATGCACCCGAAACCAGAGGAAACCATCCCGAACCTCACCGGATTCAGGAATCCAAAGTTGTGCGAACCCTATCAATGTCCCCTCTGGAGTTTCCCAGAGGCGAAGATTGCGATCGCGATCGACGTCAGGCGCTTCAATTTCTTGGCGCAGTTCGGCGATGGAACTCCCTTCATCCAGGCAATCGACCGCCTCACAAGCGTTAATTAAAGCCGCGATCGGCTCTAAATCCGTTTCTCCCGTATAGCCGCGTTTTGTTAAAGTTGTCATCATCAATGTTACCCGTTTAGATAGAGGGTGGTAGAGGAGTTGAACCTCTCTCGATCCGATTAAAAGTCGGATGCATAAACCGATCTGCCAACCACCCATTGTATCCCAGATCAGCGGAAGCTGGAGGAGTCGAACCCCTACGGATTTCCACCGTACCCCAGTTTTCAAGACTGGTTGCCGTCCCATCAGCAGCAGCTTCCATCAATCACTTTAGGGATCTGAATCCCAAACCAATCTGCAAATCGAAGGCGATTGCAAACCTACGTCACACTTAAACTATTTCATCTTACAGCTACTCCTCACTTATAGGAATTCCACATATTTTTAAACCCCAAATGTAGAGGCGATTCGCGAATCGCCTCTACATTTAGAGGTAATGCGTAAGTCCTAACTTAAATGAAACTCCTCGACTTGGACTCGAACCAAGAACCCTCCGGTTAACAGCCGGATGCTCCACCATTGAGCTATCGAGGAATAGTCCCTTACCTTAAAGTGATGCAGGAAGCCTCTCACAGGCAAGAGAAAGCCCCTTTGGATGGAGTTGAACCACCGACACCGACGTTCGTAGCATCAGTTCCAGATCCGCTGGCAAAGGGAAATCCACCAGAGAGGTACTGCCCCTCCTAACCCCGCGTTATCAGCACGGTGCCTCACTTTTCGGCCTCTGGTGGGTGGTGGAAGATGGAGGAATCGAACCCCTACAGTTACCTGTACTCTGGCTTTCGAGACCAGTTGCCGTCCATTCAGCAGCATCTTCCGCAGGGTGTCTGACGGGACTTGAACCCGCTAGGACTGGCTTCACAAACCAGCGTCTGGACCGCTTGGACTTCAGACACCATCAGTGGATCTGGCGGGGGTCGAACCCGCAACCTCTTCTTTGCAAGAGAAGCGTTCTCCCATTGGAACTACAGACCCAGATTTAGTAAACGATGGACTTATGTGAGGCGATCGCGTTGGTTCGTGCAAGTGCGAGGAGCGTTTTGCGCTTTCTCAGTTACTAGAGGGACTCCACCGATGGGTTGTTACACACTCTTTAAAGGATGGCTACTTCTAAGCCCACCTGTCGGGTTCTTCGTATTCCTCGTTCTCACGCGCCCACAGTTTTTCGTGGTACTTTTCCTCTCGTACTCAAGTATGTAAGCTCCAAAAATTAGGTCACGCTTTAACGCGATCGCAGCCAGTTAAACCCATTAAATTTCAGAAGATAATCCCTCCTTTTTTTAAGTCAATAACAACAAGAGTGGTAGGACTCGAACCTACATAAACCGATTTAGAAGATCGGGACTTTTTCCCATTAAGTTACACTCTCTTTTGTTGGTAGTCCTAGTCAGATTTGAACTGACAACATCTTGCTTGTAAGGCAAGCGCTCTACCGTTGAGCTATAGGACTCCAAAAGCGGATGATGGGATTTGAACCCATGCACTGAGACTGGCAGACTCAGATGCTTACCACTACATCACACCCGCAACAAGCTGGTGACAGGAATTGAACCTGTAACCCATCGCTTACAAGGCGATCGCTCTACCAATTGAGCCACACCAGCATCAAGAATTGGTGGCAGGGGCAAGATTTGAACTTGCTGATTTTCAGTTTATGAGACTGACGAGCCAACCATTGCTCCATCCCTGCATAAATCACCAAAATACCCCTGACTGGACTCGAACCAGTACCCCCTAGATCCTTAGTCTAGTGCCTCTTCCAATTGGGCTACAGGGGCGAATTTTTAAGTAGGCGATCGGTTGGGTTGGTTAAACCCAATACCCCTGACAGGACTCGAACCTGTAAAACACTCGGTCTGAGCGAGCGACGGTTTCCCATTACGTCACAGGGGCAGAAAAAATCGGGATGGTAGGATTTGAACCCACGACTCCTTGGCCCCAAACCAAGGCTTCTAAAACCGCTGAATTACATCCCGTTGGTACTCCTGGTGGGACTCGAACCCACACTTTTTTAAAAAACAGATTGGCTCTTCAGGACTTGTGGTGATAAATTTATCTAATGAATGAGGAGTCCGACGTACCAGATTAGAAGCTGAAGCCCA
>NZ_JAMXFD010000050.1 GCF_025370875.1 Laspinema palackyanum D2c
ACCGTACCTACCGTATTGAGTTCAAAATACATACTTACAAGTATCCGCCTGACTAAGTTTTGTCAGTCAACCAGGGTACAACGTGATTGGATTGAGCATCATCCCCCGCTGAAATGTCCTCTTTTTCCTTATCACATCCGATTAATTCTTTCTCATGCTGACGAGGGAGCCGGACATTCAGGAACGATTTATAAAGCTGCCGGTTTTGAACAATGGGGAGTCACACAAAATCAACGTTCTCGTCATGGGAAACAAGAAAAATCAGGGAAAAAACTGATTTTCATCAAACGATTAGCTGAACCTACTTGGAATTGGACAGACATTGTTCAAATACCTCAACAATTATCTCTGGCTTTAGGATGATAAATCTCGTAAAATGGGCATCCAAAAATCGTCGTTTAGGAAAACAAAGATGTAACCAAATCTTAGTTTTCCTCAATGATGGTCAATGGAAAACAACAAAAGAAATTGCTGGACAGCTTCCTTGTTCTTATCAACAAACAATTTCTCACTTAAATCGTTTACTCTGTGAAGGTAAAATTCTGTGCAGCAGAAAAACAAAAAATTCACGCTACGGTCAACCTTCAAAAATTTGGAAAATCAATGACCTTCAATATCCTGGATTATGTCGAAAGCCTGACTCCAACTAAAGGAGGAGGGAAAACCCGTTACCATTGTCCAATCTGTAACGGGAACGACTTCACAATCAATGCTAACTCAGGTGCTTATCAATGTTGGCATGGGTGTTCAGTAGAAGATATTCGAGAAATTCTTAGTCTAAGGTCAACTATGAGTAAAGTAGTTTCACAACCCCAAAAATATATTAAATCTCCAAAAACTTCAGTCAAAAAACAAGCATTAATGCCTGTTGGAAAACTTGAATTATTAAAACAAATAGCCGTCAATTATCCAGAAATTCAATGTCCTCCTTTTATTCCAAAGGGCATACCAGATGATGCGATTGGAATCTGTTACGATTATGGCAATGGTCGCTCTAGTTGGCGGATTCAATGGAATGATGAATCAAACCCAAAAGGTTACAGCAAAACTTTCAGACAATGTTCCATTGATGAAGATGGTGCTCCAGTTTGGACTAAAGGTGATACAGTTTGGCCTGCTTATCGTGAAGATGAAGCAATTGCAGCTATTGAAGAATCAATTCAAGAAAATCCTGATGCAGTTCCAGTTCTCCTTTTTCTTGAAGGTGAAGGATGTGTGGAAATTGCTCGTTCTCTCGGATTAGTTGCTATCACTCTCTCGGGTGGCGCTTGGAGTTCTAATGAAATTCTTGATGTGATTTCCCGAATCAAAACCTATAACCAAAATACTCTGGTAGCTATGTTGCCAGATAATGATAAAGCTGGAGAAACAAAAGCTCAAGCAATTTCCTGTGCTTGTGCAAAAGCCGGTCTACCTTTTATAAAATTGTCTCCATTAGCAATTTATGAGGAACTACAAGAAAAAGGAGATATTGCGGAAATCTTAGCCGTTCTATCTCCCGAAAAATTTATTGAAAAATTAGAAGCAGAAATTCATAATGCTGTAGAGGCGATCGCCAATCAATCTAAAAGCCAGTCAGCCAAACCCACTAATAAACCTCCATCAGCATCAGAGATAGCTAAAGAAATAGCAGAGGATTATCGCGACCGTATTCTATGGAACGATGAACATAATACATGGATGATGTATGGGTTAGTTTCTTCAGGGGTCTGGTCACCTGTCTCCGAAGTATTTGTAGAAACATCAATCAATGATATTGTCTGTTCCCAGAATATTACCAACTATACTCCTAAATATATCAAAAATATTGTAGGAATTCTGCGATATTTATTATTTTCTCGAATATGGAATGAACGCAGCAATAGAGATATTCTGCCTTTTAGTAATGGGGTTCTTGAATTATCAACAGGCCAATTTACAGAACATTCCCCGGGTCATAGATTAACTTGGGCATTACCTAGACCTTATTCAGTTGTTTCAACAGATTGGTCAAAAATAGATAATTGGTTAGATGTTGCCACAAATAATCCTCAAGCCAAACACCTTTTACTGTGTTATGCCGCTGCTGTATTGCGGGGACGAGCCGACCTGCAAAAGTTTCTTCATTTAATTGGGGTAGGAGGCACAGGCAAATCAACATTGACAAATTTATTAGCTGCATTAATTGGAGAACAAAATGTGGTTACTTTGTCATTGCCAGATTTAGAAGATAAACACGCAGTCGCTCAAGTATTTGGAAAAAGATTACTGCTGTTACCTGACCAAGATAAGGTACTGGGCCGACTCGGAAACTTCAAAAGACTCACGGGACAAGACCCACTCAATGCCCGTCGTCTATACAAAGATGGGTTCCAATTTAGGTTTTCAGGTATGGCAGTGGTTACGTCAAATTTCCCTATCTTCCATACAGATGCAGGGTCATGGCTAACCAGACGGGTATTAATGGCCGAATTTCTCCATAAACCTGCTCCGTCTGAGTTACGGGATTTAGAATCTGAATTTGAACCCGAATTACCCGCGTTTACCAATTATTTACTCAGTATCCCTGAATGTGTCATTGAAAGAACTTTACGCGGAATTGACAATAACAATTTGTCCCCAGTTCTTTGGGAATCTAAAATCCGTACTGATTCCATCGCTGCTTGGTTATCTGAATGGATTATTCCTGATACTTCGGCCACAACTCAAATTGGTTCTGATAAAGATGAATGGAAAGATTCAGCATATCATCCTGAAAGATCTACATTATTCGGTTCGTATAATCTGTTTTGTCGTCAATCCGGTTTACAGCCAAAATCAATCAATAATTTTAGTGCGGATTTAATGGAACTGTGTTCTCAAACTTTGAAATGGAATTGTTTCAGAACCAGAAATTCCAAAGGCAGAAAATCTATTGGGGGAATTAGGTTAAGAACTGATACCGATACCAGTCCTACGATTGACCAAATTCTTGATGAATCCGTCGAAAATTTACTCTGTGCTCCTGAGAATGTTTCTGTTCCTGAGAATGTTTCTGAAAATGGGCTTGATATTAGCTCTGATAATTGGTCTGATAAAGGGTCTTCTCAAGAGTGTGATAATTTTACAGGACAAAAAGTTTTAATGACCGCAATAGTGGTGGAAAAAGAAAATCGGTTAACTATTAAGGAATGGTGCGATTTACTAATAGATGTAGCTAATTTTGAGCAAGCTGACAAGGAAATGCTTATTGAGATTACTGCTCCTATGCCAGATGATGTTAAACGTCAAGTCTGGCAAAGTCTTGATAAAGCAGTTCGCGATCGCCTCAAATTTATTTCCTCTCTCCTTCCTTCTCCTGTTTCTGTTTCTGAGAATATTTCTGTTTCTGTTTCTGAGAATGTTTCTGAATCTGAGAATGTTTCTGTTTCTGAATCTGAAAGTGAATTTAAAGAAGCAGGTAAAAAAGAATCAGTGGACTTATCAGTTTCGGGAGCAAGGAAACAGACACATGAGATATTCATGGAGTTAGCAAATCAAGGAGTATCAAAAGCTGTTTTAAGAACTTTTATGGAGCAGAGATATTCTAAATTGTCTCAAGCTCTGATGAGCCGCGAGGAACTGATTGATTTTGGAAATCAAATGAAACTACATGGGACCCAAATAGGGGAAATAGTTGTAACCCGTTTTAATGAAGAATTCAAGATAGGGGAAAAAGTACAGTGGAATAATCAAGCAGGGATTATTCGCTCCTTATCCAGTAATCAAAACCTGGCCTTTCTCTGTATTGGAACCCAACCTCGTAGTGGAGGAAAAAAATGGGAAACTGAAGAAATTATTCAATCGGTTCCAGTTTCGGAATTGCAGAAAATGAAGAAATCGGTTGAGGTTTCTGCTGATGTTGATGTTGATGTTGATGTAGAAATTTTTAAAGAAACTACGATTTTGATTAAGTCAGTTATTTCTTTAGGATTTAATGAAACGGAGCTAAAACAACTACTGGTTAATCGCTATGGTGTTAACGATAGCCGCCTGATGAATAATCAACAACTCTCAGATTTATTTCAGGTTTTGACTAAATTAGAACAAGATTTGAAAAGTTCGTAAATCCCAGAAAACTTCGTCAATTATGGAAACAAAAATCACATTAGGACACGCAATCAGAAGCGGTCGGCGAGAATTAGACTTCAGTATTAAAGAATTTGCAAAAGAGTTAGAGATTGATTATCGGTGGTTGTCCCAATTAGAAAATAATCGACTTGACCCCCAATCAGATGAAGTCTTGATGAGTCTGCCAAAGTTAGCTGAATTTTTTCAAATGGATGTGGAATATTTGGAACTGCTTAGGTCTCAAACTGAACAACAAGAATTAGATTTATCTCAAGCCATGTTTCCCGTTTATTATCGGGAGAAAATTGATGTCTAAAGAATTAACAGAGGCATTGGAAACAGTAGCTCAAGCAACTAATGAATTAGTAGTGGCGATCGCTAATCTCCAATCATGTTTACAACAAATAAAAACTCAGGAACAATCAGAATGGATGACTTTGACTGAAGCATCTCCAAAATTAGGGTTATCGATTCGACAAATGCGAGACCGAATCAATGATGGACGCTGGAAACATGGGAAACACTATATCAATGTCAGTGACGGGGTGGCTCCCAGATATAGAGTAAATTGCCGTGCGATAGATAATGTTCAGTCATTGCCCCCTGAAAAACGGAGATACCGATAATGTCCAATAATATTTTGCAGAACATTCGACATTTGGGGTTTCAGAACGATTGGAAACAAATCCGAATAGAATTGCACAACCTTGAATTACAGGGAGGATTTAAGTCGGTTGGATATTCTTCGTGGCAAGAATTGTTTACGAACGAATTCCATCAAGATTATTTTATTGAACTCCGCTGTGCTGAAATTGAAAGACTTTTGAACATTCCAGTTTCTACTTATTCGGCACTAAATTTACAAGTCTTTGCTGCATTCAATAATCGACAAATCAAGAAAATTTGGTCTATTTCCCAAAAAAATGCTCAAAAGAAAGGTGTGGTTTTGCCATCGACTGATTCGGAAAAAGATGTTAAAATCCTGGTAGAATCCAGTCAAAAATATATCAAGAGTCTTCAAGATAAAATTGAGAAACTAAAAAATCAACTGAATATTGAAAGTTTTCCGGAAAATTCAACCGATGTCGAAAAATCAACGGTTGATGTCAAACAATTACCAGCTATAGTTCGTCAACAGTTTTTCAAACTATTATCTCAATATTCAGTGGGAATAGCTGTCCGATATGTGAAAAATGAACTTAAGTTTTTTCCCAATTCTGAAAAAACAACCCCCTCAAATTAATAGGTAAATCTCGGTAATCAACTCGAAAAGTTTAGTATTACCGTCTACAAATTTAATGGAGAAATTTATGCTTATCAAGGCTTATCGCTTGTTCAAGCAATTAATCAACGTTTGCATAACTTAAAAGAATATTTCAATAAATCTGTTTCAGGTCAAATAGTGTTTGTGGAGTCAGAGGATGAAATTTTACCAGCAATAGCACAGCATTACTGGTTTACTCAATGGCAAAAAGGAAATCAATTGGCTCAATAATTATTGTCGGAGTTGGCTCAAATCACTTAATTTAATACCATGAAATTTAGCAATTTGGGCAATATATCTCAAGGCTAAAGCTAAATTCTGTTGTAAATCATCAGAATTAGCATTTAGATTCTGAGCAAGAATCAGTAATTGAAATCGGGAATCATGGGCTAGTAGTTGAGATTGATAATCATCTAAAGTAGGACCAGAAAGAAGAAGGGTTTTTAAATAAACTGCTGCATCAAGTAATTCCTCATAGAGATACTGTCCTGTATTAAATTCACTAACTTCTACCGGCTGACCATAGATTTCGATTCCCAATCGCCGACGTTGTTCCATGTCAGCAATTACAGCCCTCCAAACATCTGATGAATATTCAGAATCAGACCGATTTGAAGAATCAGATGGATTAGTGTTCATAAATGTTAAGTGAGTAACTTTTAAAAGTTTAGCAGAAAATTATGGAAAGATTTCGAGTAGAAGTAATTGCCAAAACTCCCAATCCTCAGCAAGTAATTTATGCAGCAATGCACCAAGATTATAGTGAAGGTTTTGTCTATGATGAAAAAGATTCTTGGCTGTCAGAAGAAAAATGTGGGTCCATAATAGTTAAACGTCTTCTCAGTGGAGAACGGGGCCATTATGGACCCATTGAGCACGTTGGAATTGTGTTCAATTGTGGATTTTTTCCCCATAGTGTGATGCAACAAATAAGGACTCACAGGACAGGAATATCAATGGATGTTCAATCTGGCAGATATTCAGGGATTAGGATTGTTGAAGCTGCAAAAGGGATTAGAGATATTGAAGAGGTTTTTTATTTACGTCCAGTTGGTGAATATAGCGATCGCCAAGGAAAACGTTATGAATATAGTGAACAACAACGTCAAAGGGATTTAGCTTGGTGTAATGAAGCGGCTAAACGTTATCAGATTTTAATTGAGGAAGGAGCATCAGAAGAACAAGCCCGAGGTATTATTCCCTTTGATGTCCGTCAACACTGGATTGTCTCGTTTAATGCTCGAAGTCTTATGCACTTACTCGACCTGAGAGCCAAACCGGATGCTCAACTTGAATGCCAAAAACTCTGTAATTTAATTTGGCCGCATTTTCAAGAATGGGTCCCCGATATAGCAAAATGGTATGAAAAACACAGACTTAAAAAAGGGCGTTTATCTCCCTGAGTCTACAGATATTTCAGGTCTGATAACAGGTATGATTGCCATTTGAGCAATTCTCATCCCTTTGATAATCTGAAAATCTGGTTGTCCATGATTGATTAAAATCACCTTGATTTCTCCCCGATATCCTTCATCAATGGTTCCGGGAGTATTCAAAACCGTAATCCCCTGTTTATAAGCGTTCCCCACTTCGCGGCCTAATTTGTGCTTCCGTCAATGGCGGTAACTCAATAGCAATTCCCGTCCCAATTAACTTGCGTTCCTCCGGATGTAGCGTCACCTCTTCATTCGCCGATAAATCTATTACTGAATCATTGTCATGGGCATAAGTGGGAATTATTGCATCCGGATGTAACCGATAAACTTTGACATAGAAATATATTCAAGCTCTGACAAATATTTTACAGGATATAAACTAATGATTAGACCTACGAGAGCATGAATATTTTCTCAGGTGGGCAAAGTTAGTAGCTATGCGTTCAACTTGTCTTGCGGTTGGGTGGTGGTGCAGTTATTGTAAAAAATAAGCAAGTTCTCGCAACAGGTTACAACGATTTTCCATCAGGTAACGCTCATTCTACAGAACAAGGCTTTTGTTATCCCGGATTGAATAGCTGTACATACAATAAAAGTTTACCATCCCGAGCGGTTCATGCGGAAGCGAATGCGATAGACCAAGCAGCTAAACATGGAATAGAAACCGAGGGCGCAACAATTTATGTCCAATACGAACCTTGTCTGTCTTGTCTCAAGTTAATTATTTCGTGCCGTCATCAAGAAAATTTATTACGAGACCGATTTGAAGAACAGTAGCAATGCTATTGTCCGAGATGGATTCGTCGGCTTGGTCAACTTAAAACAGATTGATGTTTCATCCACTTTGAAAGAACAAATTTCACAATTTATGGCTGGAACCGCATATTTTCCCAAGCCTGTTGAAAGTGCTTATCCCCAATCCAACGATGATACAGTTTCGTGTGTACATCAAGGGAATGGTCCATCATCCGAGCAGCGATCGCCGGGTCAAGTCCAGCAACAGCAGTTCTCACCGCCCAGGCATGACGCAAATTATATGGCGGAAAAGGAATGTTGTACCGATTAAATGCACGAGAAACACGATGCCCCAGCGCACTGTTATCTGGACCGCTACACTCAGGGAGATGTACGTCCCAAAGTTTCCATTTTTCCCACCAAACAGGTAAACAAGGCCAGACTTTGTGTAGATTATCGTTTTTAGCCCCAGGAAGGACAATCAGAATCCCTGGTGGTTCATGTAAAAGACTGGTGTCGAGATAGAACAATTCATGACTGCGGATACCGTAGGTGGCGATGATGCCGTAAGCCCATTGCCATGCTGGATTAGGAATACGTTCTCGCCATTCTTCAATTAATTCATCACTGGGTAAATCTCTTTCCTGAATAGCCGCATAAGGTGAATATTTCCCTTGATAGGGTTTCAGGTCAATCTCTATTCCTGCAAATTTAGCCAGTGACCTCATTGCCATACAGGTTCGTTTCCGTTTATGGGAATCTGGTGGAGTTGAACGAACTGCCAATAATATCGTTTCTTGATTTAGGGGTGCATTTACATCCTTAAACAGGTCCCAACTCTTGAGATAGTCTTTGAACGTTGTTTCGGTTTTGGCCGTCCTTGCTTTCCTTGTAAAATAGTCCAACTCAAATTCTTGTAAGAAATCTGCAATCTTTTTAGAATCAGAGGGAGTAAGGGGTTCAGGGTCCAACCATTGAGACCAATCAAATTCTTTACAAGCAAGGAGACCAGAGATTCGCATAGCTTCAGATTTAGCGCGTTTGAAACCAGCGGGATTGGCGTAGATACCTAGGGCCAGATATTGTTGATGAGGTTTGGTTTTAGTGCTGTTGGGTTTTGGGGGAAAGGTCCCTCGTAAACTGAGGCGATCGCCACGAATACAAACAGCCACACCGCATTTAGCTGATTTTAGTTCAGCATTTATCTGTGAAAGCAAGTCAGTGATTGGCTTTGGCATTGAACTAATTCTGAACTAAATTTTAGCGTCACATACCGTAACTTAACGTCACAACCCCCATTTTGTCTAGTGACGTTAACTGACGCTAAAACCCGCCTAAAGTAAAAGCGCCGAGCTTGTAAGTCTTACAGAGTCAGCGCTTTGAGTTATGCCAGGAACGAGACTTGAACTCGTGACACGAGGATTTTCAGTCTAAAAAATAACTTGCTTCCTGTATGCTCCAGTACCTGCAACAGATAATTGAAGCACCATATCTCGCGTTCCACCGTATTGATTTACTATCCTGATATCCACCCCATAAGAAGTCGCTACAACTAAAATAATCCCTTGAGTGGCGTGCCCGATGTAAATATCTCGAATTAAAGTAGTGGAAAAGGGAGAGGAAGGGTCAAGTCGGTGCAACCAAAAATCATACTGAAATCCCCCAAAACCATGTCCCCCAATGTGTCCCCCTCCCGTTAACTTGCAGCAACAAGCGATGTAAATATCGTTTTGAAAATTAAGGGGGATAGAAAAAAACGGTTCAAAGGAGCTAAATTCAAAAGTCTGAATGGCCGGTCTGTTAGAGATTTCTGTCCAGGGGATGGGTTCCCCCGCAGGCCTTGCCCCGATCGCCTCCGGAGTAATCGCATCCGTCCCACCCTGGCGGTGGGTTTCGGCGTGGGGAGAAACTCCTCCCTGTTGCTGTCCGGTTTGAATATTCCAAGATTGAATTCCCATTTTTTTCTTGGTTTAAACATTAAACAACTGTAAGGGCAAGCAGGCTTTCGGTGCACCCCTCGCCAAATTCCTCTACGAATTCTTCTACGAAATTCTGGATCCGCTTATCTTTGATGCTTTCTACAAAATTCTCAGTGGCGATCGCGAACGACCAAGGCGATCCGCCCTCTTCACCCCATTTCGCAATCAATCCAGCGGCCTGGGGGAAATTTCTCTTGAAATAGGGCGATCGCGCTGCTCCCTTGATCCAGGAGCGAATATTTTGATATCCCTGGCTGATAATCCCTGCAACAGCCACATCCCGGGCCGATCGCAGTAAAAGCACCATCTCATCCAGAATCTCATCCATCTGATCAGGTCCAGCAATGCTCGCTATGCTTGCAGCTAACTTAGGATTGAAAACACCAACGGATCCGACCCCTGCAGCACCGCAAATCAATCGCCCCAGAGCGGACCCCAAAGCTCCGCCTGCAATTCCGTAGAGGGCAACAATCCTCTGCTCTTGAATCTTCTTGAGATCTGCGTCAGAGGCGTTGAAATTAAAATTCCATAGGCGCTGGAAAGCGGAAACACCCCACCGGATTATGCCTTTGGCCACAGGCCACACAAGCGCTCCAACTCCTGCCGCAGCACCTGCGATCGCCAACCCTTTCAGGGAAATTAAAGCAGCCAACGCGCTCCCGCCTAAAGCTATCCCCAAAGCTAGGCCTCCACTCACAACCGCAGCCACTGCTCCACCTATCAAAAAGCCTCGCGTAATTTTTGCGCCAGTGCTACCACCTTTGAGCCAGTCAATCGCCTTCCCAAGGAGATTTTCTCCTTCCTTTGTGCTTTGGATAAACTGCCCAAGCCTCCCTCCCGTAATGGCTTGATCAAGCGCTCCGATTCCCGCTCGGAGTTCCCCGAAAATTTCCGAGCCGGTGATACCGGAGTAAACCCCCGATGCCCAGTCTCCTGCCGCTTGAAGTCCGTTTGTATTGATTTTTTCTTCTTCTTTCGTGGCATTTGGCTTTGTTGTAATTTCATTTTTAATTGTGGCATCCCCCAGGCCGAAAGGCTGTCGGGGCCTGGAGGCAGGAGATGAATCGGATCCTGGATCATATCCCCCAAATCTCAGTCCCTCTGAATTAGTGGCCGAATTCAGATCTCGCTGAATTTGCCGCACATAGTCATCGACCTGGCGATTAAAAGAATCTCTGTAGTCTAGTTCCGCTTGTGATCGCCTTGAATTTTCGGAGTTTGGGTTTATAGAATTGATAATTCTATTAAGTCCCTCATCCGATGCACCATTCTCCGGATTTGTAGTAATATTGCGGGCGGCTTCTTCCATCCGCGTTCCGGTTTGCTTAGTCCAATTTTGAAAATCTTGAAGCTTTTGGCTGGCGCTCGGATCCATGCCTCGAAAGGTGGCATCAACAATTTCTAAAAAGCTCATTTACTGCTCCCTATCTGGATTATTATCAACTTTGCGGATTTTGGGTTGATTGGATTGATTCCTCCCCCAGGGCTTAGAAGAATCCGAGTATTCATCCGTCGGCGTAGCCTCAGGATATCCCGCCTCATGCTGCTTGCTCCACTCTCCGAAATCTCCCTGATTTTCCAAATTCCTAAGCTCTTTCTTAAGTTTATAATCCTGAATTTGGTCAATCAGCATATAGCTACTCATCAGGGCAGTCAGTCCCGCCTTACTTCCATCCCACTCGACAGCCTGCCCCGCCTGGATTGTATTGATGGCTTGCTCCATTTGGGTCAAGCGCATCACAATATTTCGCTTTTCGTCTACGCTCAAATATTTAATTTTTTGAGTAGAAGTATCTAAGATTGCAGCCATCAGCGCCTCGGTACTTTCCTCGGTATTTTGCAAATTTTCCGCCACTTCTGCTGCCGCTTGCGGGTTAAAGAAAAAAGGTACTTCCTCAACTTTATCGTTATACTTCGCCCCAAGCGCATCAAGAATTTCTGAGGTTTGGAGTGCGGATTGCGTAGCTGCTTTTTGCGTAGCCGCCGAAGTCATTGCCAGCCGCAAAAGCATATTATTTGATAAATCTATATCCCCCTCATTATCCATCGCAATTTGAAGAATCTGACAGGCGAGAGAACTCAATCCAAAAAATCTGAGATTTATCCTTTGCTTTCCAGGCTCCAAAGGCGTCCCGTCCGAAAGCTGGACCTCGTTAACTATTGGGCCAATCTTCGCATCCAAGCCGCGAAGAATGGCCGTTAGCATTCCGCTAATGGATTGAATTTTCAAATCCCCCTCTCCCATTGGCTCGATAATCCCTTTAGGGAATTGGATAGGCCACGCCCCAGGTGGTGCCGCCACTTCTCTCAATCTATTCTGAGTAGCTAGTTGCGCCACCCATAATTCCGGGTAGCTTTTTAATTCTAAAGGTTTAGCATCCTTATTATCCAGTTGGATCATTTGCCCAGGCACCTTAATCGGCCATGCCCCTTCTGGATCGAGTAAATCTAATAATCGGGATATTTTCTCATCTTGCTCGGCCAAAGTTTCCAGAATTTCCTCGCAGCAATCATCCATTTTTTCTTTTGATTTTTCAATGGGTCCACCTTCTCCCCCCACTATCCCCGGTGGGGGGCAATTGGGGACAAGCGGATACAAAAACATTCTATATTTAAATTCCTTCGCCCTACTTTCCCCATAAATTAAATCGGGTTCGGGAGTCAAAAAATACAAATTAGTTATATAAGGCAGCAAAGGATCTTTTAAATCCCGCTGGTTCGGAATATAGCACCGAATTGGCTCCATAGCTCTAATCCACCCGGCGATCATAGAAGATGTGATTTTCCCAAATAAATATTTTTCTTTAATTTTAAATCTAAGAGCAAAAACGGAACCCTCGTAGAATTCAAAGCTTTTAACCCAGTGTGCTGCCCCAACGTACTCGATAATTCCACTTGGAGGGTTTACGGGTTCGGAAAAAGATAATCCTACAAAATCAAATAACTCCGTTGGCCACCCTGTACGCAAAGAGAGCCTTAAATCGTTTCCCCAAGGATCGTTTATTTTAGAAAGTTGAGAATGAATGTGGTCCCAGTGGTAAAACGAGCTGGAATCCCAAAATAGAATAGTAACAAAGGGACACCTAGAGGTCCATCCGATAGCATTTCCAGGGGGTCCGCTAGGTTCCGGTCCGGGTTCTAGCTCGGGTTCTGGCTCAGGTTCTGGCTTGTCTGGATTGCATCCCTCCTCTCGATAGGTGATGCTCCAGGTTCCAAACCGGAATCCAAGGAGGTAATTCTGAAAAGTAATTATTGTATAGCAGGGAGTGATTTCCACTCCCGCAATGCTGACTCCAGGAGGGATATTGAAAGGATTAAATCCCTCCTCAGCTAATTCCCAGGGAGAAAGTCGATCTGGAGGGATAATTATCCCTAATCCATTCCGATTCGGATCTTCAAGCTCATTAATGGATTGGGGCTCCCCAATCCTTATTCCTCCTGATGGGGAGGGGGCAGATTCCCCCCGCCCATCTTTTCCCCGGGATGGGGCAGATTGTGCCGCTTTCTTCGCGGCAGACCTTAAAGCAGCCTTCCCAATTGATTTGATAATTCCTTTCATATTACAAGAGTTCCTCCATTCCCTGTAGCCGGACGGAATTAGAGACAAAGTTGGGATTATCTTGCGGAGGCGTAGCAATCGCCCATACCGCTTCGGGCCTCGCTATCTGCTGATTCTGCCCTAAATTCAAGGTCGATCCTCGGTGGAAAAGCCCTAGCCCTTCAATTGATCCATCCTCCCCTAGTCGGGGGGGATTACCAATTGAAATCCAGATTTCTGCATCACCCGCATTTTCTAAAATTAGCCCAATTCGATTCGGGGCAAATCCACGAATCATCACAGGGGTGAAAGATTCCCCAGGACGCCAGACCGGGATATCTTTTGAGAAAATTGAAACTGATTTTACTGCGGCGATCGCAGGCTTGGGCTGCAAGGATAAATATTCTGTGTAATGGCACTCAAGTGTTATCAGATCGTTCCCGGTCAGCAATCCATGTCCTGCATCCTGGATCTGACATCCGATCCTTGTATCCTCTGAGGTATCAAGTACCTCCCCTTGGGTAAATCCTGGATTAAGTACCGAGGGGAAATATGGCTCTCCAAAATTTTGTAAAGATATTTGATTTTTAAATCTCCACGGGCCATTGTTGATTGAAATATAAAAATTTAACTTAATTTCCGGGAATAAATCTCGTATCGCCCGCAGTTTTAAGGCTTTTTGCTGGAAATTATCCCTCGCCTTAATGGGGGGGAGTGGGGTGGGGCGATCTTGCATTCTCAATACCCAACTCATGAGAGAAATATCTTCAATTCGCACTCGCGCCCCGACCCAGTGCGATCGCTCAAGCTCACGGCGATGTGGCTCCAATTTCAAATGAGAGAAATCCGCCAGCACTAGAATCCCCGTTCCCGAAGCCGAGTTAAATTCCAAGCTTCGGCAATAATTTTGAGAGAATATAGGATCCGCCATGTTACACCAGGTAAGCTACAGCGGAAATTTGAAGCGCGGATCCGTCTGCGGACAGGGTGGATAATGTGGGTAGCCTTCCGCTGGCCTCAAACATATACTGATTTTCCGTTTTGCGGATTGACCAATCTACATAATCCGCACCCAAGGGATTTTTGCTCCCTGTATTTTCAAGTGCTTCTTGGCGGGCAATTGATTCAATCAGGCTTTGAGCTGCGATGGTGGATTGCATCGTTCCACCGCTTCCATTGGAGAAAGTTATACCAGTAAGGTACTCACTCGCAATAATCCGGAGTGCTCCCGAGCCGGGTTCAATCGAGTAGCTTACTGGAATTGAGCAGGAAAAGGTCAGAATAGTATTGTCGTCCGAATGGTCGGATCTTAAATAATTCCGCCCATTGGGGTTAGCAGTTGCGTCACGTTCTTTAGCTTGTAAAAATTGCAAAATGCTTAAAGTATATTGCTCCTGAGTTTGCCGCTCCAGAGGCGCGCTTTCCAGCAAGCTGGCTCCTGTCCCAATTGCGATATTCGTCATAAGTTTAAAAGATATAATTTCATTATAATAACACCATAGACGGAGGAATACCATGCTGATAAACGCTAGTGGTGGAGGTGGGAGCGGCGTTGACCTGACAAAATCTTATAATTTTAATCAACAGGCGGAATTTGAGACATTCGCGGATATTCCCCAGGCGATCGTCCCCGCCACTTCCCGGCCAAACCCTAGGCGAATCATTATTCACAATTCCACCAACTCCCTGATCTGGCTCTCCTTTGCCTCGCCAGATGCGCCCATCTACCCCCTGGAACCCGGAAATGCCTACTTTAGCGATGATGCGGGAGGCGAGGCTGGGGGAATCTGGGCGATCGGCCCTGGTACCCTCCGTGCGACAATCCTCTCTCGCGATCCTCTTATCCTACCCGAGCAAGATATGCCTCCAATCCCCTTAAAAGTTCGCACTCGTATCCCGACTGGCCAAAATAAAATTCTTTATTTTGCCCTGGATGCTGTTTACCCGGCAATTTTTGAATCAAATTTTGCAAAACTTTTTGATGCTGACAGCGGCGTAGCGGGATTCAAAGCCTTTGAATTAACAAGCTTTCAGCCGCTGACTGAATATATTTTCAACGTGGCGATCGCCCCTGGTCTAGCCCTTAATCCCCCTATTCAAATTTTCATCCCTCAGTGGGATAGGTTGATGGCCGCAGCACTCGAACTCCACGCCTTCAAGCCAGAAGAGAGCGAATTGCCTGGAAATTTTATCGGGAATGTAATTTTTTCTGGGTGGGTAGGCAATACCGATATAAATAATCAATTCAAATTCCGGCCAGAGTGGGGGCGTCATATTGGGGGAATTTGTGCCAGAAATCCTGCAAAATCTAATTATTCCGATTTTTTAAGTTTTACCTACGAAGCCTCAACCCAAACCTTTACGCTGCTAGGATTTTAGGCAATGGGGACAATAGAAGCCTTTGTAAGGCAGGAGATTAAAAAGTTAGATAATCCCAAGGATAACATCGTGCAGTTTTGGCCCGATAAATCAAGGGATTCTAATAGCTTTTTAGTGGCTGGCTCCGAAAAATCAATTAAGGAGCAAATCTCCCACTTATCCTCACTCTATCAGTTTGGCTTAGATTGGTTTGGGGTTCCCATAGACCTTGATAAATTCTTGGAGGATTTCTCGGGAGGGTTCCCCAGTGCCACAGAATTTCTACATCCTGAATTAAAAGATAAGGCAAAACCCTGGGGCATACAAGAACTAAAGGAAAGGCCTTTTTTCCGACGAATTAACAAGGAAGCGGAGGAGTCACGGGGATATTGTGTTGTGGAATTTTGGCCAGGGGGTAAAAGGGGTGAAAAACCCCCTGTATTTGTCTTAGTTGGGCCTCCCATGCTGATTGTGGCCCAAGTCTCTCAAATTTGGGCGCAATATAATCTTTTAAGAAATGAACTTAAAGAGTACGATGTTGGCGCAATCGTAGGATGGCCAATTGATGATTATCTGCGCCAACAGCCTAAAAAATTAAAAGTTAACATCAGGCTGTCCCTCAATGAGAAGCCCCCTTTCAACAAGCTGGTAAATGGCATTAAAATCCCTCCCCGGCAGGTATCCATCCCGATGCCTGATAGAGGAAAGTTAAATTATCAATCACTCCGTGATGCTTGCGGCGGATCTGGGGGGCTTCAGTGGGGAAGATGGAGCGCGCGCGGATACGTCGCGGGAAGTGTGGGAGAAACTCGGCTTAAGGGCTTGTCGCAGCTTGTAGCCGGAGGGAGTTCGGAGGATGGCGCGTATCAGAATCTAGCTAGATTTGCACAGCTTTCCGGTGGATTCGTTGTGGGCAGAAGTGCCACCGGAATAGATACCGATTCGGGAAATAGAAAAAGGGATCGGCGCTATCCTTCTTTAAATAGCTTCAGGGTCTATCCAGCTTTTTGCTGGATAGAGAATTCGGATTTAATTGCACTCGACGACGCGAGGCATAGCGGCAAGCCCACACTCTCCGGGAAGCTTGTGAGCCGGGAAAATCGCCTCCCTCTCTGGCTAGAATCGCCCCCTGATGGCTGGCAGCAGCTTCTCAATGAACTACTGAGATCGCCTCTATAAGCCCTCTGGCTTCCACCGCCCAGCCTCAATATCCCACCGCATCTGGTAAAGGATTCGGGCGGCTTCTTCCTCGCTTCGCCCGGTTTCTTTCGCCACCAACCGAAATAATTCCCTCCGTGGGCGGAAATAATGCCGCCCTTTTGCCTTGGTAAATCTCCTCAAGAGGGCTCTTTTAGAATTAGTGGGTAGCACCTGCCAGATTTCCTGGAAAACCTGCTTACTCATGAACCTCTACCTCCTAGTACAATGGAATAACCCCTAGGGGTCTAACTAAAACGTTAAAGCACCCCTGTTCGACTTAAACCTACAGCTTAAACCTATAAGGAAATACCCTTTAGGGTTTGTCAAGAAAATAGCCTCAAACCCTTGCCGCAAGCAGGTTGCAGCACTATGATCGAAGGGAAGCAATTAAATTTGATTAGCTAGATTATGCAAATCCTGAAAAGTGCAGTTAAAGCGAAGTTACCAGCCGGAACCAGCATCACGATCGACGATACGGTAGATGGCGATTTCATCCCCGATATGGAGAAATTGCTACAAGCCTTTTATGATGCTCAGGTGGAACAAAACGCGACAAATACGACCGACGGGGAGGATGTGACCTCGTTGCGGAAACAAGAAGGGGCGCAAACCGAGGTAGCAGATCCAGATACCGGCAATCCGATAGCCGTTGTCCCGACCTTCTGGAGCTTTACCCTCTACGCGGTGAAAACCATTTCTCGTCATATTCCTGTTCTTCAGTAATCCCAGGGCGCGTAGCTTTTTGGTGGATTTAATTACTAAATTTGGAGAAGAAATATGGCTAAGACAGAGATTTACGGCGATCGCCCGCTAGTGGCAGTAAAGGTCGGTGCATCCAGTGGCGCGACAACTACGGATATCGGCTTTTATGGATTCAGAAGCCCCATTGACACAACTGAAGGAGCTACCCTCGGGCATACTCCGGCAATCAGTGGAGGAGCTTTCATTGCAAAACTGATAATCACTCCTCGTCGTCCCCGCCCTGTCCGAGTTCAACGCAAGGAATCGGCCTATTCGATTTCCAGTTTTTGTTCTTATGATCAAGTCGCTGCAGCCGGTAGTGCAGGGTGGAAGCAAATTGAATCTTCAAAATTTGAATCACCTCGCGGGAAAAAGGCTGTAGATCCTTACTATGTCGAGGTGAGGGGGATAAAATACGGCTTCTATTCGCCAAAATTGAAAGTAGCTAAAATTCAAGGCGATCTGGGATCACTAGGCGTTGTTGCTGCAACTTCAGCAAATCGCGATATCTGTTGGGGGGCAAATTTCCCTATTCCTCCCAGGGTGGCCAAATCGGTTGCGGGGACAGGCAATAGTGGCGTGGATACTGTATCCACCTTTTGCGATCCAGTAAGGTTGGATGCGCTCCCTGATGGGTATTTTTTGATAGATGGCGGCAGGTATGGAGACCTCTAATTCCAGTAATACTATCCTCACCCCCGAAGACGGGGACGAATTTTATCAGTGGCTTTCTCTTCCACCCCCTTCCCTTGCTAAAAAGCAAGAAAAAGAGGGAGAGAATTGTGCCTTGGTTGCGGATGAATTTGGTGTTCTGCGGCCTGTTAATCCGATGGAATTTCGGGAGTATTGGCTGGGTGGGGAATATGATTATGTTTTTGCTGAATTTGAGGAATTTGAGGAATTTGCACAGTGTGGCAGTTGGTAGGCGAAATTTATCCCACCTCGCTTTATTGGCAATCGGTGCATTCACCTTTGGCAAATCAATCTGAAGTGAGATTGCTCTATGAGCCGATTTCTACTATTCCTAAGATAATTAGCAGGGTTTTGGTGAGGCAAATTTTTCAGCCTGTTGGGGGTGGGCTGAAAATTTGCTCTCAGCCTCAAATGATTTTCCCTGATTATGGGGAGCTTATTCTCAAGTTCCTCATAAATTCCCCGCCTCCTGATTGTGAGTTTTTTGGTTTTGAACTAAAGAAAAATTTTAGAAGATACTATCATACTGAATCAATGGACCGGGTTTATAAGATAAAAGTATATGGCTATGAGTTATGAAAATAAGTTTTGCCGAAATTTTAGGAATTCTTTTGGGGATTACCAGTCTTGCGGGGGCTTTAATAACAGTAATTTTTTGGATAAACGCCAAGCAAGACTCTTTAATCAAAAGAGATAATCACCTTGATGGACTTTTTCAAGAAGTCTATACCCGGCAACTGAAATTACGAGGCTCTCTATCTTTGGTTTTCCAAAAAATCAGCAGCAGATTTGCTGATTTGGATGCTAGAACTTCTAATATAGAATCTTTTTTAAAAAGCAAGGGATTTCACGTTAGAGAAAAAGAGGTAAACCAGGAAAATTACGGCGATAAATTTTGGAATGAAAGCGGCACAGAAGATGACACTAAAATACCGGAGTAAATTATTATGGGATTTGGTATATATTCAATCGGGGGGGTATCGGTTCAAGTTAATACTTTAGAGCCGGTTGTTATCCCCGCTACTACCACCGCCACAGATTTAATACCAGCTAATGTTAATAGGGTATCCCTGGGGCCTGGTTGACTGACAAAACTTAGTCAGGCGGATACTTGTAAGTATGTATTTTGAACTCAATACGGTAGGTACGGT
>NZ_JAMXFD010000051.1 GCF_025370875.1 Laspinema palackyanum D2c
TGGATCCTTCAGTTCCTAGGGGCCTCCTGCCAGAAATATTATTTACTGACTTGATTCAACCTGCGGAATGTGGGATGCATTCGGCTGGAGCGCGACCGGACACCACGGCGGGCAAGGGGGCGTATTGCGGCATAGTGGTAGCAACAATCTAAACCATGCTTTGGTCTGGATCGCACCGAAGCGCGATTTGGCGGTATTGGCTGCAACTAATGTTGACGGCGAACTGGCTTATATCAGCACCCATTCGGCAGTGAAACGAGTCATCGCCTCCCTTTAGGTGCAGTTTGGTCCCTCAGATTGAAACTAAGTTGCAACAGTCTAGGCGATCGCATGAATTGAAATCACCCCCAGCCCATTGACCCGAAATAGCAGATTGCACCAACTCTGGGTCCGGACTTGCTGGGGGTGTTGATTATTGCCAACGTCAAGGGTGAGGTTAACTCGAAAGTTTTCCATGAAGTTCCTAGAAGGCACTCGCTTATCACCTGGGTCCGGTGATGGCGATCGCATCCCAGGAATCCAACAGGCTGACTCCGATGGTGGCGAGCGCACCTTTGGTCTGAACCATACAGTCTAACTCCGATAAAGTTTATGAGATCTCCACCACCCGGGCTTCCTTAAATCTGAGTCGCTTAGCAGTGCTCTCTTAATTGCCTCTAAAACTTCAGATTTTTTTAACATGAGGGTGACCGAAGGGTAATCTGTCCGGAAGGGTTCCCCTGGCAGGTTTTTCACAACCGACAGTTATTGAGGAGGCGATCGCATCACCATTTTGAAGGGACGAATGCAAGACTTGGGGTTGCTCGAATCTCGCCCCTTCCAGAATAACGTCCTATTTTGCTTGCTAGAAGAGGATGGTGCTTCGGTCCCTGTTGCGGATAAGTTGCTGGTGAATGTAGATCGCTGAAGGTTAGTCCTATTTAGTAATCGGTCAACGACTAAACCGATAGCCGCAAAGGAAGGAGCCATATTTTTCCTCGCCAATAGGATCACTTTGTTGTGTCCGGGCCAGTTGTATTTGTGATTCTCTCAGGCAATCAGCTTGCTGCTAAGTGACCGAGCGCCTCGAAGAAAGGAGCCGCCGGCAAATCGGGCCATTCCATTTTCGGTGGGCTAATAGAGAAAAAAGTGGAAAATTTTTGGATGAGGGGAGCTGTATGCCCTATTTTTTAGGATTTTTAGCCTTTTTCCTCTGTATCTACTCTCATACTACATTTGGTCGTGTCTTAAGAAATTTCACCTCATTTAATTATGAAGATTTCATAATTTGGAACTTTCTTGCCAATTATTATGTTATGACCTAAGAAAAGGTGGACAATGTTTAAACTGAATTGAAATGTGCACCAATGCTCTCGCCTTATACGAGCATAACTGAGGAGTCTCAAACATCAAGGTGTCTGTCTCCAATGTAAAAAAACATAGCGGATTGTCTGGATTTAAATGTACCTTCATTTGTAACCACAGCACTATATTCCTAACTCCCCAACTCTATGTCAGAAGTCACAACTCCAATAATCGTTCCAGCAGGCGATATTCAGCCATTGGTTCCATTCACTCCGCCTGGGTCTGGCGGAATGGATATTCAAGATGTGGATGCAGGTACCCCAGGCGATGGCACGGGAGGGTCTTCTCCACTACCCTCGCCAGGGACTGTCCCGGCTAACGGGAACTCTGAGAATTTCCCCAGACTTAGCAGCGAAGAGATCGCGCAACTGCAAGCTCGCTTTGGTGCTGCCGCCGTATTTCAAGGTCGGGCAACATCTGAGTTTTTACCGGGCACCGCTAATAATGACCTATTCATCGGCAGCGAAGGCAATGATTTGATTGGTGGCCTGGCTGGCAATGACACCGTATTCGCCGGGGAAGGTAATGATAATATTAGTGGTGGGAACGATAACAACCTGCTCCACGGCAACCAAGGACAAGATACGATTCGGGGTGACGCAGGAGACGACACTGCTTATGGCGGTCAAGGCGAAGATTGGATTGAAGGAGGTTTGGGTGAAGACTTGCTCTTTGGAGATAAAGGCAATGACACCGTATCCGGCCAAGAAGGCAATGACACCGTATCCGGCGGCGAGGGCAAAGATTCCTTATCCGGCGGCAAAGATAACGATCTGATCTTCGGCAACCAAGGGGACGATACCATAGATGGTGGCCCGGGGGACGATACCATAGATGGTGGTCAAGGTGATGACTCTATCAATGGTGGTCGTGGCAACGATATCTTAGTAGGTGGTCGCGGCAATGATATTTTAACAGGTGGCGAAGGGGCTGATACGTTCCGCTTCGAGTATTTCCCACAAGCGGGCGAAACTGCCGTGCCGGTTGCTAATGCCGAAAATGGCAATATCTTTGGTCTGGATACCATTACGGATTTTACCCCGGTGGAAGATAAAATTCAGTTGGATAGTCGAGTCTTTGCTCAGTTACAACCGGGTACTTTATCTCAAGCCAATTTTGCGGCGACGAGTGCGTTCAATGCCAATGCCGAAGGGGCGAGTGAAGCCAAAATTATTTACGACCAAACTAGCGGGTTGGTGTACTACAATCCCAGCAGCAATCCGGGGGATGAAGTCCCATTGGTAAAAATCGATCCGAATCTAGATCTCAATCCAGATAATTTTGAGATTTTCTAAATGGATCCGGTGCAGGAACCGAAAGAGGAAATAAAATTAGGGTGGACATTCATTGTCTACCCTAATCGGTCTTATTTTTTGATGATGATAAACTGAGGGTGCAAAACCAATCGGAAAGTTATAACGATTTAGGAAATAAACTTTACCAGCAGGGGGATTGGCTCGGGGCGCAGCGTTGCTATCTTGAGGCGATCGCCCAACAGGCCGATAATCCTCAATCTTACTACAATCTCGGAGTGGTCCTCAATGCCCAAGGGAAATTAGAGGATGCCCAAGGGTGTTATCAAACCGCGATCGCGCTAAAACCCGATTATCTTAAAGCTTATAGCAACCTGGGTTGCGTTCTGGTCAAGTTAAACAAAATCTCCGAAGCGATTGCCGTTTACCATCGTGCGATCGCCCTTAATCCCAATTGGGCCACGTTACAGAACAACCTCGGCCAAGCGTTACAAGCGCAAGGCAAACCCGGTGAAGCATTATCGGCCTACGCCAAGGCGATCACATTGCAGCCGGATTGGGTTGTACCCTATTATAATGCCGGAAAAATTTGGCAGGTTGAAGGTCAACAGGCCGAGGCAGCTCGTTATTTCCACCGCTGTATCGAACTGGAACCCCATCATCCCTCAGCTTATAGCGACTGCGGCTATTCTTTGATGGCAGCAGGTCAGTTAGAGGCCGCCATGAGGTGCTTTCAAACGGCGATCGCCTTGCAACCAGCGTTTGTCGAATCTTACTGCGCTTGGGTGGAACGCACTTTAACCATTCCAAATCGACCCGGACCCCTTGACGAACGCGATCGCGCTCAAATCAGTTGTGCTGCATTTCTCAAAGCACTACAATTGAATCCCGATTCTCCCGAAGTTTATAGCCATATAGCCCAAACTTACCAGCATTGGGGAAATGTTTTATTCCAATATGGGGGATATGAAAAGGCGGAACGCTACTATCACCAATCGTTACAAATCAACCCGAAGAATTTAACCCTTTACGGGCAATTGAGTCAGTGTTTAGCGAAACAAAACCGATTCAATGCAGCGGCAGTCGTCTCTGCGATAGCAACCCTGATGGAACCGCGTTTATCCCCGGATAAGATTAGGGCTGAACTTGATAAGAGAACCGCCGAGGAATCTTTCGATGGGGAGGGAATCGCGGTGAAGCGCCCCATCCAACCGGATGGATTTTATCTCAATAGCCGAGACTGGATTGAGGCGGTAAAATTTGAGGGGAGTGATTATATCTCCATTCACCTAAGAAGGACTGGACCCGCAGTTAGCCTTCCGAACGATCTCAGAACTCCCTCAGAATGTGGCGGATTGAACTGTGCGCCTTGTCTGAATCGCATTTATCGGCAGTTATCTCCGATTCTTATGGGACGTGATATCTATCATTTTGACAGCCAAAATGGCAGGGCGCTCGCTCAGGATTCACCGCCTCAATTTGTGGTGGTGGTGCCCCAGGGACGGGTGTGGATTGTACCGCAAACGAATTCCTGGATGGTGTGCAATGCGATCGCTGTCGTGACTCCGGATAACTATCTACTCGCTGACGTTTCTCGCCAGTATCCCGGTGCTTTACCCGGTTGTCAGAAACAGGATCCAACGGAACATCAGATTTTTGAGGTAGAAGAGGTTCCTCCCTTAACTGAAATTGACGGGACGGTAGCGGTGTTAGCGGGACTTTCTGGAAACGTCTATTTTCATTGGATTGTGGATATCCTGCCTCGCCTAGAAATATTACGGCAAGCTGGGATAAATTGGGAAGAAATCGATTATTTTTTAGTCAATAGTATCCATGAACCGTTTCAGCGAGAAACCCTGGCACGGTTGGGGATTCCTGAAGCGAAGATTATCGAAAGCGATCGCTATCCCCACATCAGCGCCACCCGACTAATTGTTCCTTCGTTTCCCGGACATTTGGGGTGGTTAGAACCTTGGGCCCTAACTTTTCTGAGGCAGGCATTCCTCAACTCGGTTCCCGCATCGGATTGCGATCGCCCCGAACGAATTTATATCCGTCGCCACAATGCCCGCAATCGGCGGTTAATCAATGAAGAAGAAGTTATCGAGTTTTTAGCTCAGTTTGGCTTTGAACCCATTGAAACCGAATCGTTATCTTTTGCCGAACAGATTGCGGTATTTTCTCAGGCTAAAATAATAGTCGCTCCTCATGGCAGTGGATTAACAAATTTAGTGTTTTGCCGTCCAGGAACTCAGGCGATTGAACTGGTTTCCCCCCACTATGTTAGACCTTATTATGCCGTTATTTGTCAACTCCTGGGATTGTCCCATTATGCGTTAATGGGGGAGGCGTTTGCCTGCTATCCCATCCGAGAAGCCATGTACCAAAACTCCCTAACTGAAGATATTCAAATCAATGTAGAGCGATTGCACGCACTGCTCAAACTTGCTGGTATAATAGAATCGAATTTCTCTGGAGCGGTATCCCCCACTATGCAAGCCACTTTCAACTCGGAAACGGCGGCAGAACAGTTGAATCAACAAGCCGAAGTGTATTTAGCCCAAGGAAAGTTAGATGAGGCTGAATCGGTCTGTTTGAAAGCTATGCAGATTCAGCCTAATTCAGCCGCCAGCTACAAAAATTTAGGGACCGCCCTTCAGAGGAAAGGAAAGATAAAAGAGGCGCAACAGAGTTATTTAAAAGCCCTCAAAATTAACCCAAATTTTGCCGCAGCTTATGCAAATTTGGGCAGTCTTTACGGGCAGCAACGCCAGTGGGAGGCGGCAATTGCTAGTTATCAGCGAGCGATTAATATAAATCCGAAGTTTGCGGGAGCGTATCGGAATTTAGCCAAGGTTTGGACGCAGTTAAAAAAACCAGCAGAAGCGGCAGATTGTTGGTATTTGGCTTGGAGTTTAGAGCCGGAGAAGTTCTCGGCAGTTGAATGCGTGAATCTGGGGAATGCACTGGTGCAACAGCGGGAGATGACCCGCGCCATTGCCTGTTACCGATATGCGCTTGAGTTAAACCCGAATTTAGTCGGGGTTTATCACAATTTAGAAGAAGCATTGAAGCGACAGGGTAAAGTAGAGGAAGCGGCAATTTATGGGAGAAAAGCGGTCGAGTTAGGAATGAAAAGCGGGGAATTTCGGCAGGATGCCAGCCCGAGAAATGGGCAGAAAACGGGAAGTGATGCCTGGGTTGAAGATGCTGAGGCATTGGTGCATTTAGGGGAATATTATTATCAGAAGGGGAAATTCTCAGAGGCGATCGCAGCGCTTGAGAAGGCGGTATCTCTACAGCCGAATCTAGCACTGGCTTATAAAATATTGGGAAATGCGAGACTAGCGCTCAGAGAGTTAGAAGCTGCACAGCAGTGCTATCTAAAAGCGCTAGAAATTCAGCCGGATTTTGCGGAAGTCTATGGCAATCTGGGGACTGTACTGGCGCAACAGAAAAATTGGGATCGGGCAATTTTAGCCTATCAGAAGGCGCTAGAACTGCAACCCACTTTTGCCGGTGCTTATCGGAATTTGGCGAAGGTGTTAGAACGAGTTGGGAAAGCGCAAGATGCGGCAATTTGTCGATATCGGGCATTGAGTTTAGAACCCCTGGAGATGACGGCAGAGGACTGTTTGAAGTTGGGGAATAGTCTGATTATTGAAGGGAAGTCAGAAGAGGCAATCGCCTGTTATCACCGGGCAGTGGAGTTAAATCCGCAGCTATCCCCCGCTTATCATAATCTGGGGGAAATTTTCAGTAATCAACAGGAGTGGGAAGCGGCGATCACGGCATACCGACAGGCGATCGCAGTGAAACCGGAGAATGGGGGATCGCATTATGGATTGGCGAAGGCGTTGGTAAAATTGGAACGCTGGGAGGAGGCGATCGGCGCTTATCAGCAAGCAATTCAGTTGAAGGTAACTTCGGCAGAAATCTATCATCAACTTGGGGATGCACTCCAAAAGCTGCAACGCTGGGAGGAAGCGGCGACTGCTTATCGGCAGGCGATCGCGTTAAATGCCGATAATTCTTGGTCCCATAATAATTTAGGGGATGCGCTGACGAAACTGCAACAATGGGAGGAAGCAGTTGTCGCATATCGTCGGGCGATCGCCTTAAATCCTGAGTTCTCCTGGTCTTATTACAATTTAGGGGATGTACTGATAAAATTGCAACGGTGGGAAGAATCTGTCAGTGTGTATCGTTGCGCGGTAGAACTTAACCCCCAACTACCAGGAATTGAAAAGAAATTAGCACGTGCCTTCCGAGAACGAGCCAGATTAGATTTAGATGTAGCCGCTAACTGGGATCGCCAGGCGATTACAGCCAATCCGGATGAAGTAGAGGCCGAGCTTCAGTTCCTAAACATTAAACTGCATACTCCAGGGTGCTACTTAGAATTGGGTAAGAGGTTGGTGGAAGACAATCGCTTAGATGAGGCAATTTCAATTTATAAAGGGTCTATAGACGTACTTCCCGATGACCCAGAAATCTACTTTCAATTAGCTAAAATTTTCGCTCAGAAAAAAGACCCGGAAAGAGCGTTTGCTGCCTACCGCCGCGCTGTTGAGGTTGATCCCAAGCATTATTGGTCTCATCACCATATCGCCGAAATTTTAGCAGAAAAAGGTCAGATCAACGAAGCGATTGACAGCTACTCTCGTGCCATTGAAACCAATCCTTCTCCTTCATTTTGGCATTATCATAACTTAGCTCAAGTTCAAGTCCGTAAAGGGGAACTAGACCAAGCCATTGCCTCCTACCGCAAGGCAATTGAGGTAAACCCAGACTACTCTTGGTCTTACAGAAATTTGGGCGATATTCTAGCCACGCAAGGTAAAACTGACGAAGCCACAGTCTGTTATCGCCGTGCCATTAAACTTAAACCAAGAATTTTCTAACTGTAGAGAGAACCCCTTGTATGTCAGACTTCCTCGATCGCAAAATTAATCATTACAAAAAAGCCCTGCTAATTAAGCCAGATAACGCTGAAGTTTACAGCCAGTTAGCAGAATATTATTACAACCGGGGTCAATTGCAGGAGTCAGCCACAGCTTGTGAAACAGCGCTCAAGATTGAACCCAATTTGGTAAATGCCTCAAAAACTTTAGCGCTTGTATTGCAAGAGCAAGGACAAGTTGATGCTGCTTTTGAACTGTACAATAACCTAGGCGATCTCTTTGTCAAAGAAGGAAATCTAGAAGAGGCAATCCCTGCCTACCGTTGTGCCATTGAGCTGAAACCTGACGCCTATAAGGTTTACTATAAGTTGGGGGAAATTTGGGAAAACAGAGAACAGTGGGAGGATGCTATTTATTTGTACCTCAACTGTCTGTATTTGTATGAAAATTTAAAGGATGCAAAACCGCTATTTCGTGAAGCCTATCAAAAAGTTTTGTTGGATAAAAATCCTCTTTATCCCCTCCAAAAATTAATTTGTGTCTACCGGAAGATAATTAAAGAAAAACCGGATTTTTCTCTAGCTTACGTTGGTTTGGGAGACCTGTTGACTCAACAAGGAAAAATAGAAGAGGCGATTTTTTGTTACAAAACTGCTAGTTATAATAAACTCCTCAGTTCTCACCCAGGCTTGGCTAAAATCGATTGCCATCCTCAAAACCAAAGCGACCCCAACTTTTTAATTGTGGGTATTGGAAAAGGAGGGACAAGTTCTCTGTATTATTACCTAACACAGAATCCTAGGATTTTGCCCGCTCTTATAAAAGAAATTCGTTTTTTCGATGAAAATTTTGAGAAGGGATTAGATTGGTATTTATCTCATTTTCCCCCTATCCCCAAAACATCTACTTTTTTGACTGGAGAAGCAACTCCTTGGTATTTTGTTACGGGTGACGTAGAGAAAAAAATAGCTAGTATTTTTCCTGAAATTAAGTTAATTCTGGTTTTAAGAAATCCCCTATTTCGTTCTTTTTCTCATTTTCAAATGGATTTCAAAAATGGAAGAGAAAAAAGGTCTTTTACCGAAGCAATTACCTCTGAAATTGAAGCCATTAGAAATCTTGCCGATCCTTCTCAAGCCGACTTCAATTATTGGCAGTCAGAAAAAGGTTATTTATTATTTAGCTTATATGTTTACTTTTTAGAAAAATGGATGGCTGTATTTCCCAGAGAACAATTTTTAATTTTACAAAGTGAAGATTTTTATGCCAATCCCGCGGCTACCCTAACTCAGGTTTTTGAGTTTTTGGATGTACCAGATTATGCCTTGCCAGAGTATCCGAATTACAATCCTGGGGCTTATAATCCGATCGATGACAATCTGCGGCAGAGGTTAGCCGATTTTTTCCGCCCCCATAATCAGAAGTTAGAGGAATATCTCGGGATGACATTTAACTGGGATTAATTTATTTTTTACGGCAAGGCTTTATCGGACAGGGGTTTGCTGCTGCACTTGCTCCAGTTGCGCTTTCACACGCTCTATTTCAGCTTGCGCCTCTTGCAGTTGAGATTGTATGCGATCGAGTTCGTCTTGGGTTTGCAGCGCAGTTTGCATCCAAGCTTGGGATTGGGAGGCTAGAGCCTGGTATCGATTTTTCTCTTGCTGAATTTGCCAGATTTTGCCTTGCTTTTGTGTTTCTGATTGCCAAAGTTGCTCAACACAGGTGAGGAGGAGATGGAGTTGGCGCTGATTCCACCGACAAGCCTCGATTTGAGACAAATATTGACGCAAATAGTACCGCTCTTTTGGGAATTTTTCTGGGTTAATACTGAGCGCACCGGGGGAATCAGAGAGGTAGAGAGGATAAGGATAGTAGGCAATCTCTTTACCCGTGGCGATCGCCGCCCCTAAAATATGCCAATTTAACCCTAGTAAATCCCTCACCTCAGAATACCGAAACTCCCGCAGCAACTCCACCGCAAATAGAGCGCACAAATCGCGATTGTAGTTAAATTCCAGTAACTTGAGTAAAGAGCCATCATTCAAATTGCTCACTTCAAAATTGTGGTCCAGCTTCATGTCTGGACAAACCACAGCTACAGAATCGGATTCACAAGCCGCTGTGACAAATTTTTCTACCATAAGAGGTAGCGCAATGCAATCGCTGGCAAACTGTAAGAAATATTTGCCCGTCGCCAGTTCTACCAATCGATTATAAGCCGCTCCCAAAGTCTGATTTACATTGGACTCGATAAACTGATAGCTGGAAAACTGTACCTTAGCGCGAGCGATTGCCTCTGGTATGGGTTTTCCTGCTGAATTTTTGTACAAAACAATAACTTCTATATTTTGATAACTTTGTCCTGCCAGACTTTCTAGACAATCCAAAACTTTTCCATCGTCTGAAAAACAAGTCACGCCTATGGTTACGCGGGGACTTTTGGGTTCTTTGGGAGCTGATTTAATAAATGCTTCGGTCATATATTCAAGCCTCTGGTTAAGTAACTTTTGATTCACTGTTTCCAAAAACGCCCGTTCAGGAATTACTGGCATTTCCGGAGGTGCTGAGATGACTTCACCGATGGAGGTAGCCAGGGATGTGACGTTTTCTGGCTCAAACCAGCGCACACCATCGGTTCTTGAAATTAAGTTTAAGGTTTCTTGAAATCCTCCTGTATCTGAAACCACTAACCTAACGGTTAACTGTCCCATTTCTAAAGCGGTATTGGGAAAGTTTTCTTGGAGACTGCAAAGGCAGACTATGGGCATGGGTAGCTGGCTGACTAACTCAATTGCCTCTAAACTCGATAAGTTGGGCAAAATCTGATAAGAAATTTTTCCCTTCAAAGCCCCATCAATATACTGCTGGCTATCCAAGCCTTTAAGCTGCGTAGATTCCAATTGAACGATTTTACCCAGAAAAATAATCTCCAGTTTCTCAGAAATATTGGGGCTAAGGGACTGGAGTGCTTCCACAAAAGTACAGAGTCCTTTTCTTTCCTCTAAACGACCGAAAAATACCAGAGGTATTTTTTGGGGATCCTGTAGGGGCGATTCTATGAGTGCCCCTACATCGCCCAATGATTCGCGAATCGTCCTTACATCATATTTTTGAGCGGCTAAATTTACAATCGGAATAAAATAAGGCAAATGAACCGCCTGGGATGTTTTCCAGCCATAACTTTCTACCTTAGACTTGAGAAAGTGGGAGGGAAAATAAGTAACATCAGCATTTTCATAAGAATATTGCTCATAATGATACGCTTGCCAAAACCAATGGGGATGATCCACTGCATATCGATGATTGGTTTCTCGCAACCATTCAAACCCACCATGATCTGTGACTCCAATCAGACAACGATTAGGCAACACCCCGGATTTTTTTGCCTGAATGGTGCGATACCCGAATCCCCAAATTGCGGGAAATTCCACATAAACCACTGCCTCTGGGAAACTGGCTAAAATTGCCTGAGTAAAGAACAAACAGCACAAACTTTCATAGTCAAACCATTGGGCGATCGTCTGTTTCTGACTTTGGGCTAAAATAGCGCGGTGAATCGGCTGAAGATTTAATACCTTATCCACTTCTCCCGTAGAAAAAATATGCTGAAGATTGGGGACTTGAGATTTTCCCCCAAACTCGGTGTCATTCTGGCACAGTAAGAGGATAATAGACCAACCATCGGCGGCTAAATGTTGGCTTAATGCGTGATAATAAGTGCCGATGCCACCATTTTTATAAAATCCTTCAAATTCGCTAGTGGCTAAAATGGCTACCTTTTGGGCAGAAGCATTGAAATTTGGTTGCAATTGAGGTTGAAAATGGACTTGAGAATGGTCAGGGGACAAGATATGGGTAAGTAAATTTTTCATATCGTTAAGAACATTCATTAAATAACACAAACTTCAAATAACCTTGCGTAGGGATACCGCAATACGGTGTCCTACTACTGTTGCCTTGTCCTATCATTCACTTCTGCGAGTAGGGTGGGCAAAATTTTGCTCACCCTACCTGTGGAGTCGGCTGTATGTTGTAGGGGTGATTCGCGAATCACCCCTACAGGGTTCTCCGGGATATTTGTTCTGCCACGAGAGGAATATCGCCCGCATTGCCAAACATTTCTCTAGCTTTAATCAATTCCTGTTTAGCTTGGTCTATATCTCCTAAATAAATAAAAGCCATCACTTTAGCCGCCGCAATATTCGGACGTAATTTATCATGACAAATTGGCAACGAGTATGCAAACGCCTGATGCACATCTTCCGTAGAAAATATACTAAATGGTTGATCTAACTTTAAAATTAAAGTATTCTTTGGTAAGGGCTTAACATATTGAAACACTGCCGCTTGGTAAAGATTACAATGGTGTTTAAAGTAGGGTCTCAGTTTGTAAATTAATAAATGTATCCAAGCCGTGGCATAATGAGCGAAATCATTATAATGAACGAGTGATACGCCGGGAACTAAATCACAGTAAAAATTCAAAAAAATGTTTTTTGTGAGTTCCCAGCTTTTCATCGCATCCACAAATAAATATTCGATCGCCCCACCGTTCCAACCCATCTGAGTCACATCTCCAGGATAAACTTTTATCGAGGGACTCCAGGGGCTAATTCTGCGAGTAAATTCATCCAAAAAGCTATCTCCCGGTTGATATTGACCTTCCAGGGAAGTCCCTTTCACCGTTTGTTCCATATATGGATGCCAAATAAATAAATCGTAAGCGTGAATCCGTTTGTATTTCAGGGCAACCCGACGATTTTTTTCTAATCCCTTAGCCAGAGAAATGGTTGCCGACCCTAACCAACATCCTAAATCAATGATTTCCCCTTGACCAGAATAAATATTTTGGCCATAATCTTGCAAAAAAATTTGCTCTGGATCTGAGGTCATCCCTAATAGCCGAGAATATGATTCTGGACTAGATAGCTGCTGTTTAGTGACAGTTCCTTGAGTAAAAGCTTGTTTCATATACTCTAGCCGTTGGTTCAGCAAAGATTGATTCACTGCTGCCAAAAACTCTGGTTTAGCAACAGCGGGAATTTCAGGATAAACCTCGATCGCATTGGCAATTTCTGCTGCCAGAGATTGGGAGTTTCCCGGTTCAAACCATCGCACCTTATCCGAGCGCTCAATTAAGTTTAAGGTTTCTCGAAAACCTCCGGTATCTGAGACAACCAAACTCACGGGTAATTGCCCCATTTCCAAGGCACTATTGGGAAAGTTTTCTTGGGGACTGGTCAGGCAAACGATCGCCGGTGCTAATTCTTGCACCAGGGCGATCGCTTCCTGGCTAAATAAGTCCGAGATGATGGTATAATTAAATTTATTATTGAGCTTCCGCTCGATATAGTGTTGACTGTCTTGTTGCTCGGTTTCCGGGGCATGAAGGGTGACAGTTTTTCCTAAAAATAACAGGTAAAGTTGCTGGCTAATTTCCTCATCGGCAAATTGCTGGGTAATATGCGCGATCGCCTCAATAAACGTCAGCAGTCCTTTCCGTTCTTCCAAGCGACCAAAAAAGACGATCGGGATTTGTTGCCGTTTAAGATTCAAACCAACCCGGTTTAACATCGGTCGTTTTTTATCCAAAGCTGGCACAATCGGGAAACAGTAGGGCAAATGAATAGCATGGGTCATATTCCAGCCATAACTTTTCACTTTTTCCGCCATAAACCAAGACAGGAAAAAAGCTAAATCGGCATTTTCACAGCAATACTGCTCGTAACCATAGACATTTCCAAACCAATTCCATCCCGGATATAAACTATATTTTTCATGGGCTTCATTTAACCACTCTTGACCGCTGTGCAGGGTCACGGCTGTCACGCAATGTTGCCCCAACAAACCCGCACGTTTGGCTTGAATTGTCCGATATCCCAGTCCGCACAAATCGGGAAATTCCACATAAATAGGAGACTGACGGAAATGAGCGGCGATCGCCTGCACAAAAAACAGAATTCGATAACTTTCTGACTCTACCCATTCCCATTGCTGAAACCCCGATAAAATCCCTTGGTGAATCCGCTGTAGCTGTAAAATTTTTTCCGCTTCATGGGTAGAAAAAATATGCTGAACCGGGGCAACCGACGATTCTCCCTCAAACTCTTTTTCCGTTTGACAGAGAATTAAAATAATATATAGACCTTGACTGGATAATTTTTCGCTTAAGGTTTTATAATAAGTACCAATGCCCCCATTTTTGAAAATACCTTCATATTCCGAAGTCACCAAAATCGCTACATTTTCCGGGGCTGGTGATAATTTTTCCTCGAAGGTTGCTTGAAAGCGGACAGTAAACTCCTTCTCCCAATCGGTTGCCAAAATGTTTGTTTTCGCGAGCAATTCGTGCTGATTCATTTTTATTTTATTAGCGTAGTCCGGTAATGCGGTAGTCATTCAGTAGGCTGTGTCTTGGCATTCCATTGATTAATCTAATCAGAAATTTTAATATCAATGACAAAATTTATCGAAAAATCTGGCTGTCCGGGTAAACAAAACACTACTGGGACGGTTGCTTTTCCATCAACTAATTTTCCGTAAATCATTCCACGATCCTCCCACTAGCCCCACCAAAGCCAATTGCCACATCATACCCAATTCGCATCGTAAACAATCTGGCATTAGGTTTTTTTTGCTTAAATTTTAAGGCGGTCTCTACGCCATTTTTATCAATTCCATATTCGCCGGTTTCCGCATCAATTACAATCATTTTACCAATGTTTTCCCCCGATTCAACTTGTTGGCGAATGCCCTTCTCGTAAAATTGTTTGGCTCTTTGCGCCAATTCTTCCACTGTCCAAAAAATAGCCTGTGTCATCATTATTATCCCTGTTTTTTAGTCTTTAAAGATGATTAATCAATTGCTCGACTTCATGAGTAGCAAATCTGGCAATCCCTGGCATCAAACAATACTAGCATCATTTTAAAACCGATAGCGAATGTGTTTTCATTGGCACGAAAACTTAATTATTAATTCTATCGCAGATAGCGCGTCTTGCACCGAATCCCTCACCCGATGGACCCTCTCCCGGTGGGCCGCCAACGAGAACGGGGCCGCCATCGTCCATGCGCTTTGCGGCACGCAAGACTCGCTATTTGCAATAGCGTTCGTAATGCACCGAAGACAACCCAGTATTTTTATAGGCTATCTCCTACCGAAATGACTTGACGATCGCCCCATAACAAAAAATGGGATGTGCGTTATTTGTTATTTGTTATTTGTTATCTATCCTCCCCCCACACTCTCCCACACCTCCCACACTTTATAATCGCCTGCGAATAATCTCCGCCAATCGAGCTTGGTGTTGCTCGGATTTTATCTGATTCAATTCTGCGGTTTTTTCGGACAATTCAGCTTGAGACTCTTCTAAAAGAGCTTGCATTTGCTGCCGTTGTGCTTCAGATATTTGTAATTCGGATTGGGTTTGTTGTAGCTGTTGTTGAGACTGTTGTATTTCGCTCTGAGTTTGCTGTTCTTGCAACTTTAATTGCGCGAATTTTGCCTGGTTTTCCTGTAATTGTGTGCGTTCTCGCTCTAATTCAGTTTGGGTTTGTTGCAATTGGGTTTGAGTGGTTTGCAATTGTTCTCGGAGGTGTTCGAGTTCTGCTTGGGTCTGGGAATAGTCTTCTTTTAAGGTGGCTAATTCGGTAGTTTTTTGGTGCAGTTGTTCGTTAGATGCACTTAACTCCCGTTGCAGTTGACTACGGGACTGTTCCAGGTCGGTTTGGGTTTGGTTGAGTTGGATTTTCAGTTGTTCTAATTCAACTTGACTTTGGTGCAGTTGTTCGTTAAATGCACTTAACTCCCGTTGCAGTTGACTGCGGGACTGTTCCAGGTGGGCTTGGGTTTCCTGGAGTTGCTGTTGCAGGGTGTCGCGTTGGGTTTGGTGTTGGCGTTGTTGTTCGGCGAGTTGGGTTTTGAGACGGGAAATGGTGCGATCGGGGTGGAGGGGGTCGAGTTTTGCGGCAATGAGTTCGGGGGTCAGGGGGTCGTAGGTGTAGGGTTCGGTTTTGATCAGGGTTACGCCATCACCACTGGGTTTTTCGCCGACAATATAGCGGTGATAAAAGTCATCTTCCACTGCATAGAGTTCGAGGGTCTCAGACTGTGCGGATTCTTGGTAGCCGAAGTGAGTTAAGGTATTTTGCGGGGCAATTAAACAAGTAATTGCCACTCGTTCTTGGTTTTGAGTGTTGGGGGATGCACTATGAAAGAGCCGTTTGTCATAGAGGATGGCTTGTCCGGCTTTGAGGAGGATAGGGGTGAGATATTGCTCGGTAAGCAGGGTGGCAATGTCGTCGCTGTAGGGGAAAGGCGAAAAGGGCGAAAAGACTCTGGTTTGTGCGTTGAGGAGATGGCTACCTTTGACAACGTGCAAGCAACCGTTACTAGGATCAACATCGATGAGGGGACACCAGATGCCATAGGAGAGACTTTCGGGTTCGCAAGTGGCAGAGTTATCTTGATGTAGTAGAGTTGGATTTGTACTTGAATTGGGAGATTTAAGATACCAAGTGCCAACAGCAGCGCGATGACTTGGCAATAGTCTCGTTAGCTTTGGATTGACAACTGCTTTGATACGATTACTGTGGTGTTGCCGGAATCCTTCATTATCCAAATTAAAGATTGTGTAATGCGAGAGAGCAATTCCATTATCTGGCAGTGAAACAGCACTAACCAGTTCCCGTAAATCCTCCAATTCATCCGGCGTTAAAAAGTCCTCCAGCACCACATACCCCTCGGTCTCTAGCTGCTGCTGCATGGCTGGTGTTAACGGCGCGACATTGGTGGGACGAGGTGCTTCAGTAGTGGACGGGGTGGGGTTTGGCATGGGCGTAAATCCGGCTTTGATGACCTGGAATAGTTGTGTGATGCGAACTTTAATCGACGGGTAGAACAACATTGCCGTGAGTGCCACCAAAACGAAGAACTGGGGATTTTGCACCGCGAGGGTGATGGCAAGGGCAAGGGGAAGCCAGACCTCATAGAGGTCATGGGGGATGATGTTTTGATTTTTGGGCGGTGAGGAAGTGAAAGGATAGGGGGCGGTTTTGATGTTAACGGCGGTGAGGAGCAGATAGACGACAAAAAAGGCGGTTAATGGGGGGGTGGACTGGCAGAGGAGCAGGGCAACACCACTGAGTAAGAGGAGTTCAACGGGGAAGACGAGGCGATTAATCAACGTTTTGACGGTTTCGGGGGGGCGTTGGGTGACAAAGGTGGTGATTCCGGCGTTGAGGTCATTGGCGCGATCCCAGAGTTGGTGCAGCAAAATGCCGCGTAGCCCGATGAAAAAGGCATGGGCGGCGGCAATTCCGGTGAAGAGGAGGGCGTTGCGGGGTGGGTCGGGGGTGTGGCTGAGGACGGTGGCAGCGACGAAGAGGGTGGGGACGAGGTGCGCTCCAGCAGCATCGCTGAGGATGCCCCAGATGCCCCGTTCTTTCAGGCGCAGGGGCGGGACGGAGTAGAGGGTGGGGAGCAGGTAGTTGGCGGCGAGGAGGGCGAGAGGAATCGTGCCGAGGTGGGTGAGGAGGGGGGCAGCGAAGCCGATGCTCAGGAAGAGGAGGCACAGGAGGAGGCGTTGCCAGGGTTGGAGGTTGGCGGCGGCGTTGGGTTTGTTAGCTTTTTGGTCGGTTTCGATGTCGCAGATGTCGTTGAGGAGGTAGCCGTAGGCGGCAACGGAGGCAATAGAGAGGAGTGCGGTGAGGGTGGTGGGGGTGGCGGTGGTGGGGGGGAGTTGGAGGAGGAGGGTTTCGGCGTAGGCGATGGTGAGGAGGGGCGCGATTTTGTAGAGCCACCATTCTTGAAAGCGAACTAATTTCAGTGAATTGAAGTTAGCCTGTTTGCGATCGTTTTTTTGTTTCTTCTGACGAGCAATAATTGCTTTCCTTTCACTGTTGACTGATGCGGAATATTCGATGACCTCAACGCGATCAAAATATTTTTCAAATAGAGACACCATATACTCTAGTTGAGGAGCAATCATATTTTCATGTCGGTTGCCGGTTCGCTCGTCAATCCACGTCCAAATTACGCCTTCAAATTGGATTGAACCACCATACCCCCCTAATTGGTCTGCATTGGTATAGGTATAGGGCAGTTTGAGCTTTCCCGTTCCGATTAATTCCGGTTCGCATACAGGTAGAAAGCAAATACCGCGATCGGATATCCAGTCCGCAAAGTTGGCAACGAGTTGTTCGAGTTCTGCAAGAGATTCGACATAGCCATAAGCCCACCACATAGAGGAAACTAAGTCCCATTTACCTTCCCACTGGGGTCGCCGATCTCTATAGTCCCCTCGAACGAGCGGGATATTAGGGTTGGCTTGTCGGGCAGCCTCTAACATTGCCGGAGAAATATCTAAGCCAGCTCGTTCAACGTCTGGAAACCGACTTAAAAAGTAGCCCGTACCGCAGGCAACATCGAGCCATAGGGGATTGTCGCCGATTTCGTCTAGAAGTTGGGCGATGGTTTCCTGCTCAAAGTCAGCATCGATTTTTGATAGGTCGTTGAGTAAAAAGCGTTGGTTGTAGTTTTGCGCGTAGTTGCGATCGTAAATTTTAAGTACATCATTTTGGTCCATTTTGTCCATGATTTTTCGTTAAATTTTATCCTTAAAGAAGCATAAAGCAACAATTTTTAGTCTTAGTAGGGTGGGCATTGCCCACAAATTCATCATTTTTGACCCTATTGATTATTGTCGGTAATGACCACGGATTGATAATCATGGCTAAATGGGTTTGTTGTGGACCGTAAAATGGCTATTTTAAAACCCAAATTCGCCCCCTGTCTAGGTTTTTAGAAAAAATTAAAGATTACTTGATTCCATAGAGAGCATATAGCCCCTAGCTTTAGGGGCCACTAGGGAGCCATGAGGGCCGGACCCGGACTGGCTAAATGGCCCCTAAAGATTGCCAGATTTGAGTTTGAGAAGTTAGCTTGATGCGTATGGGGCATTGCCCACCATAACCCAACATATCGTAATCGTGATTTGGTGGGCGATGCCCACCATAACCCAATATATTGCCACCGTAATTTGGTGGGCGATGCCCACCCTACTAGCGCGTCTAAGCTAAAATAGTGGGTAAAATATCTTTGAGGAGTCTCATGAGTAACCCGAACATCAAACATAAAGT
>NZ_JAMXFD010000052.1 GCF_025370875.1 Laspinema palackyanum D2c
GCTTACGTTCATGCTCCAGGGTCTTGAGCTAGAGATTCCTCCCAATAGCAGTTAAATTTCCAAAATGAGAATTGCTGATACCCCTCCCCAGAAATTTTTGGCGGCGCGTTCCGGTGGAGGTGAGGATGAAGGAAACGCTTCTACCGGCTGCAACCTTCATCCGGAGAACAATTAATTTTTGCTATCCCAAAAACAGCGTATAAGCGGGATTTTTATTTTCATCCCAATAGCGATATCCGACATTATCGAGAAATGCCTGCCATTCCTGCATTTCTTCTGGGGGTACTTGCATTCCCACGACAATGCGCCCGTAGTCTGACCCATTATTGCGATAGTGGAACAAGCTGATATTCCAGTTGCGACTCATGTGGCCGACAAATTTCATTAAAGCACCGGGACGTTCGGGAAATTCAAAGCGGTAGAGTAATTCATTATGGGCGAGGGGGGAATGTCCTCCGACCATGTGCCGGAGATGTAACTTAGTGAGCTCATCATCAGTGAGATCGAGGGTTTTGAATCCATTGGCCTCAAAGGTTTCTACCATATTGGCGGCATCGGCGCGGTTGGCGATTTGCATTCCGACGAAGATATGGGCTTCTTTTTGGTCGGCGATGCGATAGTTAAATTCTGTGAGATTTCGTCTCCCAATACAGTCGCCAAATTTGCGGAGACTCCCGGGTTCTTCGGGAATGGTGACGGCAAAGATTGCTTCACGACGTTCCCCAAATTCGGCACGTTCGGCGACGAAGCGGAGGCGATCGAAGTTCATGTTAGCACCGCAGGCAACGGCAATTAAGGTTTCGCCTTGGATGCCTTCTCGTTCGACATAGGCTTTTGCACCGGCGATCGCCAAGGCACCGGCAGGTTCTACAATCGATCGCGTATCTTCAAATACATCTTTAATCGCGGCGCAAGTATCATCGGTGCCCACGAGGATAATATCATCGACATATTGTTGACACAAGCGGAATGTTTCTTCCCCGACTTCTCGAACCGCTACCCCATCAGCAAATAATCCCACTTGAGATAAGCGCACTCGATGTCCCGCATTCAGAGATTGGGACATGGCATCGGCATCTATGGGTTCAACGCCGATAATTTTAATTTCTGGACGTAAGCGCTTGACATAGGCGGCAATTCCCGAAATCAAACCACCCCCCCCGATCGCCACAAAAATGGCATGAATCGGTTTTTGATGTTGCCGTAAAATTTCCATGCCAATGGTTCCCTGTCCCGCAATTACATGAGGGTCATCAAAGGGATGAATAAAAGTTAATCCTTTTTCCGCCTCCAATTCCCGAGCATAAGCATAAGCATCATCATAAGTATCCCCATGCAACACCACCACTCCCCCACGGGATTTGACGGCATCTACCTTGACTTGAGGGGTTGTCACCGGCATCACGATAATCGCCTGGGTTCCTAGACGGGAGGCACCGAGGGCGACCCCTTGAGCGTGGTTGCCTGCGGAAGCAGCAATCACGCCTTTTGCCAGGAGGTCCGGCGGTAGTTGCGCCATTTTGTTGTATGCGCCACGCAATTTAAAGGAAAACACCGACTGCATATCTTCCCGTTTAAGGAGAAGTTGATTATCCAGTCGGGCGGACAGATTTGGGGCATACTCTAGGGGCGTTTCTTGGGCAACATCGTAGACACGGGCGGTCAGGATTTGGACCAGGTAATCGCAATACATGGGGTCAGGGGGGTTGGTAAAAACGGGATAGTCTTTTATTTTACGCTACGGGTGTGACCTCTCTCTAGTCTCTGAGCAAAATTGCTAGGGTGTAGAACGCAGATTGAGGGCAGTCGGTTTAGGGGGAGCGGATCCAAACCTGGACAGGGGCGAAAAAAGCCCGGATTTGAGCAGTCTAAATATTCTCTGAGTTGCCAGATTAAGTTTCTCTAAAGAAACCCGCCATTTTATAGGGAAAAAGCTATGATTACAGACAACCTTTTTTATGGTGAGGATTCCGAATTGTGGATAAGTCCATTATTCAGTTAGTTGACGAGCTACCCGCTGATAACATTACGGTGAAAGTGTTAAAGGCACTGGACTATTTGATGCCCGGTCAGTGGGATAATATAGTTGGTTTTGACCAGAGTATCCGAGCCATTACCGGAGAAAGTGACCCACAGGTTATACAGAAGATTCGCGATCGGGCGGTTGCTTTGTATCACGACCCGAACCAAGGCTATCAAACCGCTATCAAACTCTATCAGACGGTTGACCGCGCGGATGCAGCGTTAGCCACGGCAGCTTTAGCGAACAAGGTGGGAGAAAAAATCAGTTTTCTGTCATTTTTAAATAAAATGACGCCGAAAGCTGATACGACACAAAGCCTTGATTTATTGCTGAAAGTTGTCGTAGAACTGATTGCCTACTGCCAACTGAATGGGTTGCCGAATCCTAATCCTCAACAATTTGCCGCTGCCTTGGGGAATACCTATCAAGATGCGGCGTTGATGCGGATGATGGCATTAGTTTGTATTGATGGCGTCTTGCCTCTTGGCCCTAATTTCCTGGGTAAAATTCACGAAGTGATGACCGGAACGGAGGGGAATCTCATCACTGGAAATCCGGTATTTGTAGCGGTGAATAATTTTATTCCCGGAAATAGTACCTCGGATAAAGTGGGATTTATTAATCAGGGTTTTGAGGCAGTAGAAGGGTGGATGAATAACCTGGTTGCTAAAACCGGGGTGACGCCTCAATCGATTGTGCAAGGTTTGGGTCAATTCATCCAGATTGCCGATGATAATTTAGACTTTGTGGCAGCATTTTTAGACCAAACGACCAATTACTACGAACATACCGGGATTCAAACTGTAGCCCGAAAATTGATTTTGGATGCTCAGAGTTCGGCTAATTTAGGGGAACTCCCCGCAGCATCCGGAAAAATTTCGTCTGGGTATGCGGTGGGTCAAACGGTAGAAGTTTGGGATGGAGAGGATGAGGATTGGTATGAGGCAACGATTCTCAAAATTAAGGCGGATGAATACTTCGTGCATTATGTGGGGTATGGTTCCTCTGATGATGATTGGGTAGAAGAAGAAGATGTGCGCGATCGCAATTATTCGCCATCGGACGACTATGATTATGCGATCGGTCAAAAGGTGAAAGTGTGGGATGAAAATGAGGAGGAATGGTACACCGCCATCATCCAGCAAGTTAAACGGAAAAAATGTTTTGTGCATTATCTCGATTATGATTCCTCTTATGATGAATGGGTGGATAATGATGAACTCAGTTAGAAGATTGCACGGAGGAATTGGGTAGAGAGACTCAATACCCTGGAAAGTAAATTTTCCCTACCATCTAGGGTCAAGGTGGGTTGAGCAAGTATCATCCACCTTGTTTTTATTAAAACTTACGCAATCTTTCAAATCCAAACCTCAATGTAGAGGCGATTCGCTTGCTTGCCGCTACATTGAGGGATGACTGGGGTGTTGTGTGCCCGGTTGAGAGAGAGGAAGGACCCGTTTATCTGGTTTCAGCCTTCTCTCTTGACGGATGTGATGGTCTCTGGGATAATTAGAGGCGATCGCCACTGGGGACAGTCAGGGGCGATCGCGCTCACATCTTACCGAATCTGGATTCCCTAAACTTGATGATTGAGCGCGACTGTTCTCTCCACCTAGAGGGAATCGTCTCTTGGAATTATCCCTATCTTACAAAGAACAGGAAAAAGTGAATTTTATGGTACAATCTTCTGCGGATAAAAAATTACCTTTATTAAATAAAATCCCTGATCCTCTCAAAACCTTGATCAACAAAATCAGGGAGGATCATTACCCAGAGCTTTATGAACCAGAGGCCGATGAAACAGCCTGCCTAGACGATGCGCTAAACGACATTTTAAATATTTTTCAAAACCAAGGGAAGACTTTATGTCACCTTCGATATGTCTGGTTAGCCTTGATTTTGGCGTTAGTCGTTGAGCCAACAGTAGAATTTTATCAGCCTCAAAATGACTTTACAAAATCTACCTTAGAATTGATAGAGCGTTGGATATTTTCGCAGATTGATTCAGATTTATCCTCGAAACAGTTACATTTTGAATTACAGCTAGAAATTGAAAACTGGGACGGGATTCTTTCAGAACCCATTAATCCGGCAAAAAAGGGAGGAATAGCCAATTTCCAGATTATTTCTGAATCCAAAGATGTTTTTAAAAATGCCATTCGTGCGCTAGATCGGGAGCAAGCGAAAGAAGCAACCTTAGAGATTTTAAGAGATTGTCTAGCAGGATATGCGATTTCCCCGGGTTCTTCGGGACGACGGGATTTATTTGATTGGTGGTTATTAGAGGTGGTTCCAGCTAGTTGGTATTTATTATCTCCCCGGGCGCTTTATGTAGGAGAAGGGGTTGAAAATCCAGAAGACTTCCAGGTAGAGCGAATCAAAAAACTTCAAGAAATTAGCAGTCAAGTGAGGTCCATTTTTACTAAAAATTCCAGCACATAGAATTGGGGAAATAGAGGGATTGAGAATCAGGATTGTTTAGGCGATCTCCCGTTCCGCTTACATCCGCTCCCGCACCCTCTGGCAAAATTCCTTGACAGCAGAGCCGATGTCAAGTTATGATAGAACTAAAGCCTTGCTTACAGATGTGGTCCTGGAGGTAAAACAGAAGATAAGTTCTGATATAGCGACCCTAAATGAATTTGACAATGGCTCCAAGCCGGATAACCTTGGAGTGCGGTAAGCTTTAGCCCGGGTTCAGGCTTTGCATCGCGCTTCACTATCTCTATATCAAAATGATTTAGACTGGCTATATCATTCACTTATAAGAATGGATAAAAGGTGTTTTCAGAAGTAGAAACCCTAATCAAGGAGCGTTTGCAACAGGGTGGTACCAAAATTCGAGATAGATACCTTAACAAACCCTTTCCTAAATCGAATGTTGCGATTGCTGAAGTCCATCTAAACAATGAAATACTGTTTTGTGTAGGAGGCACATCAAAAGGAGGAAAAAAAAGCCCTATTCCTAAACCCCAGTCTAAGTCAGAAGGGGGACAATTTGAGCCAATTCAAGATTCTCGTACTGCAAGGGTAATGGATACAGATGCCGAATATAAAGTATTATCAGTGATCGGCGATGTATTTGACAGATACTATTCTCTTCAAGTAGAAGGAAAAGTTTATCTTTACACCGAACTAGAACCTTGTCAAAGTTGTACCCATATCATTAAGCAGTTTGAGCAAAAATTCCCGAATATAGAGGTCAAACTCTTTTGGGACCATCCCTATTTACCCAATTGATAGTAATGGAGGCAATGTTTATGGTCCAGTCACCTAACTATTTTTCTAAAAGGAAGTTAACACTGTTAGATAAGATACCTGAACCTCTTAAAGCCTTGCTGAACAAAATTAATCAGGAGCATTATGAAGAACTTTATGAACCCGAGGCAGATGGAAGAGTATCTCTTGAAGATGCCTTAAATGAAGTTTTAGAATTTTTTCATGAAAGGGATAAGACATACTGTCAGATCCGTTATGTATGGATGACCCTAATTTTTGCTGTATTAGTAGAGCCAACCGTAGAATACTATAACCCTGAAAATGGTTTTACAAAGCAAACAATACATCTTATAGAAAAATGGATATTATCCAACATAATTGATCCACTAGCTAGGTCAAGAGTTGTTAATTATCAATTTCAGGCAGAAAAGCTTAAAAAATTAGAGTATTTTTTATCAAAAAAAATTAATTCTTCTAAGTGGGATAAGATGGCAAGTTTACAAGTTATATATGAAGCTATAGATGTATTTAAAAATTCCATACGAGTTTTAGATTACCACCAATCAAAAGCAGCCCTTTTAGAAATTTTAGAGGATTGTTTAGAAGGATATGCGATTTTTCCAGGTTCCTATGGGAGACGAGATTTATTTGATTGGTGGCTACTAGAAGTTGTTCCATGTAGCTGGCATTTAGTACCTCCAACTTCCCTCTATATAGTACAAGGAGTAGAGAATAAAGATAAAATCCAGTTAGGTCAATCTAGTAAGTTAGAGTATCTTAGTGAAAAAATACGCCTTGCTCTAATAATTGAAAATGGAAATCAACAAAATACCTTTCATAAATTTAATAATAAAATTGAAGGAATGGAAATTAGTTTTAATAGTTCTATTCCTAGCAATGAACTACCAAACAGCATGATACCCTCTGAATACAAATCCTCTAGTATTCTCTAGTAAATTAAGGAAATACACCGATGAGCAATCAACCCCAGAGCGACAAAGAGTTAATAGAAAAACAATTAGACTTTTTAACTCAAGAAGAAAATTTTGATGAAGAAATAGAAAAATATGAAGAAGATTATTTTGTTGAACTGCAAGAATCTTGTTTAAGTTTTTTAGAGAAACAGTCTTTTAAAGTTGGACAAATAGTTCGGTGGAAAAATAATATGAAAAACAGAAAGTTGCCGTACAAAAATCAACCAGCTATAGTTGTTGCTGTTTTGAATGAACCAATTATTAATAATTTAGAAGATTCAGGAAGTCCTTATTTTCGGGAAAACTTAGATATTGTGTTAGGAATTTTAGTGAACAATAATACTTTTTTAACTTTTTATTATGACAGTCGAAGGTTTGAGAGGTATTAGCTAAAATAAGAGGGCTGTTTCATTCTAAAATTTTATGCTGGCCAAAACCATGAACGGGAGAAAGTTTGACCCGTTTTTTTGCCCTCACCCCCATGATCTGAAGGCAAAAATGGCGCTGGCCTGACTAAAAGGGGCTTTATCCGTGACCTTCGGTGGTTTTTGGCGACTAAAATGAAACAACGCGATCGCCCAAAACTCGCCTATCCTGAATCCCGAATCGCCCTGTCTCACCGAGTCGCCGATTCGCCAATTAGTGTAAACAGGGCCCATTTTCTCACATCAGGATACTCTTGCATCGTTGCCAGCATCGCTTGTCTTAAAGCTACCGCCCGATCGCCGGTTTGGGGAAGTAGTCGATAAAACTCCTGCATCAATTGTGCGCTGGCCTGATCGTCGGTTTGCCATAACGAGACCATCACACTTTCGGCACCGGCACCGATGACGGCGCGAGATAATCCAATAATGCCATCGCCGGTAATGCTTCCTCCACCTGTACTGCAAGCACTCAATACGACTAAATCCGCATTCAACTCCAAGCGGATAATTTCCTCAGAAGTGAGCAATCCGTCATCGCGATCGCTCGGTGCCAAGGCGATCGCCCCCAATAACCCCGACTCGCTAAAATCATCCAGTAACCCGTGGGTTGCCAGATGGACGATTCCCGCAGAACCCATCCGTTCTACCACCACCGTCTCGGTTGCCTCACTTCCGATTAACGGTTGAGTATTCAGCATGGCGGCAATGGCAGTCGCTTCTTGTTCCGCACCGGGTAAATTCTTTAATCCCTCTGATTGTTCTCCTGGGTTTCTCTCAAAAATCGGCATCACCGGATTACCCACCACTAAAGCACCTGCGGTTTCCCCTGTGCGCTGCCGTTTTGCTTTGCGAGCGATTTGTAGCACTTGAATCCCGGGAGATGTGAGAATCGTATGTTTTTCGATTAAATAGCGATCGCTCTCATCCAGCAGCGCGGGAAACGGCACGAAAAACAACTCTTGGTGGGGAATAAATATCACTTTCTCTTCAGGATTTTGGGGAAGTAAATCGGCAATGGGTACTATCAATAATTCATGCAGTTTCTTTAAGTATATCGGGTCAACATCTTTCTCTGGAATGCTAGGCAGTGTTTCGGTGATAAAAGAACGACTGCCTCGCACCAATCCCGTTAACAGGAGTTCCGGTTGCGCGTCGGTTTCTTCTCCGACCAAAAACGGGACTAAATTATCACGAAATCTTTCTAACTGGCTTAAATCCACTTGCCGAAACGTGATTTCCCCTGTAGGTTTTACCACCCAAATAAACAAAGCGGAATTTTTAGCGGAATTATCCACAACAATTGAATATTCAACCAACGTCGCATTTTGTTCTGCTGCGACTTGCTGAATGTCTTGAATGGTGGGGGGAGGAATTTGACGGTTTGCAAATTCTTGGACCGCTTCTGGAGATAGCCGTTTAGCCATTAACTCCACAAAAGCCCGAGCGCGACCTCTTTCGGCCACGGTTAATGCTTTCTCGGCTTGATTTTGGGCAATTAATGCTTTTTGCAGCACGCCATAAGTATGCCGATATTTATCGAAAATGGAAACTTTATTGATATCGCTCAATCCCGGACGTAAGGATTCTAAAACATCAATTCCTGCATATAAGGTTTCCGTCGCTTCGGGAAGTTTTCCGGCTTCAAATAACGCGACCCCTTTATTATTGAGCGTCACCGCCATCCCTGCTCGATTGCCGATAGTTTCCCGAATTTCTAAGGCGTGATCGTAGAATTCTAAGGCTTGAGAATAGTCCCCCATCCGTCGATGAACTGAACCCAAATTGTTGAAGGCTTGTCCGATAGAATCTAACTCTCCTAGCTCTGTCATCACCGCCAATCCTTGCTCGTAGGCTTGGATTGCTTGGGGATAATCGGCTAATTTTTCATGAATTGCGCCGATATTAATCCAAGTTTGACCGATGCCGAGGGTATCTTCTACTTCGGTGGCGATCGCCAAACCTTTCTGATAAAATTCTAAGGCTTCGGACAACTCCCCGAGAGCATCATAGGCGGCTCCAATATTTGCCAAAGCGATACCCATTGCCAACCGATCGCCCTCTTCCTCAAACAGAGATAGAGCATTTTCAAATGAAGCCAATGCCTTTTTCGGTTGTCCTAACTGTCTGTAAATCTCTCCCATATTGGTGAGAATGACTGCTTCCCCATATCGTTCCTGTTCCCCTTGGAGAATTGGCAAGGCTTGCTGATAGTATTCGAGCGCTTGGGGATAGTCGGATAGGGATTGATAAACTGCACCGAAATTGACCAGAGTTTGTCCGATTCCCGAGGTATCATTAATGTCTTGACGTAGGGTAAACGCTTGGTTTAAAAATTGCAACGCTTGGGGATAGTCACCGAGGATGCGATAGATAACAGCAATATCATTTAAAATCACCCCTTCTAGGTGGCGATCGCCTATTTCTTGTGCCATTGCCAAAGCGCGGTCAAATGTCGCCAGCGCCTCCTGAAAATTGCCGTGATCGGTCTGTTCATAACCCAGTTCATACAATCGCCGCGCTTCTTCATTGAGACTTTCTTCCCCAGTTTGTGCCAATACCGGCAACAGTTCAAGTTGAGGAGACAGAAATTTGATAAACTGGATTTCACCCAAAACAATAAACCCAACAAGGAAAAAGCAGGACGAGATATTTTTTAGACGCATTTGAGTTATAGGAAACAGAGAATAGGGAACAGGGGAAGAGGTAAGCGGAAAACCAGCAACAAAGGACAAATGACCAATGACCAATGACCAACAACTAATGACAAACGACCCACTACAATCTCTGATTGAGGAGACTTGTCGTCACCCTCCCCAAACGGTCGAACGCCAGCGAGGATTGACTCAACTGTACCGGCTGATTGTCCAATCAGGCAAGCTTTGGCGAGAATATACTCCCTATTATGAAGAAGTGTGGCAACAAACATGGCTGTATTTTTGCCTGAATTTATGTGAAGCAACCACCGCCAAAGATAAATACGACCGCGATCGCAGTCACGTCATCACTTGGCTGAATTTTTACCTGAAGCAGCGACTCAAAGATAGTGCCATCAAAGCGCAACACCAGAAAAATCGCACAGTTTCGGCGTCACAACCGGCAGATGACGACGACACCCTGATGTTTTTGGATACCTTTGCGGCCCCTCTGGATATCCCGCCGATACTGCAAGCGACCCGAGATTGGGTGGAAACTGACCCCGACGGGGAATTGCAGGGGACCCACATTCGAGGTCGAAAAGATATCACCTGTCAAGTGTTAATTCGGCGACGCTTACCCCCAGAAACCGCCTGGGAGGACCTTTCCGCAGAATTGGATTTGCCGGTTTCGACCCTCAGCAGCTTTTATCAACGTAAATGTATGCCTCAGTTGCGTAAATTTGGCGAATCGGAAGGATATCTATGAAGGGAGTGGCATGGGTTGTTGGTCATTGGTCATTTGACTAGGGACTCAGGAAAAATAACAAATGACTACTTACTTGTAGGGTGGGCACTGCCCATCTATTTACGGTGGGCATTGCCCACCCTACCCATGACTAAGGACAAATGACAAATGACAAATAACCAAGGAAAAATAACAAATGACTAATCTTACTATACCGATGTTAATTGCTAGAACTTCGCGCCGCCTTGCGAAGCAGTTTGCACTTGAACAACCGAATCGGCAGAAAGCTGAACAAGTTTATTTTAATACTTTGGCTGTTTGCGTGGTGAAGGATTATTTGGAATGGATGGGAATTGCTACTGAAGTGAGTGCGGCAGAAAGTTGGAATGCGATCGCTCGTTTAGGAAGCAATGTTGCTGATTTACCCGTGACGGGATTGGGACGGATCGAATGTCGTCCGATGCGAGAACATGAACCCACTTGTCACATTCCCCGGGAAGTTTGGTGCGATCGCCTGGGGTATGTGGTGGTAGAAATTCAAGACTCGCTGAAGGAAGCAACGATTTTGGGATTCATCAACCGGATTGATTCTCAACAGTTTGCACTGAATCAATTGCAACCGATTGAAACCTTACTAACAACTTTGGCAGAGTTGCGCCTTGGGGTTTCTTCTAACAATGCGATCGCCTCCAACTCTCCTAGGGTGCTACTCAGTCAATGGTTGCAAGGCTCTTTTGCCGAGTCTTGGCAATCGTTTGCAGCAATTTTTGGGGAAGAAACACTCGCTTATCATTTCCGAAATTCTCCCCGAGAAGGGGATGGGGGAGTGGAACGCGCAAAACTGATAGACTTAGAAATACAGTTTGCTACCCAAGTGGTGGTGTTGTTGGTGGCACTAACACCAGAAGGCGATCGCATTGCCGTCAGAGTGCGACTCTATCCCCCCGATGGAGAAACTTATTTACCGCAGAATCTGAGATTGGCATTGCTGTCACCAGAGGGGGATGTTCTCCAAGAAGTGCGTTCCCGGCGTCAGGATAACTATATCCAACTTCCCCGCTTTACGGGTGAACCGGGGGAACGGTTTTCTATCCAAGTTGCGCTAGAAAATGCGACAATTGTCGAACACTTTGAAATTTAAAACCGTTTTCCCTTGTCAAAAGTAGTTGTTATCAATCTGGGATATGGCAATTTGCTGGGTGGTTTCCCCAACGTTACCGCGCTGCTTTGGGAACCGGACAATCCGCGTCCGTTGAAATTTATCGGCGCTTTACCTCCCGCGACTGAATTAGAGGCGATTTATCGGCGGTGGCATTTAATTTATCAAGCACTTTATCGGACTCCCGGATGGCATCCGCGCATCGAAATCGAGCGAGAAGATATTACGAATGTTTCTCAAGTCGAGTTTGCGGAGATTTGCCATCAATATGTTCAACTGATTGATGAATGGGTGAATGCGGAGGAATTTAGAAATATCGATCGCCAGTTGCGATCGCATCTCCACCACTCCGATGAAATCCAAGTAATTCTGGAAACCGATGATGAATCGGTGCGGCGTTTACCCTGGCATTTCTGGAAGTTTTTGTCTGATTATCCCAAAGCCGAAATTGCTTTAAGTGCTCCTCAATATCAGCGCGTGGAAAAATCTCATCACAGAAAGCAGATGAGAATTTTAGCCATTTTGGGAGATAGCAACGGCATCGATATCGCAGGCGATCGCTCTACTTTATCAGACATTCCTGATGCAGAAACGGTGTTTTTGGTGGAACCCTCCCGTCAGGAGGTTGATGAACAGTTGTGGGACGATCGCGGTTGGGATATTTTATTTTTTGCCGGTCATAGTGAAAGCGAAGAAGGGGGAAACCGAGGATTACTTGCTATCAATCCGAGAGATAAAATTGGCATTTCTCATCTGAAATCAGCGCTAAAAACGGCAATTGCTCGCGGATTGCAGTTGGCGATTTTTAATTCTTGCGAGGGGTTGGGATTAGCCAAAGAACTGGCAGATTTACAAATTCCCCAAATTATTGTGATGCGAGAATCCGTTGCCGATGGGGTGGCGCACCTATTTTTGGTGAATTTTGTTAAGGCTTTTTCTAGGGGGTCTTCCTTTTATTTAGCGGTGCGACAAGCGCGGGAACGGTTGCAAGGAGTAGAAGATCAATTTCCTTGTGCGAGTTGGTTGCCGGTGATCTGTCAAAATCCTGCGGAAGTGCCAATGCGTTGGCGATCGCAACCTGTAGTAGAAACTCAGCAATCCTCTAACGTTGGCGATCGCACCGTGGCGTTCATCCCTTTAGCCGTCACCTTGATGATGATTATAATCCGCCAATTGGGACTCTTGCAGGGATGGGAACTCAAAGCGTATGACCACTTCCTGCGATCGCGTCCTCCGGAACCCTTAGATCCGCGCATTTTAATCGTTGAAATTACTGAATCGGATGTGCAATTGCAGAAAGAATATCCGATTTCCGATGCCACATTAACCCAACTGTTGCAGAAATTAGAACAACATCAACCGCGAGCAATCGGCTTAACCCTCTATCGAGATTTACCCGTTCCTCCGGGTCATGCGGAATTAATTGCTCAGATGCAGCAGCAATCGAATTTGTTTGCAGTCTGTAGCTTTGAGAAATCCAATGGAGAAGAAGTGCGATCGCCTGTCGGAATCCCCTCGAAACAATTAGGATTTGATGATGTGCTCATCGATCCAGATCGGGTTCTGCGTCGTCATCTCTTGTTTATGAAACGGCAACCGGAATGCCAAACTGGCAGTTCTTTGAGCTTTCAACTCGCTACCGAATATCTCAAAGCTGAAAACATTAAACCAAAATTGGCTAAAGATGGCAGAATCTCTATGGGAAAAGCTATCTTTGACCCGATGAAACCGAATACCGGAGGATACAAAACCCTGGGTACCGGAGGGTGGTATGTGATGTTAAATTATCGGTCTGGACCGCTTGCCAAAACGGTTAGGCTCACGGAAGTTTTAGCAGGAGATTTTAACCCCAACCTCGTCAAAGACAAAATTGTGATTATTGGTGTCACCACCACCAGCGTTAACGCTCAATCTTTTTTTACCCCGTACAGTGCCACAGAATTGGGGTCTAAAAAAGTTGGAGGAGTCACGATCCAAGCACAGATGGTGAGTCAGATACTTAGTGCCGCACTAGACGAACGTCCTCTGATTAGCGTATGGAGTGGGTGGGGAGAAGTGCTCTGGATTGGACTGTGGTCAGGGGTAGGAAGTGCGATCGCCTGGTGCATTCGAGGGAGAATCAGGAGACTCAGTGCCATCCCCCTGGCGATTACACTTCTCTATCTCCTCTGCTATCTGCTATTCCTCCAAAGCACCTGGGTTCCCCTCATCCCCCCAGCATTAGCATTGGTCATTGGTTATTGGTCATTTGTCCTTTCTCAAGGGACTAAAGACAAGTGACCAAGGACCACCGACCCATAACAATTGACAACTTTGCGTAAATTTATCCCCAAACTGCGATAGGTAAACAGAATGTCAACTTGTATGGAGGAGTAGAACCTTGTCACATCCTTTGGGGAAACCATCGAACCCGGCGAAATTGCCGATCGCGATCGGTCTGATAGTCTTCACCGGCATCGTACCCGTCACCAGAGTTTACGGCACATCGGGCACTGAATTACGCCGGGACATTCGTCAAATGCCATCACCCAATTCGGCGATCGCCACCACATTTGAACCCCCCGATCCGGAACCGCCAGACGATCGCGAAGGTTCCGGGAGTCGCACCTCATGTCCGCCAGTGGATAAACCCTTGACCGGATTAATCGCATCTCAAGTCAATTATACCCTCTCCGGACATCCCACATTCTGGTTCTATGTGCCGTATCCTTCCAATTTACCCCGTGAAGTAGAGTTCGTCCTTCTGGATGAACAAAGAACCGAAGTCTACAAAACCGTCGTCCCGATTTCCGATACCCCAGGGATTGTCAGTTTCCGCCTACCGGAAAACATCCCCCCCTTAGAAATCGGCAAACAATACTTGTGGCAATTCTCCTATCGATGCAATCCCAGAATTCGCGCCGAAGACGACTATGTAGAAGGAGTAGTCCAACGAGTTGCAGCAGATAGCACATTAATCAGTCAACTAGAAGCCGCAACAACACCGATGCAGCGCGTCGAACTCTATGCAGCGAACGGGTTGTGGCATGAAACCCTCACAACCCTCGCGCAACTGCGCCGCGATAATCCAGGGAATGCAGAGATTGCCGCAGAATGGACGGAACTTCTGGAATCCATTGGATTGGGTCATCTCGCAGACGAGGCGATCGGGGGGTGTTGTAGTCGATTGCAGTAGGGATTAGTCATTGGTCATGGGTCATTTGTCCAGGGATTAGGGACCAGTGACCAATGACCAAAAACTTTTTTTCCCAATTTGCGTAAAAGTTGTCCGCTACGACGATAAGTAAGTGTAACCCTCTATTTCAGGAGTTCTGCTGATGGTCAATCTACTGTGCGATCGGTCCTTGCCATCCCCGAGGAGCCAACATGGATCCCTCATCTGTCAAAGAAATCCAGTAAAAATACGGATGACGGGAAACATTAGAAAAGCTTTAATTGGTAATCAGCAAAATTGATTATTGACGGTAAAAAGCGATCGCAGTTCCCGATCGCCGCGCCCCCCTAGTCAGAAGTCCCTCTTTTAAAAATCTAATAAAACCATCGTTATCGAGTAGCTGGGGCGATCGCCGACCCATTTTCTGCTAACTCCCCGGTCTAACGCGGGTTTGACCCAAACTCTACCTCTAGATTCAAACCCCAATGAATAGTGAATCCAGGGTGACAACCCTGTTAAATCCATCCCCAGAACAGCTAATCGACGAAATCCACGCCGTCAATCACGCTTGGAAAGTCGCGGAAAGCTTTGGGGATATTCCCCAATTAGCGAAATCTTTGCAAGAAATGAAAACGCGATTGCAGGTGCGACTGTTGCGCCAGTATGCACCCGATCGCGTTTATCTGGCATTAGATACGGAAACTCCCAGTGACGAACCTCTGTATGGATTGCGACTGAGGGAACCGATCGCCGGATACACCGATGCAGCACATCTACCCGTGCGAGTTGCCCAAGACCACCTCTCACACGAACTTATCGAACGGTTCAAAGAACTGTAACATAGGATACTAATCATGCTGAATTTGCTATTTATTTTGCTCATTATTGGAGTGGCGATCGTCTCCGTCCTCGCTGAGATAAAGTCCATCTCAGACTACTGCCAAAAGCCTGGTTGACTGACAAAAGTTAAGAATGAGGGCTGAAAGCTTTACATTCAGGGATTTTTAGCCTGGGGCTTGAA
>NZ_JAMXFD010000053.1 GCF_025370875.1 Laspinema palackyanum D2c
TCTTGGGTTTTGCAGATATCATTACCATACACGGCTCAAGGGGATTTGAACAGTTTTTGCCAAAATGAGAATTGCTGAATTTATGGGGTTGAGCTTGAACTATTTTGAAAACTAGGATACAATTTAACAGCGTAATGAAGCCTACTCCTCCATCACTCCAGACCAGAGGATTTCAAGCGCCGTCCCTAGCCTAAGATGAGACCCAACCTGAGAGCCTAATTGAGGCGACAGTCTCTTGGGAACCTTACCGGAACCACCCCGTCTCCATCTCCGTAATTTCACGTACAGAGAAAGTTCCGTAATTTTACTGAGTTAGATCGAGCGATTCCACCGATGATTTTTCCCAGGATGAGCGACAGAATAGTAAGCATAGAGTTCAGGTAAAAGATTATGCAAGTTACAGCAACCGTCCGCGATATGTTCATCAATGCTTCTCTCTCTCAACAAATCAGTTTCCACGATTGGGTGCTCTTAAATGCATTACCCGAGTCCAACCTCTCTCAAGAAGAGAGACGGATGATCAAACGCTTACTGCACAGCGTGAGACGCGGTTGGTTTCGGGTGTTAAGCTAAACGAGACCTGAGATCAATTTTCTCAAGTCCGGTTTCGCAGAAACCGGCTTTTTGTGTAGAGAGGGTCAATAAATCCCCTCACCCTTTGACAGTAAGGCTTGTAGCAAGCCGTCGAGTGTATATTCCTGCGCTTCCACATCCACTCTTCCGAGTAATTCATAACAGGTTTTTGACGTCTGCGGACCAATTGAAGCAATTCGCACGTTATTTAGTAAGCTTTGCCAAGGTTGATCGCCACTGCGAGATTTGCGATCGAGTAACTGGCAAAAGTTTCGCACGGTTTTGGAACTGGCAAAGGTGACGATATCAATGCGCCTCTGTTGCAGTGCTTTCCATGCTTCCGGCGCGATCGCCTCGGGACAACCCGACTCATAAGCAGCAACTTCTTCCACAATCGCACCTTGAGTCGTAAACTCCGCAACTAATACTTCTCGTCCCCCAGTTTCCACCCGAGGAAACAAGATTTTTTGTCCCGATACATCTTCAGGAAATTGTTCCACCAGGGAATCTGCCACAAAATCTGGGGGAATATAATCTGCTGTCAAACTCCGTTGTTGTAAGGTTGCAGCGGTTTTTTTGCCAACGACTGCTATTTTAACGCCAGCAAGGATGCGGGTATCTTTTCCCTTGGCAAGGAGGCGATCGCAGAAGTAATCCACGGCATTGGCAGAGGTGAGAATTAACCAGTCAAACTCCGAAATTCGGGCGATCGCATCATCCAGAGACTCCCAACTAGAAGGAGGACGAATTTCCAAGGCAGGCATTTCAATCACCTGGGCACCCGCATCGGTTAGCATTTCAGTAAAGGTACTGGATTGTCCTGCCGATCGCGTGACGAGAACCGTTTTTCCCGTTAACCCCGAGGCAGAATTAGGGGAAGAATTTGCAGCGTGAGATGAATAGTTAGACATGGAAACAGAGTCAGCAGAATCGGGAGAGAGTGGACGACGAGAGGGGGAATCCGGAAGCAGATAGTCGCGCAATTTGACCACTTCGCCAATCACCATCACCGCAGGAGAGAGAGATTCCCCTCGGGTGCGATCGCGGATATCGGCAAAGGTCCCCGTCCAGACAACCTGCCGAGGGGTGCCACAAGCGCGAATAATGGCGATGGGAGTTTGAGGGGATTTGCCATGTTGCAGCAACTGCCGGAGGATTTCATCCAGTTGCCGAGTCCCCATTAAAATCACCAGGGTGGGGGTTCGCGTCAGGGTTTCCCAATCGAGGCGATCGCAATCATGTCCCGTCACCACGGTAAACGAGTGACTCATCACCGGATCCGTGAGGGGAATTCCGGCGAGTAATGGTCCCGCTAATGCCGAAGAAATGCCGGGAATGACTTCATAAGCACATCTTGCCGTCTTCAACGCCTGGATTTCCTCCGTACAGCGTCCGAAAATAAAGGGGTCTCCACTTTTGAGGCGAACTACCCGCTGGCCTTGCTGACATTGCGCCACCAGGAGGCGATCGATATCCCCCTGTTGCCAACTGGGTTGTCCACCGCGTTTGCCGACATGGATCCGTTGACAACCGGCAGGCGCTAATTGTAGCAAAGATTCATCAATCAGGGCATCATACACGACTGCCTCTGCTTCTGCCAACAATTGCCGCGATCGTACCGTTAAATAGGCAGCATCCCCAGGACCTGCACCCACCAAATAGACGATTCCCCCGGTTTCAGTCACAATTGCTTGTCCCTTTTGACATCCTCAGACGGTATCTTACCTTGATTGGGGTGGCACTGCTGCCTTTTATAGTATTTTCGATCAGGAGTGCTTCATCGAAAATCACCTGAAACCATGTCAACCTCCCCGCAAACCATCTCCCTCCTCTGTCCCACAAGAGGACGTCCGGAACAGGCATTAAGACTTGCTTTGAGCGTTTTAAACACCGCATCTCAACCCCAGCGAGTCGAACTGCTGTTTTATGTAGATGATGACGACAAGAAACAATCCGAGTATTTGGAACAGTTTAAAACCCATAAACCGAAATTGGACCGATTTCGCCGCTGTGGGTTTTTATTAGGAGAGGCGATCGGGATTTCCAAAGCATGGAACGAACTCGCCAGTCGCTGCGAAGGTAACCTCCTAATTATGGCAGCCGATGACCAAACCTACAACGATTTCGGATGGGACGATCGCCTCGACATCGAAACCCAGAAATATCCCGATGAAATCTTTTGTATGTGGTTCAACGAAGGACATTGGCAAGAAAAACTCTGTACCTTCCCCATCGTTTCCCGCAAATGGTGTCAAACATTAGGCTATTTTACCACCGGATTATTTGAATGCCTCTATGATGATATGTGGATTTGGGAAATTGCCAAACGAGTCGGCAGATTGCACTATATTCCCGATATTTTAACGGAACATTTACACTGGGGATATGGTAAAGCAGAACTAGATGAAACCTATCAGCATAAACAAGTGGATGCCGACAAGAAGTTAAAACCCGCAGTCTATCGAGACATGGATTTATATTGTAGAACCGTTCCCTACCGAGAAACCGATGCCAGACGCATCGCTGCCGTCATGCAAGGAAAAGTTTTCCTCTACCCCGCCGAGTTAATGGTCCCCGGCAAATCCACCATCTTCGATCGCCGAGACTAGGATTAATCTTCTCTTTCTTAGTTCGTAGTAACGACTTCAGTCGTTCTCTTTCTTTTGTTCGTAGTAACGACTTCAGTCGTTCTCTTTCTTTTGTTCGTAGTAACGACTTCAGTCGTTCTCTTATCACCGTTTGCAGTAACGACTTCAGTCGTTCTCTCAGTTTTTTTGAAACCACGCTGGGTTTTGCTAGTAATGTCTTTCAGATTCCAGGAACCCGGAAACAACTGAAGTCGTTACTACAAGCATCGGAAAGATAACGACTGAAGTCGTTACTACAAACGGTGGAACAGCATTTATAGTTTATCAGTTAAGGCGAAGACTAAGTTGAAAACGTATTCCGAATTGTAATATTGATCCGGGGATAATTTCACCCAGTGGGGGGGCTCGTTTCGCAATAAATAGGGACTGTATCCTAGAGATGCCATGAACTCTCGTAACTGTTTTTCATCGGTTCCCATTTTCTGTAAGGCAAAGCGATTAATTTCGGCGATGATGTAGGGGACTTGATAGGTGGTGAGGGTTTGTAAGGAACCTTGTAAAACCTGATATTCGGCCCCTTCGGTGTCGATTTTAATCAATTTTACTCCCGTTAATCCTTTGTCTCGGACAACTTCATCCAGGGTTGTCATGGGTAGAGTCGAGGTTTGAGGGTGACTCCGACTGATTTTATTAAATTGATGCAATCCCACATCCCATAAGGCGTGTCCCCCATCATTATCCGCATTATAAAAGAATTCTACAGGTTTTGTTTCTGAACCCAAGACGGTGGGAATTACCTCCATTTGGGGGAACTGATTTAAGGTAATATGGTCTTGAATCCAGTTAATATTGGTCCTATCCGGTTCAATGCTAATTACTCTGCCAGTTTCGCCGACTAGAATGGCAGCGATGAGGGAGTAATAGCCAATATGTGCGCCAATATCAATAAAGGTATCTCCCGGTTTTAACACCCGTTCTAAAAATTTGGATTCTTCGGGTTCATAGAATTTCCCCTGGGAAAAGTAGTTCCACATGATTTTTTGGCTGAATTTGGAAATATCCAAATCTAGGCGCAATTTATGATAGTCCTGATTCAGTCGAACTAACAGATTAAAGGGTTTTCTTTGGGAAGATTCGGGCAAGGTTTGAGTCATGGATTAACAGTTAGCAGCAGGATGGACGACAGGAGGAAATAATACCAAATTACCGTATCAAAAGTCAGTTTTTTCTCTTAGCCCGCCTGCGGGGGCTTAGTCCGCTTTTTTCCCCACCCTTTAGGGTGCGGATTTTCTGCAAATCAGTTTACAGAATTTCTCCTAGAATTTCCAAGAGGCGATTAACTTGGTTTTCCCAGGTCCATTGTTGCATGAATTGGGCGGCAGCAATGCCTTTTTGTTGGGCTGTTTCACGATTTTGATAGAGGGTTTCCAGGGCTTCTATAATTTCCTCAAGGTCCGATTCTCCCCACCCTTCGACGCCGACAAAGTGCGGAGTTGATTGGACGGCTTTCTGAATTTTTAAGGGATAGCAATGATTGGGGGCAATCAAATCTAAATGTCCGGTATTGGCAGATAAAATAGTGGGAATTCCACAAGCCATTGTTTCCATTGCAACGAGGTTGGTTCCCCCTTCGCAACGGTTAGTAAACAGGGCGCAATCGGCTTCTCGGATGATTTGCGGCATCAGATAATTGGGAATTGCACCAATATCGATAAAGGAGTTAGGACTCAACCCATTATTAACTAACCAATCGGTAATGTGTAAGCGTTTATCTGCCCCAATTTTCGGCAGTCCTTTGACGTTGCCGGTGGTTTCGAGTCCTTGCATGAATTGTGGCCAAAAGTTATGCCATGCGGTGATGAGTAAGGCTTCGGGGTGACGGGTTTGAAAGGCTTTAAAGGCAGCGATGACGATATCTTGCCCTTTACGATATTCTAGTTTGCCGCCGCTGAAGATGACGAACCGATCGCCGAATAAATTAGACTTAGGGGCGGGATGAAACAAGGTAGGGTCTATCCCTTGGGGTAATGCCTGAACTCTGGTGATTCCCTGACTTTTCAGAACTTCAGCATTCCAAGTGGAACCGGCAACAATTAACAGATACTCTTGGGCTAATTTACGTTCTTTTGGGGTTAAATTCGTATCTTCAAAGAAGATTAAGCCGATATTCTGTTTGCCGCTGAGTTGTTGGGTGGTGGCAACACTGATAAAGTTATTGCCGAGGGCATGAAGGACGGGAAAATCACACCATATCGGTTTACCGGGGTTTTGATTCCGCAATTGTTCTAATTTTTGATACCGATCGCAGGCAGGTTTGAGTTGCGATCGCACCAACGGATTCACCACCCCAGTGGTATCCGGTGGTAGCAATAACATCGGTTCATATCCCGGGTTTTTTTGCAGTTGCAGGGTGAGATTTGTCCCATAAATCCCCCACCCTGTCATCTGATTGATCGGCCATGCAAGGCCCAATCTCAAGGGTTTATGAGGGGTTTTAGAAACGGGTTGGGTGCGATCGCGAATGGATTCAGTCATCTTGCCGAGGATGGGCGGTAGGGGAATAGATTGTGTTGGCCCCACCTGAGACGGGGGAGTAATGATTGTATCATCTTGACTCACCCGATCGCCCAAGGCAACTGCTACCCGATCGCAAACCTCTTGCCAGTTTCCCGGTTGGGTTTGGCGAAACAGGCGCATTGTCGGATACCAAGGGGAATCGCTGCGATCCCTCATCCACCGCCAATCTGGGGCAAAAGGTAGCAACACCCAGACGGGTTTCCCGAGGGCCCCGGCTAAATGGGCAACCGCCGTATCAATGGTGATAACAAGATCTAACTGGGCGATCGCCCCGGCGGTATCGGCAAAATCATGCAGATGCGGGGCTAAATCCGTGAGGGTGACAGGGAAATTCTCTCCGGGTTGTCCTTTTTGGAGACTATATAAGGTGACGCCGGGAATATTCCCCAGGGGTAACAAGTTGTCTAACTGACAAGATCGATTGCGTTGGTTCCCATAACGGGGACTGCCTGCCCAAACGATACCTACTTTAAAGCAAGGACTCTCTAAGGTGACTGGGGGCGGATTCGGGGGGGTTAAATAAGGGACGGTGGCGGGTATGGTGTCTAAAGTTGTCCCCAATAGGTAGGGCAAACTCATCAAGGAGGCGGTGAGATCAAAAGAGGGTAAGGGTTCCCCGGTGGGAATCAGGCGATCGCATCCCGGGAGGGTTGAGAATAATTGGATTAAAGATGGTGGACATTGTAAGATAACTCGTCCCCCTCGTTGGGCGACTAGGGGTAGGTAGCGAATAAATTGGATACTATCTCCAAACCCCAATTCTGTATAAAGCAGCAGGGTTTTTCCCGAGAAGTCGCTGCCATCCCATCCGGGTTGCCAGAAGGGGGGAGATACTTCATGTTGCCGTTGGTTGCGCCATTCGTATTCAGCAAATCCTCGGGTATAGTCGCCGATCATTAATAAAGCAAAGCCGAGATTGGTGTGGATGTCGGCATCATCCGGGGCAATGGTTAATCCCCTTTCATAGGAGGCGATCGCCTCGGCGGGTTGGTTGAGTTCCAGGTAAGTGTTTCCTAAATTAAAATAGGCGTTGAGATAGTGCGGTTTAAGGGCGATTGCCTGTTTATATTGGACAATTGCTGCCTCGGATTGACCCTGGGTTTTCAAGAAATTTCCAAAATTATAGTAGGCTTCGGCACAGTTGGAATGGCTGGCAATGATTTGTTGAAATTGCTCCAATTTTTCCTGGTTTTCCTCCCCGGAATCCAGGGTGATGGGGGGGAAATTAGCCACCGTTTGCCGCAATGCTTCAGTAATGCGATCGCCAACTTCCTGCCAGTCTCCCGGTTGTTGTTGTCGGAATAATCGCAGACTCGGATACCAAGGCGACTCGGAACCCTCCAGTCCCCAACGCCAATCGGGAGTATAAGCTAATAACAGCCAAGTGGGTTTACCCATTGCCCCAGCTAAATGGGCAATGGCGGTATCTACGGTAATAATTAAGTCTAATTGGGAGATTGCCGCAGCGGTGTCGGCAAAATCATCAAGGGATGGTCCTAAATCCTCCAAGGGTAAGTTTCTCCCTTGCCAATTTTGCCCCGCTTGCCCTTTTTGAAGACTATAAAATTCGACCCCGGAAACCGTTAAGAAATTCTGGAAAATATCCAGGGAACAGGACCGTTTATAATCGCTGTGGTGCTTGGGATTTCCTGCCCAGACAATTCCGACTTTAAACGGTTTGGATTTAAGCGGGAGTTGGCTTAAATTAGGAGGATGAATATAAGGAATGGTAGCGGGAATTGTGGTTAAAGTCGTCCCCAAAATTCGAGGTAAACTCATCAGGGGAACCCAATTATCATAGGGTTCTAACTCCTCCTGATGGGAACTAATTGCTTCAATACCTGGAACGGTTTTCAAGACAGAAACCAGAGGTGCCGCAACTAAGGCAACCACCCGGATTCCCTGTTGGGCAAGTAAGGGGGCATAGCGGATAAATTGCAGGGTATCCCCTAATCCTTGTTCCCCATATAATAGGAGTGTCTTGCCAGTTAAATCCGTACCCTCCCATTGAGGAACCTCAAAGTGAGGTGGGGCGGGGTATCCTTTGACGCGCCACCGCCATTCGTATTCGGCAAAACCACCGCGCAAGTCTCCGGCAGTAAGCAGACTGAGGGCGAGGTTGAGGTGAGCTTCGGCAGAGTCGGGCTGGATTTGGAGGGCGCGGTGATAGGTGGCGATCGCCGCTGTGGGTTGATGTTGTTCCAGGAAAGCCGTTCCCAGGTTAATGTGGGCGTCAATATACTGGGAATCCAGGGCAGTTGCCCGATGAAAACAAGCCATTGCCTCGGTAATTCTGCCTGCTTTGAGTAACAGATTCCCCAAGGTATTATGGGCTTCTGTATAGTCGGGGTCAAGGGTAGTCGCTTGCTGGATGTGGGCGACTGCCTCGGTAACATTTCCTAACTCTTTTAGGGCATTTCCCAGATGGTAATGTGCTTGACTATGATAGGCATCCAGGGCGATGACTTGGCGATAGTGGGCAGTCGCTTCCTGGAAATGTCCCTCGTCAGACAAGGCATTTCCTAGATTATAATGGGCGGGCACAGAGTGGGAATCCACGGCGATCGCTTGTGCTAAATAGGAAATTGCCTCACTGGTTCTGCCCAAACTGCGTAAGGCTGCCCCAAGATTGATATAGGCAGGGAGATAGCGGGAATCGGCAATCAGTGCTTGCTTGTAATACCCCACTGCGGTATTCAGTTTTCCCCCTTGATGGGCGATCGCCCCTAACAGTTGCCACCCTTGCGCCTGATTGGGATACTGACGCAGCAACACCCGGCAACGGCGTTGGGCATCAGCAAAGTTACCCGCTTCGTAATCCTGGCGGGCGAGGGCGAATTCTGGGCTGATGGTGTGAGGTTCTGGGAAGACAATCCGCGTTGCCAACACCTCGGTTAAACTCTCTGCCATCTCATCAAATACCCCCTGCCAATCCCCCCGTTCCTCCTGGCGAAACAGGCGCATTGTCGGATACCAAGGGGAATCTGTGCGATTCAGCAGCCATCGCCAATCCGGGGCATAGCTTAACGCCACCCAGACGGGTTTACCCAAGGCACCGGCTAAATGTGCCACGGAAGTATCCACCGTAATCACTAAGTCTAATTGAGCGATAACGGCTGCGGTATCCGCTAAATCCTGCAAGTGCGGGGCTAAATCTTGAATTGGGAGATTTTGCTGGCGAATTCGGGTTTCTTCCTGCCCTTTTTGGAGACTATACCACTTCACGCCGGGAATGTTGAGCAGGGGGAGAAAATAGCGCAAGGGACAGGAACGAGTGCGATCGCCTTTATGTTGCGGATTCCCCGCCCAGACGATGCCCACCTTGAATCCGGGTGCATCTAATATAACTGGGGCTAAATGGGTTGGAGTGAGATAGGGCACTTCTCCCGGGACGGTGGCTAAGGTAGTTCCTAGAATGTGAGGCAAACTCAACAGCGGTATCCACACATCAATCGGGGCTAATTCGGACCAATAGGCACTGACGCGATCAATGCCCGGTACGCTTTTAAATAAGCGCACCAAGGGTTGGTTAACCAAGGCAACGACTCGCCCCCCGCGTTGGACGAGTAAGGCGGCATAGCGGATGAATTGGATACAATCTCCCAATCCTTGTTCGGCATGGAGTAAAATTGTCTTACCTCGGAGATCGGAACCATCCCAAAATGGGGCAGGAATGGGGGGTAAATCCGGTGCCGCTTTCACCCGCCACCGCCATTCATATTCCCGAAATCCCTGGCGTAAGTCACCTTGGATGAGTAAGGCAATTCCCCGGTTGTTATGGGCTTCGGAGTAGTCGGGTTGCAGGCGCAGGGCGGTGTTATAACAGGCGATCGCCTCCTCGACTTGTCCTAAGTCGTGCAACACTAACCCTAAATTATTGTATCCTTGGGCATAATTGGGATTCAGGGCGATCGCCTGTTCAAAGTAAGGAATCGCGGTTTCTAATTCCCCCAACTCGTGCAATACCATCCCCAAATTATTATATCCATCCACATGATTCGGTTGCAAGACAATCACCCGATGAAACTGGGCGATCGCCGCTTCCCGGTTTCCCAGTTCCCACAGGGCATTTCCTAAGTTATAATGCAACCCCACTTCTTGCGGCGCGTAAGGTAAAGCTTGGTGATAACAAGCCAGGGCTTCTTGACAGTTTCCCTGACTTTTCAGAATCATTCCCAAATTCGTTAAAGCCACCGGATGGTTTGGCATTTGTTCCAACACTTGCCGATATAACCGTTCCGCTGCGGTTAAATGTCCCTCCTGATGTGCTGCAATTGCGCGCCCCAGTTTTGCACTCACTTTTTGGGTAATTTTTGCCCAATTTTCTGTCAATTCCCCTGCCTCAATGAAGGCTTGTTTCACTTCATCAAAAACACTTTGCCAATCCCCCGGCTGGCTTTGGCGAAACAGGCGTAGGGTGGGATACCAAGGCGAATCGGGGCGATGCAGTAACCACCGCCAATCCGGTGCAAAGGGTAGCAATACCCAAGCCGGTTTTCCCAATGCCCCAGCCAAATGCGCCACTGCCGTATCCACGGTAATAATTAAGTCTAATTCCGCCATCACTTCAGCGGTATCTCGGAAATGATTCAATTGAGGGGCCAAATCTTGAATCGGGACTTCCAGGGAGAGTTCAGTGAGTTCAGTCGAGTCTTTTTGTAAGCTATAAAAGCTAAGAGAAGAGGGTGCAAATGCTTCTATTAATTGGCGAAAATAACTGAAGGGACAAGAACGTTTGATAGCCGTGGGATTCTCATGATTTGCCGCCCAAACTATTCCTATTTTGAAAGATGGAGAAGGGATGATATTTTCCGATGGAGCATTCACAGGAGATACCCCGAAACCCCCCTTAAGAAGAGGGGAGTCAGAGGTATTTTGGTCGTTCTTTGCTGAAGATACCTCAGCCCGCGCAGGGGGGCTTTGTTCGGATAGCCCCACCCTTCCCGGGTGCGGGGGACGCACCATCAGATAGGGAATATCCCGGGGAATTGTATCTAACGTTGTGCCAAAAATTCGGGGTAAACTCATCAAGGGCGCATGAACATCAAACGCCGGTAACGGTTCACCCCGCAGAACCAGGATATCTACCCCTTCTAGCTGTTGCAACAAGGGAAATAAGGGGGGATAACATTCCAGGATGATCCGCCCGCCCAAGGCTGCGACAAGGGGAATGTAGCGGATAAATTGTAGAGTATCTCCCAATCCCTGTTCACTATGCAGGAGAATACTGCGCCCGGTGAGGGGGGAACCGTCCCATATCGGTTGGGGAAATGGGCGGGGTGTGAGGGTTGCGGTTTGCCAGCGCCATTCATATTCAACCAATCCCCGGGGGTAGTCGCCAGATAGGAGGAGGGAGAGGGCGCGATTCCAATGGTAGATGACGGTGTGAGGTTCCAGAGCGATCGCCCGATCATAACAAGCGACTGCCTCAGCTAAATCCCCATAATCATGCAAGGCGACGCCGAGGTTATAGTGAAATTCTGCCGAATCGGGAGAGCGATCGCAGACTTGCCGATATTGGACGACTGCTGCTTCTAAATCTCCCGCTTCTTTCAAGGCATTGCCGAGATTTGTCTGGATTTGCAAATCCTGTGGATCTAAAGCAATCGCTTGTTGATACTGAGCGATCGCCTCTTGAATCTCTCCCCGTTTCAGATGCAAATTGCCTAAATTATAGCAGGCTTTGGTATAATTAGGTCGCAGAATGAGCGCTTGCTGATAATGGGCGATCGCCTCTGCCTGTTGTCCCTCCAACTTCAAGGAATTTGCCAGATTGTAATGGAACTCCGGCACATTTGGATGGATCTTTACCGCTTGCTGATACCAAGCAATCGCCCCTAAATTATCTCCCTCCTGGGAGGCGATCGTTCCTAACAGGTTCAATGCCAGAAGATTCTCCGGTTCCCGATGCAAAATTTCCCGACATAAAGTTTGTGCCCGGGCAAAATTCCCAGTTTCACACTGTTTTTGAGCCATTTCCAAACATTGTGAAACGGAGAGTTGTGAGTAAGGGTTCGCAGATTGATTCACGTCCATTATTTAAAGGCTATCGGGGAGGGTGATGATAGGAATTTACGCCAACAGACAAGCCACGGGAAACATGATATATTCGAGGAAAAATAGTTTCCAAATAAATTGATAACAAGCTGCGATCGCGACTTTATCCTCTAAATCCACCTCGCGACTGCGCCACCATAACCCCATCAATGCCACCGTATGGGCGATCGCCAAGACAAAGGGATTGACTTGCGGCAGCCACCAAAACGCCGCTACACTGGTCGCAATATAACAGAAAACTATAACCCATTTTGCTAAATCGAAGACGGTACGCGCTCCCAAACGCAGGGTCAAGGTGCTAATCTGATAAAGTCGATCGCCTTCCATATCGGGAATATCTTTAAAAATGGCGATCGCAAAGGTAAAGCCCAAAACAAACAGCGTCAGCGCCCATACCGAGGGGGGAATCATCATCGCGCCCTCCCCTTGCATCACCCATTGGTAATGTAAAAACAAGCCTAAATTAACAATAATCCCGCGCACGGTGAAAATGCAAAAAGACGCCCAAAAGGGAAACCGTTTTAAACGGATAGGCGGCAAGGAATAAGCCGTTCCCAATCCTAAACTAATGAGTACCGTTGCCAATAACCAAGGGCCTTGTAACCAGGCTAAGACAACGGCTAAACTCCCCGTTATTCCTACAATAATTTGCCCTTGTTGCCGGGAAAATTCACCGGCTGCAACGGGTAACTCCGGCTTGTTAATTTGGTCAATTTCGATATCAAAAAGTTGGTTTAATCCAACAATATAAACATTCCCACAGAGGCAGGTAAACCAAGTTCCGAATAAGGGCAAAAGGGCTTTCCAAGTCAGGCTTTCTCCAGAGAAAGCCCAGGCGATCGCAAACAAGCCAATCGCACTCAAACTGGTGCCAATAATCGTATGGGGGCGGGTAAATTTCCAGAAAGAATAGAGCCAAGGGGCATATTTCTGGACCACATTCATTTCAGCCGGTTGAGAAACCGCAGGAGGAGAGGGAGAAATTTGGCTCATAATCTAGCTAAAATATAGACTCACCACAACAGCAAAGACACTCAAGAAAAGTTAGGATTTCGTTCCACAGAGTAACCCATATCGAATTAACCCTTGCTTGTATCCATCGCGCATCAGTCCTAGCGCCAGCGCCCCTTGAATGGTTTGCCAACCGGAGAATAATAATCCCAAAAGGGCCGAGGGGTCAAAGGCAGAATCAATCACAAAATCCCAAAAGGGAGCCACCGCTTCGGACCAATCCGCCACCTGAATTCCTTGGAATCCAATTTCTCGGGCAATTGTCTCATATTCGGGTAAAGAAATCACATAAGGCAGGCAATAAACCTTGTAAATTTCCATTAATTGATGCCGTTCGCGATCGCTCAGGGGGGCAGCAGGCGGTGCTACGGGACGATGACACCAGGTTGCCATCATCAACGCACCTCCCGGTGCCAACACCCGATAACATTCCTGTAAAAACTTCTTTTTATCCGGCATATGTTCGCCGCTTTCCAGGGTCCAAACGAGATCGAAGGAATTATCCGCAAAGGGCAATTCTAGGGCATTGGCCACCCGAAACTCCGCCCTGGTATCCGGGGTCATACTCCCCCCTTCCGGACCCGAGGATGGAGGAATTCCGGCTTCTCTGGCGCGTTCTGTAGCCCGCGCTGCCTGGACCGGACTGAGGGTAATTCCCGTGGCGCTGGCATTAAACTTTTGTGCTAAGTATAAAGAGCTACCACCGATGCCACAACCTACATCTAAAATCGTGGAAACCTGGCCGTTGAGGTCCTTAGACAACTGCACCCCTGTCCAAGCCAGGAGTTCCTCAATCAAGTCAATCTGTGCCTGTCGTCGATCCAACCGGCGATCGCCCCTCTCTCCGTAATAGCCGTGATGCATATGTTCCCCCCAAACCCGTTCCCAGAGTCCAGAGGAAGCATCGTAAAACTGCTGAATTTGCTCGTACAAGTTGCTTGTCGTCATGGCTGGTCAACACTCAGAAGCCGTGGGCTTACAGTAAAGCAGCCTCTATTGTAAACGATCGTGAACCCATTGGAAAAATCTGCCTTATGTTAGTAAAACCTTTACCCTATAGCTGGGATTTCTCCAAAATCAAAGTGACTTACCAGATTTTTGGGGGATACGCTGTTCCCATTTTGCTCTCAGTCTGTGCGGCGATTTTGGTATATTTTCATGGAGTCAGGCGAGTCAATGACACCTCAAAACAGTTAGATGCAGTTCGGGTGCGCGTGGATGAAGTCGAAGCATTAGCTTATAGCATTCTCGCCATGCAGCGAGCCGCTCGGGCTTATATTATTTCTCGGGATATTAATGAATTAGGGTTCTCTCGTACTTAGTATGCTAAAATATTGCTAAATAATTACTTTAAAAACTTTTGTTTTTGCAAACTTTGGCCC
>NZ_JAMXFD010000054.1 GCF_025370875.1 Laspinema palackyanum D2c
CCCCTGCCACTTGTGGTGAGCCTTCACTTATGGTTTCCTATCTCAGGGAGTAGGGTCAAAAATGAGCGAACCGTAAGATATAAACCTGATGGTTCTAGGCAATTACTTTATGGTTCGGATTGCTTTAACAATCCAAACTAATCTTAGATACTGCCTATAATATATTTCATATTAACAATTTTTTGCTTGTCTTTATTCTTAATAAATAAAAGATTGCAGATTGCCCACATGAAAAGACTCAAGAAAAAGCGAAGAGGGACCCCGTTGCTAGAACCAATGAACTCATCAAGATTAGACCAAAATAGGCCATCCGATTGGAGCCTAAACTCCCCACTCGTTCCTGATTCGGCCCAACTCTATTGTGAGCTACCCCATGAACACCGCTGACTCCGATTGCAAGACCGACTCAGCAAACTGGGCGATCGCAGCCCAACCGCGATAGAACAACCCATAAGGGCTGCGATACCCCTTTTCTGTCCAACCGGGAAGGCACTGTTTCGAGGCAGCAGCGGCAAAAGTTTCGGAAATAGAATCTAGGCCCCTATCGCCCAACATACCCTCCAAACGCAAATCTTCCGCGCAGATATGCCAGGTGGCACCGGCATCGGTTTGAATGTTCACAAAATTTACGGAATCGGGTTCAGTTGTTACGGTGACAAATTCCCCGGTTGCTGGATGCTGCGGTTTGACGACCAAGACCCGATCGCCTTCGTTGACGGGAGAAGCGGGGATGGGATGAGCCATTTGCGCCAGGAGCGATTTATAAGTTTCAACCTGGGGATTTTGTGCGGGGGTGGTTGGTTGTTGGGAGTTTTGTGTTTGTTCGGCTAATTCGGCTTCTAAGGCCATGACTTTGGCGACCAAAGTTGAATTATCGCTGTACTTCATATTTTGTTTGGATGCCGCCATCTCTGAAGTTAGAGCGTCGTAACGTTGCTGGGTTTGGTCAAGTTGACTTAGCAGTTGTTGATTCTGCTGTCTTAACTGGTCTAGGACTGCATCAGACCGGGTGGCTTCGACTTCAGCCAATTGTTGTTGGAGTAGGTGAATCTCTAAATCTTTCTGGGCATTTTCCTGAATCAATGCCTGCAATTTCAGATTCTCTTGTTCGAGGCGATCGCGCTGCGCTTGCAATCCATGAATCAGGGCCGTGGCTTTGTCCGCTTCTTTAAGTTGCGCCGACAGGTCCCGGACTTGGCGTTCCAGTTCCGCCATTCGGTCCGAAGGTTTGGGGACGGCTGGGGCGAGTTTTTGTTGGACTAGGGCTTGTTGGATGTGGTGGTGCTTGGGTAAGACATGAGAGGATTTTCCCGCCTCCGTTTGGGCTAAATTCTGGACGCAAGCCCGAAATTCTTGGGAAGCCTTGGCATCCAAACCCAACCCGCGTTCTATCCATTGGAGTTGCGCTTCCGGGACTACTTCATCCGGGTCCCCACAGTTGGCAAGGAAGGCGCTAATCGCCGGGTTAGTTTTGCGTTTATGTTGGGGTTTGATTAGTTTGGAAATGTTCCAATCGGTCAAGGTTTGGACCGCCTCAATTAAATGGTCGGTGAGGACCACCGGCTCGGCAGCGTTAGGTTGGGACATTTGAGCTAGGCGCAACGCCTCCGCTTGCAGGGTCGCTAAACTTTCCTCATCCATTTCACAAGAGGCGTAGGAAATTAAGCGCCAGTCGGAAAGGGTGGCAGGCTGCCCTAACGTAATCGTTTTCCGGGTCTGGCGGATGCTGGCAACAGTTTGTTTGCCCGATTTGAGCAATTTTACGAGCAGGTGCTCATCGCTGATTTTGGTGAGTTCTTTGACAGCGCTGATGGACCAGGATTGGACCGAGTTGAGGATGAGCTTCTGGATGCGCTGACGTTGGCCGTCAAACCATTCTGAAATCTGGATGAGCGACCGGGCCATCCAAGTCGAACCCCCGAAGTCGGAGGATTCTAGCCACTCGTCAAACAGTTGAGCCCCTTCGGTCGAACCATTCTCTTCGCAAAGTTCTTGGAGGATTTGCCGGAAACTGCGCCCAATCTCTAGGCCCCTAACAAAAGTGTGGTGAACAAATCCGAAAAATTGTTGTAAGGTCTCCAGGGCTATCGTTTGGAGTTCCTGTGAACCCAAATTACTGTAGTCGTACTCTAAACGCAGGTTTAGCGGAATTGAGCTAAAACAGGGTTGAGCTGTAGATGCTTGCAGGCTATTCATGGTATGATGACCTTAGAAATATTTATGGCTAGGGCGGGTGGTACCGCTCTTTTTTGTCGCTCTGGTTAAACTATAGTAAACTATAGTTTATTCTGTCACCCCTTTTTTATAACGAATTGTAAACAGTTCGTCTAGACTGGAGAGATGAAAGTATGCAATCAATGCCTGAATCGTTCCTGCATCCCAGCGTCGGGCTGAATTGCGTTGATAAGAACGAATCACGCTGGCAGAGAGTCCGGTTTCCTGGCTTAGGGCCATTTGACTGATTCCCCGGGATTGCATGATGGCGTCTAAATTGCAGACGATTTCAATCTCTGAACCAAACTTAAGTACGGCAGGGCGTTCATCTGGGAGTGGGGGTGGTTGTCGTTTGTTGGAATTATCCATGAACAATCCGCCTTTTAGGTGACGGATAGTATTTTAATCGACTAATCTCTCCGGATCCAATGAACGGCTGAAAAACTGTTTTAACCTCTCCTAGGCTATCGTTTGGAGTTCCTGGGAACCCAAATTACTGTAGTCGTAATCTAAACGGAGGTTTAGCGGAATCGAGCTAAAAAACGGTTTAGCTGTAGATGCTTGTAGGCTCTTCATGATAGGGTTGATGCAGTATTTATGTTGTTTAGGGCGGGTAGTACCGCTCTTTTTTGTAGCTTAAACTAGATGTGTACTTATTTACACATCTTCGTTGTGAAGAATTGTAAAGAATTGGTCGAGGGAGTCAACCTCAAAGAAATCCAGCAGTTTTTCTAAGCTGGCCTTGTCGATTCGACTAAAGCGGTTATTCTGCAAGGCCCGAACTGTGATGGGACTCAAGCCGGTTTCTCTTTTTAAGTCAAGTTGGGTGAGTCCTTTGCTGGCCATAAATTGGTCTAGGTTGCATTTGATTTCTCTTCCCACTGGTTAGTCCTTTTGGATGGTCTTGGATTTTAGCTATCTAACTATCTAGGATAGTAGATTAGACCCATCCCACTAAGGGGTTTTGCTTTGGAATGCGATCGCGCCGGTCATCACTTTACATAATAGACTAGCATACTACCATGCTAATCTTTCGTCAAGGATTTTTTGGAGGCTCTTTGTAAACCATTGAGAATAAATCATCGAAAGACTTTAATTGAAAGTATCCGGCGATGGTTGAAAGTGTTTCCCGATCTATCCGACGGAAGGTGTTGTACTGATAAGCGCGGATACCTGCCGGAGCAATTCCGGTGTCCTCGCTTAACTGTTGTTGGGTGAGTCCCCGTTGCTGCATCAACTTGTCAAGATGGCAGATAATTTCAGGCTTTTGAATGTCCATTTGCTCCGTTGGCAAAATCATTTTGTTTAGCATTCAAGTATCCTAGCCTTCTAAAGAGTTGAATGGTATCGACAATTTATTACCGTTGGCAGGAGGCAATGGGACCCTCATCTACAGGAGTTGAGATGGAGTCAACGACGGCCCTCAATGCCCAGGGCGATCGCGGAGTTTGTCAGTTGCCGCCATCGTTGCTGTGGGTTTTTACTCAGAAACGGTTTGGGCTGACTGTGATGCGATCGCATTCCCGAATCGGCACAATAGCAAAGTCTCGTGCCTCAGTAGGGTAGGCCCCTTTTATGCACGGCCCGTTTTGGGGAAATTTAGAGTTTTGCGGCTATAAATCGAGAAGGGAGGGATTTTGAGTTTTAATAAAACAGGAGCAACTACCCAGTTTTAGAAAAGGCGATACCTTGCAGTACGAAAAGATTACTCTTTCCCAGCTTGAAGGCTTTCTGTTCAGAGCCGCTGATATCTTACGGGGCAAGATGGACGCCTCCGAATTCAAAGAATTCATTTTCGGGATGCTGTTCTTGAAGCGGTTGTCGGACGAGTTCGACTGCAAACGGAAAGAAATCAAGCGCGACTATGCCGACCTGGACGAGGAAAAGGTGGCGGAATTGCTCGAAGACCCCCTATCCTACGGAGCCACTTTTTTTGTGCCGCGCCGCGCCCGTTGGCATGAGCCTTGGCTGGATGAGGATAAGGACGGTAACTGGGTACAAGTCCCGGCAATCAAGCACCTCAAGCAGAATATCGGGGATATGCTCAACAAAGCCCTCGCTGCGGTGGAAGATGCTAACGATGCCCTAGCGGGGGTGCTCAAAAATAATATCAACTTCAATGCGATCAAGGGAAAGACGAAAATTCCCGACCAGAAATGGAAGGACTTAATCGACCATTTCAACCAACCTGGGTTTGTTCTGGTGAATGAGAATTTTGAGTTCCCCGACCTGCTGGGGGCGGCTTACGAGTACCTGATCAAGTTTTTCGCGGATAGCGCCGGGAAGAAGGGCGGAGAATTTTACACCCCTGCGGAAGTGGTGCGGTTGTTGGTGCAACTGGTCAAACCGGAGGTGGGGAATACCATTTATGACCCGACAGTAGGCTCTGGGGGCTTTCTCATCCAGTCCTATCAGTATGTGGAAGAACAAGGACAAGACCCGAAGGACCTGGCGCTCTACGGACAGGATTCCAACGGCACCGTCTGGTCTATCTGCAACATGAACCTAATCCTGCACAACATCACCAATTTCACGATTGAAAACGGCGATACCCTAGAAAACCCGCAGATTGTGGAGAACGGACAACTCCGCAAGTTCGATCGCGTTTTGGCAAATCCCCCCTTTTCCCAGAACTACAGCCGCGCCAATCTGGAATTTAGAAATCGGTTTTGGGAATTCTGCCCGGAGACGGGAAAAAAGGCCGATTTGATGTTTGTGCAGCACATGATCGCCAGTCTGAAGACCACGGGACGGATGGCGACCATCATGCCTCACGGGGTTCTGTTTCGGGGCGGGAAAGAGAAGCTAATCCGCGAGGACATGATTGAAAGGGATGTAATCGAGGCGATTATCAGTTTGCCTTCGGGACTGTTTTACGGGACAGGCATCCCCGCCTGCGTGTTGGTGGTGAACAAGAGCAAGCCGGACGAACTGCAAGGCCAAATTCTGTTTATCAACGCCGATCGCGAATATGCCGAAGGCAAGGCACAGAACAAGCTACGCCCGGAAGATATTGAGAAAATCGATTATGTGTTCACCCAGAAGTTGGAGTATCCCAAATACAGCCGGTTGGTGAGCAAGCAGGAAATCGCGGAAGAGCACGACTACAACCTCAATATTCGCCGCTATGTCGATAACACGCCGGAACCGGAACCGGAGGATGTCACAGCCCACCTGATGGGCGGTATTCCCCAGGCAGAAGTTATAGCCCAGGCGGGGGAGTTCGATCGCTTCGGAGTCGATCCTGATAGGCTGTTCGAGCCATTGCGTCCGGGATATCTGGCATTTCAAGAGGCGATCGCGCAAAAGTCGGCGATTAAAACGACATTGGAGGCGGACGACCGTTTGCAGGATACCCTCGGTCAACATTACCAAATTTTAGAAAGCTGGTGGCAGGTGGCGAGGGATGACTTTGCCCAGTTGGGAGAGGGGAAGAAAATGCCGGAGGTGCGGCGGGAGTTGCTGACGGGGCTGAAACAGCAGTTAATCCCGTTGGGGGTCTTGGATGAGTTTAAGTCTGCCGGGGTGTTTGTCAACTGGTGGCAACAAATCCGCTACGACCTGAAAACGATTATTAACACGGGTTGGCATCATTCCCTGATTCCTGACGATTATTTGATTGACGAGTTTTTCCGGGGGGAAATTAAGGCGATCGAGGATTTGGAAAGCCAAATTAGTGCAGCCCAGGGAGAGTTAAGCGAGGCGGTGGAGTCAGCCCAGGAGGTGGCGAATTACGAACCGGACGAGGATGAAACGGTAACGGTGGCTTCGATTAAGAAGGAATTGAAGGGGTTGATGGATGATTTAAAAGGGTCATTGGGAGCATCGGCCAAGCGGGAACATGAGCGCTATAAAGCCGAATACGATGGCATTGTCACGTTAGAAAAGCGCGTCAAAACCCTAAAATCGAAGCTGAAAGAGGAAAAAACGAAGTTTGACCAAAAGCTGCGGTTGAAGCGAGTTGGCGATCGCGAGTTCAAACTGGAAACCGAGCAATCCATTGTGCAGGTTAACGAGCAGCTTATTGAGCTCGACCCCGACAACAAAGAGGACAAGAAAAAAATCACGGCTCTACTCAAGGATAAAACAGCCCTGGAAAAACGACTCAAGCAGGTCGATAACTTGATGACGGATATCGGCGGACAACTGACCCAGGAAGAAGCGAAGATGTTGATTTTGAGGAAACTTTACGACTGGGTGAAGGAGCAGTTAACTCGCTATTTGAATGTGGAGAAGCGATCGCTGATTGCTTTGGTTGAGAAATTTTGGGATAAGTATGCGGTATCGAGTCAGGAGTTGGAAGCGGAACGGGAGGAGACGCTGAACAGGTTAAATGAGTATTTAAGTAAGTTGGGGTATTTAGTGTAATGATGATCACCAGTAAATTTAAAGAATCACCAGTTGGACTCATTCCAGAGGATTGGAGTTTTACAACTATCGGTCAAATTGCAAGTATTGTCACTGGTGATAAAGATACTCAAGATCGAGATGATTCCGGAATCTATCCGTTTTTTGTTCGTTCGCAGACAGTAGAACGAATATCGTCATTCTCATTTGATGGTCAAGCAGTTTTGACAGCCGGGGATGGTGTTGGGGTCGGCAAAGTATTTCACTACTATATTGGGAAATTCAATTTTCATCAGCGTGTTTATTGCATTCACTCTTTTATAGATGACATAGATGGATATTATTTTTTTCTTTACTTTAGTCAAAATTTTATACAAAGAGTTCAGCAATTTTCTGCCAAAGGTTCTGTAGATTCAGTTCGGCTATCCATGATCTCTAATATGGTTCTGCCGAAACCACCTAAAGAAGAACAGGAAAAAATTGCTGAAGTTCTCTCTACAGTCGATCGCGCCATCGCCCAAACCGAAGCCCTCATCGCTAAACAGCAGCGCATCAAAACCGGACTGATGCAGGACTTGCTGACTAAAGGTATCGACGAAAACGGCAATATTCGCAGCGAAGAAACCCACGAGTTTAAGGATAGTGCGATCGGTCGTATTCCTGTGGAGTGGGAGGTTAAATCATTCTTTGACTGTGCTTCTATTTCTGAAGGACAACGAGATCCAAAGCAAAACCCTTATCGAGATTGGATTTTAATAGCCCCAGATCATATTGAATCAAAGACGGGTCGGCTTATAAGTCTTCAAACAGCCCTAGAGCAAAGTGCGATAAGTGGAAAATATGAATTTAAGCCCGGGGATGTTATTTATTCAAAAATTCGACCGTATCTGAGAAAAGCAATTCTTGTAGACTTCCGAGGTTTATGTAGTGCGGATATGTATGCCTTAAGTCCCAGAAGCGGGATTAGATCAGATTTTCTACTTTCCGTTATTCTTGGTGAAAAATTTTCGGGATATGCGGAGTCGGTATCAGATCGTAGTGGCTTTCCAAAAATCAACAGATCTGAATTAGCGGCTTATCAAATTGTATTGCCCGATGAATTGGAGCAAGGAAGAATTTCAGAAACAGCGAAACAAATACAGTATAAAAATGAATCTGACCATGCGAATCTCAAGAAGCTTCTCATATTAAAAACCGGACTCATGCAAGACCTCCTAACGGGAAAAGTCCGCGTCACCCCATTACTCGAAAACAGTGGAGGGACAGACCCATGACTCCCCCAATTCCCGCCCAGGAAAGCCTCACCGTCGAATTTAAAAGCGACCGAAAAAAACTGTCAGATCGGGATTTAATCGAAGCCATTACCTGCCTTGCCAACACCGAAGGCGGGGAATTGTGGCTAGGTGTAGAAGACGACGGAACGCCTACCGGACTAAACTCCGACCGTCAACAAGTCAACTATTTAGTGGGTCTTGTAGCAGCGCGAACCGCCCCCTCTCTCTCTGTCCAAGTCGAAACCGTTACCCTAGAGAGCATCACCGTCGCCCGCATTCAAATCCCCCAAGCCAGAGGAGAAATTGCCACCAGCAACGGCGTGTATTTACGTCGTCGCCTCAAACCCGACGGAACCCCCGAATGTGTTCCTATCTTGCCCCATGAGCGCATTAGTCGCGCCAGTCGCTTCGGTCTGACCGATGTATCCGCCCAACCCGTTGCCGAGAGTACCCTACAAGACTTTGACCCCTTAGAACGCGATCGGTTGCGTCAGTGCATCCAAAGCTACGGAGGCGATCGCCCTTTACTTGAACTCGACGACGAAGCACTGGATGGAGCCTTGGGCTTCACCCGCCGCCAACCCGATGGCAGTCGCATCCCCACCCTCACCGGACTGCTTCTCATCGGTCGAGAAACCGCCCTTCGGGAGTTAGTTCCGACCCATGAATTCGCCTTTCAAGTCTTGGCACAGGAAGCCGTGCGATTTAACGAATTTCGACGTTTTCCCCTCCTCAAAGCCCTCGACTGGCTCGAAACCAACTTTCGCCCCTACAACCCCGAACAAGAAATTCAAATCGGGCTGTTTCGCGTCCCTATTCCTAAAGTGGATATGAGCGCATTTCGGGAAGCGATCGCCAACGCCCTCATCCATCGCGACTATCACCAACTCGGGGCCGTCCATGTCCGCCTGGAAGACGAAGCTCTGAGCGTGAGTAACCCAGGCGGTTTGGTCGAAGGAGTCACCCTCGCCAATTTGCTCACAACCGAACCTCGCCCCCGTAATCTCTGCCTAGCGGATGCCATGAAACGGATCGGCATCGTAGAGCGATCGGGACGCGGCATCGATAGCATCTATCGGGGACTCCTGCGGTTTGGACGACCCGCCCCCGATTACAGCGATACCAGTAACACCAGCGTTATCCTCCACCTCGCCACCGCTGACGCCGACTTGAAATTTCTCCGCCTTGTTGTTGAAGAAGAAAACCGCCAAGGCAAATCTCTCCCCATTGATAGCCTGATTGCCCTAGCCACACTCCGCGAAGCCAAGCGACTCAGTGCCGCGCAACTAGCCACAGCCATCCACCGCACTCCGTCTCAAGCTCGCAAAACCCTCGAAGTTCTCAATGAACTCGGTCTGATCCAAGCCCACGGCACAAACAACCGGACCTATACCTTTACCCCCACTGTTTATCAAGCCACCGGAAATCAAGCCGAATATACTCGTCAAGCGGCATTTTCAGCCCTCCAACATGAGCAAATGGTGATCAGTTATGTAGAGCAGCATGGTCAAATCAGGAGATCTGAAGTGATGGATCTGTGTCGTTTATCAGAAGGGCAGGCCAAAATGTTGCTCAAGCGACTTAAGGATAAGGGGGCCATTGTCCTAGAAGGTAAAGGACGCAATGCCCTTTATCGCATCAGATAAACGGATGTAAACGGATGTAAACGGATATAAACGGATGTAAACGGATTTTGTTATCCAATTCTTGGCGATTTGTCTAAAACAGCAGTCAACACCCAGATTATGAAACCCGACAAAACTCCCAAAGCTCTTAAAATTGACGAACGCAACCATGTTGAGAAACCTTTGCTCGACCAACTTGCCGGGTTGGGGTGGGAAATCTTAGACCTAGAGAGAGGACAAAAACCCTCCGACAGTTACCGGGAAACCTTCCGCCAAGTCGTTCTGATTCCGGTATTGCGATCGCAACTCCAAACCATCAACCCCTGGCTGGAAGACGACCAAACCGAAGACGTTATCAAACAACTCACCGCCAGCTTTTCCAGTAATAACCTCCTAGAAAATAACCGCCACAGTTTCAACCTGCTGCAACAAAAGCCCAGCGTCTCGGAAAATCGCCAAACTGGGGAAACTAGCCCCAACGTCACAATTATCGACTTTGAGCGCCCCGCAAACAACCGCTACATCGCCGTCTGTCAGTTCAAAGTCCGCATTCTCGGCACCGAAAATCACATCATTCCCGATATTGTCCTGTTCCTCAACGGTTTGCCCGTCGTCGTCATTGAGTGCAAATCCCCCAAAACCCAGGAACCCATCCCCGAGGCGATCGACCAGATGATGCGCTACAGCGAACAGCGCGGGAACAAAGGCGAGGGCAACCCCGAACTGTTCTATTTCAACCAGTTCATCATCGCCACCTGTCGCAATCAAGCCAAATTCGGCACCATCACCACCCGCACCGAAAAATACTTTTATCGCTGGGCTGACCCCTACCCCCGCACCCTAGAAGATTTAGATCATGGCAGCAGTTCCCCCAACGACCAACAGCGCCTAGTTGCTGGAATGTGCGACCCCGCCAACCTCCTAGAAATTATCCACAACTTCACCCTGTTCTCGGTCAACGACAAAGGCGAAACCCTCAAAATCGTCGGTCGTTACCAACAATTTCGGGCTGTTAAAAAAGCCGTCCAACGCCTGCTCAACGGCAGAACCCCGAGGGAGCGAAGTGGTATTATTTGGCATACCCAAGGCTCCGGCAAATCCCTAACCATGATGTTCATGGTCAGGGCCATGTATCGCCACCCCAACCTTTCCCAATGGAAAGTTGTCTTTATCACCGATCGCACCAACCTCGAAAATCAGCTTTCGGACACCGGGACGGGCGCGGGTTTCACCGTCAACGCCGCCAACAGCATCGCTCAACTGAAGGAACTCCTCCGCACCGACTCCTCAAACCTAGTCCTGGGGATGATCCACAAATTCCAAGAGCGAGATCTGGAGGAAACCTTTCCCGAGCTTAACTCCAGCACCAACATCCTAATCATGATCGACGAGGCGCACCGCTCCCAATATTCCCTTTTGGCGGCAAACCTAGATCGCGCCCTGCCTAACGCCACCCGCATCGGCTACACCGGAACTCCCATCGACAAAACTGAAAAAGTGTTCGGGGACTACATCGACAAATACACCATGAGGGAATCCATCGAGGATAAAGTCACCCTTCAGATTGTCTACGAGGGGCGCACCCAAAATGCCGAAGTTGGCGATCGCGCCGCGATGGATGCGGATTTTGAGGATGTTTTCAGCGACTACACCCTGTCAGAACGCCTGAAAATCCTGGGTTACGGCTCTCGTGATGCCTATCTCGAAGCCCACCCGATTATCGCCGCCAAAGCTAGAGACATGGTTGCCCACTATGTCCGGCAGATTTTCCCCAACGGTTATAAGGCTCAGGTTGTTGCCACCTCCCGCGAAGCGGCTGTTCGCTACAAACAACACCTAGACGCGGCACTTTTGGAGGAGATCCGCCAACTGGAAATTTCCAACCCCCACAACATCAACCTAGAGCGACTGAAGCGACTGAAAACCAATGTGGTCATTTCTGAGGGTGGCAACGACAAACCCGACTTTAAGCCCTACACCAACTCCTCCACCCACACAAACATCATCAAAAATTTCAAACTCCCCTTTGATGCCGAAGAAGAAGGCACGACGGGGGATATCGGGATCATCATCGTCAATAATATGCTGCTGACAGGGTTCGACGCCCCGATGGAGCAAGTGCTGTATCTTGACAAGGTAGTCCAGTCTCATAACCTGTTGCAGGCGATCGCTCGGGTCAACCGCGTCGCCGGGGAAGGGAAAGAAAAGGGCTTTGTTGTTGACTATGTGGGCATTGGACACTATCTCAAACGGGCGATCGACAGCTACGACGATCGGGAACAGCGAGAAATCGAAGAAACCCTCAGTTTCCCCGAGGAGGAGATCCGCCAACTCGAAACCGACTATCGGGCAGTCAGGGATTTGCTGGAGAGCTACGGACTAAACGATTTAAGCGATTACGATGCGTTCTATGATGTGTTCTACGACGAAGAAATCCGGTTCAAGTACATTCAGGCGTTCAAGCAACTGACCCGCAGCCTCAACTTGGTTTATCCCGCCAAAGAAGCCCTCAATTATCAAACCAACTACAAGGCCCTCGCTGAAATCAACGTTTTGGCAAGCCGCCACTTCCGAGACACCCGTCTGAGTATGAAGGGCATCCCGGAAAAACTCCGCCAAATCACCGACGCCCACCTAGAATCGAGAGGGATCTCTCAAAAAGTTAAACCGATCTCGATTTTGGATGACAAGTTCGAGAGTGAAGTCGTCACCACCCACCGACGCACCAAGAACAAAGCCGCCGCGATCGAACACGCTTTGCGAGATCACATCGAGATCGACCTGGACGACGATCCGGAACTGCAAGCTTCATTTGCCGCAGTCCTGGCGGAGATATTGGAGCAGTTTAAGGACAACTGGGAGAAAATCTACGAAGAACTAGAAAAACTACGTCACCGCCTGAAAGAGGCAGAAAACGAACCCACCTATGGGCTGCACAAGAAAAAGCAGATGCCCTTCTTTCGGATGTTAAAACGGGAGTGTTTTGGGGAAACCGAGCTAGATGATGATAGAATCGCTCAGTCTGTCGCCCTTACTCAACAGGTTTGCGCCGTTGTTGAACAAGAACTTCAGCTTACCGGCTTTTGGGAGAACACCCCGGCCCGGAAGAAACTGGAAGCGGAAATCCAAAAAGTTCTGCTGTTACAGGAGTTTCGGAATATTCCCGATCTGTTCCAAAACAGAAAGCGGATCATTGCCAAAGTCATGGAACTGGCAGAAAAAAACAACCATCGAATTTTGTACGCTGAATGATCATGCAGTTTGACTATGAGGTTGTTTTCTCTCCAAAACGCAAGAAATTAACGATTACCGTTGAGCGCGATCGTTCGATTATTGTCAAAGCACCGACCGGAACAGGTTTGGAGAAAATTCAGGCGATCGTCGAGTCCCGCAAGCAATGGCTCTATGAAAAAACCCGCCACACCCAGAAATACCGCCCCCCGCTTCATCCTCCCGGCAAGGAACTGGTCAACGGAGAGTCTTTACTTTATTTAGGACAAAATTATCGGTTGGAGGTAGTTGATACAGTGGATCATATTTCACTGGTCAACAACTGCTTTCTAGTTCCCAAAAATCAGTCCAAACGACGGGGGGAGATATTCCGAGAATGGTATATCGAACAGGCAAAGTTGGTCATTCTGCCTCGGGTTCGCCATTATGCCGAATGTCTTGGAGCTTCCTATAACCAGGCGAAAATTACTGATAGCAAATACCGATGGGGGTCTTGTACTCCAAAGAATAACGTCACCTTCAACTGGCGTCTCGTCAAAGCTCCCATGTTTGTCATCAACTATGTGGTCATTCACGAGTTAACCCATTTTTTGGAACCCAACCACACGCCCCGCTTTTGGGGTATTATTCGCTCCCAAACTCCCCACATGGAAAAAGCAAGGAACTGGCTTAAGGTAAATGGTTCTCTGCTAGACGCTACGCTGTAGAGCGAAGCTATTACTGACGACATCACCCATCGCTCCACACAAGAAGGGGGTTCTTTTTGCTTTTGAAAGAATTTGCACGCGATCGCTATCAACCTATATTCCGCAGGTTTAATTGCTGACTTTTTATTTGTTTAAAACCTTTGCCCATAAGGGGTTTCAGCGATTTTATAAAAAATCTAGGGGAACTATGGCTGAAGGGGTGACAAGAAGGCCAAAAGGCTTACCCCTTGTCGGTTTGGGCCATTTGTAGTATAAGAAAAAGAGGT
>NZ_JAMXFD010000055.1 GCF_025370875.1 Laspinema palackyanum D2c
CGACCGTACCTACCGTATTGAGTTCAAAATACATACTTACAAGTATCCGCCTGACTAAGTTTTGTCAGTCAACCAGCGCCAACGCTCATGGCTGCCCTTGCCGCGCTTAGGCAACTAAACAAACCCGTACTGTGCAATTTGAGCTTTCAACTCTCGAATCTTCCTGGGCATGAATATTATTTGGGCATTCAACTCTAGTTTATCATTTTCTCTATTTTCATAAAAATAACTCGATTAACTGTTTTTCTGGGTTGACTTCCTGTTGTTCACTCGCCACTTCCAGCCAACCCTGAACCGCTTCTGCAAGCATTTCTAACAACTCTTCATAAGTCGATGCCCAGGTGTGACAACCGGGAAGGGCGGGGACTGAACCGCACCAAATATCATCTTCTTGCCAAATCATTGCTTTAATTTTCATAGTTTATCTCTAATGGCTATCTAATCAGGATTTTAGCCCATCCGTTAACTCCTCACCCAGCAAACTACTGCTGTAGAAACCCGGTTTCTGCCATAACCTTTGCCTCCTTATCTAAATCTTGCCAAGAAACCCCGCTTCTTGCCTCCTGCCAACGGACTCAGAAACCGGGTTTCTATGACAACCGGGCAATTAGGGCCGGTTGCGGCTTTGACTGGGAGAAGGCTTTACCGAATCGCCCCGAGGGATTTACAATTGTAGTGCCACAAGAACAGCGGAAGCATCGGTGATTCCGATTTCTGGGAGTGGCCGGGACAATTCCGGCAGTGAATCCATAAATGGGCTGTCTCTCCCCGCCATCAAACCTGCAATCCCATCATTCTCTAGGAGGAGTGTCAATGTCTACAAAGATAACGGAAATTCTCGGCCCGGATGGTGAAAAAATCTACATTCAGTATGAGAATGTTTCTAAGAACGGAGTTCAAGCGGTCGGTATTATTGATGATATTGATGATATTAAAGAACGAACGGACAAGTTTATAAAGGCGATGATGAGTACAGTTGGGGGTTATTCGCAGATTGTACTTGATGCGGTTAAACAAGGCATGAGTCACTCGGAACCGAGTAAGGTTACGTTGGAATTTGGGGTGCAGGTGGGCGGGGAAACGGGAATCCCCTTTGTAACGACGGGATCGGCCCAAGCTAATGTCAAAGTTACCGTTGAGTGGGCACTCAACGGGAGCAAAACACCGTAAACCTGAGTGGGAGGGATGGAGATGAACGGGTGTGGAATTGATGAAATTCGCTCATCGATGGTGAAAATCTTCGATGAGGAAAAACAGAGTCTTAAGGGGTCCGGATTTATGATTCGGGCTGATGGCTATTTCATCACCTGTCACCATGTTATCTATCGTTTAAACACTCTAGAAGTCGAATATCAGGACAAGAGATATCCGGCGCAGTGGTGTGGGGAATTGTCGAATCCGGAGGTCGATATTGCCATTCTCAAAATCGAGGTGGAAAATGCCCAAGCGGTAAGGGTCATTAATCCGGCTAATTTATCAACTGGGGTGATGGTTTATGGATTTCCCAGAGATCCACAGCGAAACTTTCCAGACGGGTTTGATGTTTCCGCCTCGGATATCCGGCAGAGTGCGCCGTTGAATATAGTATCTACCTATCCCAAGCACCAGCCGGATGGTAACAATCCTTGGAATGTTCTCCCTCAAGCAAAATCGAGTTTTTTATCCTATCGACTGAATGCCAAAGTAGAGGCGGGAACCAGTGGTGGGCCGGTTTTTTCTCCGGAATTGGGCGGCGTGGTGGGGGTGATTCAGGGCAGTGATGAAAACGATGAAAGCGATGATAGTTATGTGATTCGCTGGGATAATCTGACGGCCCAATTAGCGGCCCTGGGATTAGAACCGCGTCAGAATGCTATTTGTCGGTTTCTGGAGGCGATCGAAACTCAATTCCAGGAGCTGCGGATGTTTCACACCCAGGAAAAGATTGTTTTAAAAGACCAATATATCCCGATTGAGGTCACCCTGGAACGACGCGATCTCCACCAGGTGGAAACGACTTGGGGATATGCGGAATCTGAGGAGGAACAGAAACGCGCCTATGGTCTCAAAGGCATGGAGGAAGAATCGCGACGAGTGCAAGTGCCTTGGGAAGAGGCGAAAACGAAACATCAAGAGGCGAAAACGAAACCTCTGAGGATTATAGTTTTAGCCGATCCGGGGATGGGAAAATCAACGCTATTAAAAATGGAAGCATTCTCCCAAGCGCGACAGGAACGGCAGAAACTCCGGGAACACCAGTCGATTGATCGGGTGGTGTTTCCCCTATTTTTGTGCTTGTCGAAATTGCAGGACATTGATGCAGAAATAATTGAGGCGATTCCCCAGTTAATTCAGCAAGACTATCCCAAAAAACGCTGGCAAGAGATTGAAACCTTTTTGCGGAAAAAATTGGAGTTGGGTCAGTGTTTGTTGCTGTTAGATGCCTTGGATGAAGTGCCAATAAAGGCTCGCAATTGCTTAGGGGAGAAGTTAGGCCGCCTTGCTCGGAACTATCCCGGCCCCCTAATTGTCACTTCCCGGATTGTCGGATATGACGGGCGGTTTGTGCCGGATGCCAAAGAGGTGGAAATCGTCCCGTTTAATCAAAGGCAATTGGAACGGTATATTCAAACCTGGTTTGTGAATGCAGCGGGATATATTCAGGATGAAGCAGTTTCCGCCAGCAGTTTGATAGAAGAGTTGAAACGCAAACCGCAAATTCAGGGGTTAGCCCAAAATCCCCTGTTGTTGTCGTTGATTTGCAGTCTCTATCAATCGAAAAAACTAACTTTCCCAACGCGGCGCGTTCAACTGTATGAACAAGCCGTGGAATGTATGCTCAAGGAATGGCGCGGGAACCGAGATCTACAACGCCGGGGAAAGATTCTGGCAAAAATTCGGTGTTTAGAAACCTTAGCCTATGGGTTTAGCTGTCAAGGGCAAGAGATTTTTGATGAGGATGAACTATACGAGGCGATCGAGACATACCTGCAAGGGGAGAACGCTGTCAGAGATTTCCAAAATTATCCGACGGAGGAATTAATGGCGGAACTGTCTGAGGAAGATGGCATTATCCAAAAGTTAACCCGTGACGGCAAAAACTATCTGTTTCTACATCGGACGTTTCAGGAGTATTTCACCGCTGCCTATTTAAAGCGAGTCATGGCACGAGATCTACAGCAGGGAATGGCGTTAGTTAGAGCGCATTTCTGGGAATATGACTGGCACGAAACCTTAACCTTGCTGGCGGGATTGCTCAAAAATCCGGTTCCACTTTTGGAAGCGATCGCCCAGGAAAAGGATGATATTTTTGGGAGTCTGCTGCTGTTAGCAGGGCGATGTTTGGCGGAATGCCAAAACCTTTCTCATCCAGTGAGGGAAGCCATCTGCGATCGGCTTTATCAACTGTGGCATCGTTATCCCAGTCTCAATTTTATCTCCTCAACCGTGGTTACACTGGGCGAAAATAATTTGCAGATGTCCCAGAAGTTGCAAAATGCCTGCATCTCCGACTCCGACTCGGATGTCAGAAGAGGTGCGGCATTGGTACTAGGGAAGATTGGCACCCCAGAAGTCGTACCCGCATTAATCGCCACCCTCCGCGGCTCAGACTCCGATATCAGAGGGTATGCGGCATTCGTACTGGGGGACATTGGCACCCCAGAAGCAGTAACAGGCTTAATCGACGCTCTCTGGGACTCCAACTCTACTAATTATATCAGATGGTCTACAGTAAGGGCGCTGGAGAAGATTGGCTCCCCAGATGTCGTATCCGCATTAATCGACGCCCTCTCCCACTCCGACTCGGATGTCAGAAGCGATGCAGCAAGTGCGCTGGAGAAGATTGGCACCCCAGAAGTAGTAACAGCCTTAATCGATGCCCTCTCCCACTCCGACTCGGATGTCAGAATCTGGGCGGCATTGGTACTGAAGAAGATTGGCACACCAGAAACAGTAACAGCCTTAATCGACGCCCTGCGCGACTCCGACTCGGATGTCAGAATCTGGGCGGCATTGCTACTGGGGAAGATTGGCACACCAGAAGCAGTAACCGCCTTAATCGATCCCCTCTCCCACTCCGACTCGGATGTCAGAATCTGTGCAGCAATCGCCCTGAAGAAGATTGGCACCCCAGAAGCATTAACAGTCTTAATCGACGCCCTGCGCGACTCCAACTCGGATGTCAGAAACGATGTGGGATGGGCGCTAAGGAAGATGGACACCCCAGAAGCAGTACCCGCCTTAATCCCTGGCTCCTCCCACTCCGACTCGGATGTCAGAAGCGATGCGGTAGAGGCGTTGGCGAAGATGGGCACCCCAGAAGCAGTACCCGCCTTAATCGCCGCCCTCTCCGACTCCGACTCGGATGTCAGAAGCGATGCGGTAGAGGCGTTGGCGAAGATGGGTATCCCAGAAGTAGTAACAGCTTTAATCGCCACTCTCTCCCACTCCGACTCGGATGTCAGAAGCGATGCGGTAGAGGCGTTGGCGAAGATGGGCATCCCAGAAGTAGTAACAGCTTTAATCGCCACTCTCTCCCACTCCGACTCGTATGTCAGAAGGTACGCGGTATTGTTACTGGGGGAGATTGGCACACCAGAAGCAGTAACCGCCTTAATCGATGCCCTCTCACACTCCGACTCGGATGTCAGAAGCGATGCGGCATTGTTACTGGGGGAGATTGGCACACCAGAAGCAGTAACCGCCTTAATCGATGCCCTCTCCCACTCCGACTCGGATGTCAGAAGCGATGTGGCAAAAGCGTTGGAGAAGTTTGGTACATTAGACACTTTAAAACAAATTATCGGTTCTCCCACTATCAATTTTTATGAGGTGGAGATATTTGAGTTAGTTAGGATACTTGTCATTCGATATTACCAGAAAAAAGTACCATTTATTCCCTTTTATCCGGAGGTGATCCAGTGTAGAAAATTAAAGGATTGTTAAAATACAATTGCTCGGAGAATGGAGGGAATTTTGCATAATTTAACGGGTGGGTGATGGGGTTTGATTATGAGTAGCATATAGGTTCATATTTTTCAAAAATGAACAGTTTTGAGCCATTTGCTGATGATTTTATCCCGATGACGTGGTGTTATACCAACTCTGGTTGTTTTAAATCCATTTTATCTCTTAGCCTGCGTAGGCAGGCTTTGTCTGTGTAGCCCCAGGCTTTAGCCTGCGGGGTTTTCATCAAAATTCCTGATTTTCTTCTTCCTCAAAATCCTGGTATAATTGTTCTAAATTTTGATGTTCAAACCGTCGAGAAACGCGCCGATATTTTTTTGATTCTAACTTCGGCTCATTTTGCTCGGTTCCTTTGCCTTTGCTTTTGACTTTCAGGCTGGATTCGGGATTGCTTTGTTGGGAGAGGATTTCTTCATAGATAATTGCCTCTTCCAGAAACTCTAAATAATCGTCATACCGTTCCCAGTCTCCACTGACTACACAGTTGGGTTCGTCCCGATGTAGGCAGTCGCTAAACTGACAGGTTCCCTCTTGCAGGCGTTGGCGCGCTTCGGGGAAATATTCGGCTAATTCTCGCGCTGGGAAGTCGAGGTTGGGTTGATTGAATCCGGGGGAGTCGGCGAGGAGTCCTCCGGTGGGTAAGTCAAATAATTCGACATGGCGGGTGGTGTGGCGTCCCCGTCCGAGTTTGCCGGATACATCGCCGACGCGCAGGGTGGCGAAGGGGATAAGTTGATTAATTAAGCTGGATTTGCCGACGCCGGAAGGGCCGGAAATTAAGGTGATTTTATCTTTGAGCCGATCGCGCACGGCATCAATCCCCACTCCGGTTTCTACACTAATAAATAACGGTTGATAGCCCCAACTTTCTAACCGTTCTTGCCACTCCATTCGCTCTTGTTCTGAAACTAAATCCGTTTTATTTAAACACAACAAAACCGATAATCCCGTAGATTCGGCTTTGACTAAAAAGCGGGTGAGTTGATGGGGGTCGAGGGTGGGTTCTTCTATGGCGAAGACGAGGAGGAGTTGGTTGGCGTTGGCGATCGCCGGACGATCCAGTTCCGTTTGCCGGGGGAAGACTTCGGCGACTGCACCTCTGCCACCTTCCCAATCCGGTTCTTCTATCACCACCCGATCGCCCACCATCACCTGAATTCCAATTTTTTTCAAGCGCGATCGCCGGGTACAAAGCAGAGTCGATGCTGTCGTCACCGGCTGATCCAACTGCACCCGATAATAATTCGCTTGGACTGCGACAACTGTCCCCGTAATCGGAGATTCAGACTCGGGAGGAGTCTCTGGGGAGAGCAACTCCAGGCGATCGCCCGGGAGGGACTCATTCCCGCTATCGGGATTCCCTCCCCTGGTCCCGGAATCGCCGTTTTCCGCGAGGCGATCACCCGGAGTTGTTGCACCCCTCAGGGTCTCTGCTTCAGGTTTGCCGTTACTCATGCAGGAGTCGCCGCACGTCGAACTTGCAGGGCAAAAAACCCCCCTCGGTCCTCAATCAGTTCCATGATATGTCCATCCATTCGCAGACTATCAGGAACCTGTTCGATGGGTTCTCCCGGGTCCAGCCACACTTCTAGCACTTCCCCGGGATTCATTTTATCCAAGCGCAGTTTGGTCCGCACGAAATTCATGGGACAAGGAGTGCCGCGCAGATCCAGAGTCGGATAACTGGTTTCAGGTGTAAGTTCTTGGGTCACTTGTTAAACAAATCTCCTAAAAATCCTTTACCCCCTTTCCCCGTGCGATCGCCTTTCAGTTTTGCCAACTGTTCCAGCAAGGGCCGTTCTTCTGCGGTTAACTTCGTCGGAATCTCGATCGCCACGGAAATCAGATGATCCCCACGCACTGCCGGATTTCCTAACTTCGGAACCCCTTTATTATCTAACTTCATCACCGTATTCGGTTGAGTACCCGCAGGAATCGTCAGTTCCGTGGGTCCATCCACCGTATTCACATCCAAACGACATCCCAAAATCGCCTGGAGATAACTAATCTTAATTTCCGAGAGGATATTAATATTGTCGCGCTGAAACTCCGCATCTTCATTCACGAACAAATAAACGTACAAATCCCCGGACGGACCACCCCGGGCCCCGGCATCGCCTTCGGCAGAAACCCGCAAGCGAGTCCCGTTATCCACACCCGGTGGCACGTTAATTTTGAGTTTCTTGGTCTCTTGTTTGACTCCAGCGCCATTACAAGCTTCGCACTTATCCTCAATAGTTTCCCCAGTGCCGTTACAGGTGGGACAAACCGAGACTTGAGTGAAACTGCCAAAGGGGGTGCGGGTAGCACGGCGGACCTGTCCTGCGCCATTGCAGGTGCCACAGGTACGGGGACGGGTTCCAGGTTTGGCCCCAGTTCCCACACAGGAGCTACAGGTTTCCAGATGAGAAATGCGAATTTCTTTTTCGCCGCCAAATATGGCTTCGCGGAAATCCAGTTTCAAATCCAGGCGGAGGTCATCCCCACGCACCGGACCGCTTCTTCTGCGGCCCTGTTGACCGGGAACACCACCCCCAGCAAAGCCATTAAAAAAGCTTTCAAAGATGTCAGCAAAGCCCATATCGCCCATATCACCGAATCCTGGCCCTCCGGCACCGGAACTGACTCCGGCTTCGCCAAATCGGTCATAACGTGCGCGGACTTCGGGTTCGCTCAGGACTTCGTAAGCGTGATTGATTTCTTTAAAGCGCTCTTCAGCGCCCTCTTCTTTATTGACATCTGGGTGATATTTGCGCGCTAACCGGCGGTAGGCACGTTTAATCTCTTCTTTGTCAGCAGTGCGAGCAACACCTAGAATTTCATAGTAATCGCGGGCCATAGAGCGCTTCTGGTAAAAATAAAAAACAAAAGGGACGCAAGCAATGGACTGTCATGGGTGGGGCAGTGCCGAGGGCGACAACCCCAGAAAGGTTCGGTTTGGTGAATCAGGGAGGAGACCTCTCCCCAAACCCCTCCCCTCTGAGGGGAGGGGCTTTGAGACCTAAGAGGGTAGGGAGAATAATCGAATTTTTTCTGGCTGGGATTGCTTTCCGGCTCCCCCGTCCCTCTGAGGGAAGGGGGCTGGGGGGTTAGGTCTCCGATCGCCCACCAGAACCCTGAAAGAGAGGGAATTAGCGATCGCCACCGAAGAGGAGCAGGTTTCTCTTTCTAAGAAAGACCCAACCGCTGATTCCCACCTCAGTCTAGGGACCGATCGGGAATTACTCCGATGTATTGGCCTCTTCTTTTTCCTCTTCTTCCTCCACTGGGTTAGATTGCTGATAAACGGCAATTCCCACAGAGAAGAGAGTTTCTTGGAATGCGGACATTCGCTGTTTAAGCTCTTCAACCTCAACGGTTTTATTTTCGAGCGCTGCTTTTAGCTGTTTCGCTCGGTCCTTGAGTTCTGCCTTGAGCTCATCGCTCAACAGAGCCACGTTATCTTTCAGAGTCGCTTTATAATTATAGAACAGGCTTTCAGCCTGGTTTTTAATTTCTGCGACTTGTTTGCGATAGCGGTCTTCATCGGCATATTTTTCCGCATCTTGACGCATTTTCTCGATTTCTTCGTCGCTCAACCCACCTGTGCTCGTGATTTGAATGCTTTGGACTCGTTCGGTGCCTTTGTCTGTGGCGGCGACATTGAGAATGCCATTGGCATCAATTTCAAAGGAGACTTCGATTTGAGGAACTCCTCGGGGTGCGGGGGGGATTTTATCCAGGATGAAGTTGCCCAGGCTTTTGTTATCTTTGACCATTGCCCGTTCCCCTTGCAGAACATGGATTTCCACTTCTCGTTGGCCATCGGTGGCGGTGGAGAAGGTTTGGGCGCGACTGGTGGGAATGGTCGTGTTGCGATCGATAATTTTGGTGAAAACGCCGCCCAGGGTTTCGATGCCGAGGGAGAGGGGAGTCACGTCCAACAGGAGGACATCTTGGACTTCGCCCCCGAGGACCCCGGCTTGAATTCCGGCCCCGATCGCCACTGCTTCATCAGGATTGACCGTGCGATCGGGTTCTTTGCCGCCAAAATAATCACTGATGGCTTTTTGAACCGCCGGAATCCGCGTCGAACCGCCCACTAAAATAATCCGGTCAATTTCATCGATACTCAGGGTGCTATCTTTAATCGCCTGAACGACGGGTTCTAAGCTGAGTTTGACCAAATTGCTGACGAGTTCTTCAAACTGCTCTCGGGTCAACTCCATTTCCAAGTGCTTGGGTCCGGTTTCGTCGGCGCTGATAAAGGGCAGGTTAATGGCGGCAGTTTCCCGAGAGGAGAGTTCAATTTTGGCTTTTTCTGCGGCTTCGCGAATCCGTTGGACGGCCATTTTATCGACGGAGAGGTCGATCCCCTCATTGATGCGGAATTGTTCGACCATCCATTTAACCAGGGTGGTATCAAAGTCATCCCCGCCGAGGTGGTTGTTGCCGGAGGTGGATTTGACTTCAAAGATGCCGTCTCCGAGTTGGAGAATGGAGACATCTAAGGTCCCGCCTCCGAGGTCAAAAACGAGAATGGTTTGGTCTTGTCCTTGTTTGTCTAAGCCGTAGGAGAGGGCGGCGGCGGTGGGTTCGTTGATAATTCGCAGCACTTCTAATCCGGCGATCGTGCCTGCATCTTTGGTGGCTTGGCGTTGAGCGTCGGTAAAGTAAGCCGGAACCGTAATCACCGCTTGGGTGACTTCTTCGGAGAGATAGGCTTCGGCATCCTCTTTGAGCTTTTGCAGGATCATGGCCGAAATTTCCTGGGGAGTGTAGGTGGTTCCCCGGATTTTGACATCTACGGTGTCGTCTCTACCTTTGGTACAGGTGTAGGGAACTCGGGATCGTTCTTCTTCTGTGTCTTCCCAGCGACGACCGATAAAGCGTTTGATGCTGTAGACGGTGTTTTCGGCATTGGTGACGGCTTGGCGTTTGGCAAGCTGTCCGACAACCCGCGAGCCGTTTTTGGCAATTCCCACAATACTGGGGGTAGTGCGTCCGCCTTCGGTGTTGCTAATCACGTTGGGTTTACCGCCCTCTAAGACAGCAACACAACTATTGGTGGTCCCGAGGTCAATTCCGATGACTTTTCCCATAGCGGTTCGGCGATTAAGGTGTGCGTGGCAATTGGGGGAAGGGTGGGTTCCCGTCGCGACAGGGGAGGGCGACGGAGTGGGGGGAGGATACTGGGGGTTGGTGCGAGAGATTCGGACCGGGGATCAGGCGACTGGGATGCCGCCGATCATTTGAGGTGGGGTTATTCTTGAGGACTGTCGGGAGTTTCTGAGGTTGGAGCTTCTTCGTCATCCTCGGGTGCTGCCGCGACTTTGACCAGTGCGTGTCGCAAGACGCGATCGCCTAGCATATAACCCCGGCGGAATTCATCGGTGACGATGCCTTCGGCATATTCCCGGGTGGGTTCGCGCATGACGGCTTCATGGAAGTTCGGGTCGAACTCTTCTCCCTTGGGATACATGGCGGAGACGCCGATGCGCTTGAGGCTTTCTACCATTTGCTTATAAACGCTCAGGTAGCTTTTATGAAGGTTCATTTCCCCATCGTTTTGGGGTTTGATTTGTTCTTTAGCTCGCTCAAAGTTATCCACGACGGATAACAATTCCCGGATGGTGGCACATTTGGCTTGGGCTTCGAGTTCGAGCTTTTCTTTTTGGGTGCGCTTGCGGAAGTTGTCAAAGTCGGCGGCTAATCGGGCATATTGGCTTTTTAATTCTTCTAACTGAATGGTAAAAGCTTGATTCGCCTGGACTAAGGCTTCCATCGCCATGTACTCTTCCGGACTCGCGTCCGGGGTTTCCGGCGCGGCGGCGGTGGGTTCCGCTGTTTCGGGCGCGGCACTCTCTTCTACTACCGCTTCCCGAGGGGCCTCCTGCACTTTCCCTTGATGACCCCATTCATCGGAGGCGGCTGCCTCGGATGCGTCATCAGCGGAATTGGATGCTCCGCCTGCGTTCTCCGCTGCCCATTCTGTTTGTGTTTTTTCTTGCTGTTTTTGTTCTTCTGTCACTTGAGCCTCCTTGGACATTTGGAAACCGTTAACCTAAGCATGGAGGTCGCCCCCCATGCTCGGCTTCAGAACCGGACGTGAGAGTTTCCGCTCATCCGGCTC
>NZ_JAMXFD010000056.1 GCF_025370875.1 Laspinema palackyanum D2c
GTAACGACTTTAGTCGTTTCTTCCTTTAAAGTCATGACTAAGAACCCGGAAACGACGGAAGTTGTTACTACAAACAGGAAAAAAAGGTTTTTTTGTTCGTAGTAACGACTTTAGTCGTTTCTTCCTTTAAAGTCATGACTAAGAACCCGGAAACGACGGAAGTTGTTACTACAAACAGGAAAAAAAGGTTTCTTTGTTCGTAGTAACGACTTTAGTCGTTTCTTCCTTTAAAGTCATGACTAAGAACCCGGAAACGACGGAAGTTGTTACTACAAACAGGAAAAAAAGGTTTCTTTGTTCGTCGTAACGACTTTAGTCGTTTCTTTACCCCAAATAATCGGGCATCCAGGAGTCTTAATCCTAGGGAAAACTATCCCAATACATTAGGAAGCAGACTAACATCGGCTGCTGGACATAAATCGGCTAACTCACACCGATCGCAAGCGGGTTTTTTTGCAGTACAAACCGCTCGTCCATGATAAATCAACCGAATCGACCAATTTTCCCAATCTTCTTGGGGAAGTAGGCGAATTAAATCCCGTTCTATCTTCACCGGGTCCGTATTTTCCGTCAATCCTAACCGATTGGATAACCGCTTCACATGGGTATCCACCGTTACGCCTTGATTAATTCCATAGGCATTTGCCAGGACAACATTGGCCGTTTTTCGGGCAACTCCAGGCAACTCCACCAGCAATTCCATCCGTTTTGGCACTTGATGATTGTGCTTTTCTACGATCGCCCGACAAGCGCCTTGAATATTTTTCGCCTTATTCCGATAAAACCCTGTAGAACGAATTAACTGTTCCAACTCCTCAATATCCGCATGGGCGATCGCCTGTGCATCCGGAAACCGTCGAAACAACTCCGGAGTCACCTGATTTACCCGCTCATCTGTACATTGTGCCGATAAAATCGTCGCCACCAATAACTGCACCGGCGTCTCATAATTTAGCGTACAGTCCGCCTCCGGATACAATCGCTTCAGGCGAATTAAAATCTCGATCGCCCGCTGCTTCGTCGCCGCCCACTTCCGAGTAATATTCATAGTAAAAAATTTCCGAACTAATGAAGGATGAACCGCTTGCAATAGCGTCATCCTTCATTACCTTTATTGAAATAACTGTTGGACCCAACCTAAATTGGCCGTATCCCGAACAATCAGGAAAATACCCAACCCCAACAGCAACATTAACCCGGTTTGCATCACCCCATCTTGAATATGAGTCGGCAACGGTTTACCGCGCAATCCTTCAATTAACAAAAATGCCAACTGACCGCCATCGAGGGCCGGAAGCGGCAAAATGTTAATAATCGCTAGGTTAACGCTAATTAAAGCCGCAAATCTGAACAGATTTCCCGCATCAGACTTGGCAATATTCGCCCCGATCGCCACGATTGCCACCGGACCCGACACTTGATCCGCCGTTTCTCGGAAATTGCGAATTAACTGTCCAAATCCTTGCACCGTTAAAACCGTAATCCGTTGAAACTCCACGGCACCTTCCCCAAACGCTGCGGGGATACTCTCGGCGCGGTGACGAATCAGGGTGCCGTGAGGAGCCAATTGCACGCCAATAATCCCTTTCCCGCTTTCATCGCGTTCCGGGGAAATCGGCACTCTAAAGGTTTCATCCTGCCGCTGCACCTGGAGTTCCAGAACTTGCTCAGGATGGGTTTGGATAATCTCCATCAGGGAGCGAACCGCTTGTGCAGAAGCGTCTAATTCCTCTCCACCGGCTTGCAATATAATATCTTCGGCCTGAATCCCCGCCCGATGCGCGGCAGTCTCCTCCGACATCACTTGGGCGATTTTTACCCCCGGTTGATAGTCAAAGTCTTGCACCCCCACCGTTGCCACCTGTCCGACTAATAGCAGATAGGCAAAGATCAGGTTAGCGATGACTCCGGCACTAATCACGATCGCCCGGTCCAGGATCGGGCGATTGCGGAGCAAATTCGGGTCATCAGGCGGAATTTCGCTCTCGGGATCATCATCAGGAAAACCGACATAGCCTCCCAAGGGAATCCCGCGTATGGCATATTCGGTTTCTGGGCCTTGGTATTTCCATAAAATTGGCCCAAATCCGATTGAGAAACGATTAACGTGAATGCCCTGTAATCGGGCCGCCATGAAGTGTCCCAGTTCGTGGACGAAAATAAGCATCGCCAGAACCGCGATCGCTGCCAATACTGACATTACAAACCCCAGTTAAACTCTGTTACTATCACAGACTGGCTCAATGAACCCGTCTTCACTCATTGTTCGGACTTACGCAGTCCCTCAGTCCGACTGGAGATTATGCGTAAATCCTGACTTATTGTTATTTTAGGCTGACCCGTCGGTTTCTGCCGATCGCCCCTGATGCCCGAGGCTCCAATGTCTCTAGTTGAGGATGGGGTGGATAGGGTGGATAGGCAAGTTTGTAGTAACGACTTCAGTCGTTTCATCCCCATCACTTGAGGATGGGGAAAATGGGGTGAATAGGGTCCATGTTCGTAGTAACGACTTCAGTCGTTTCCGCGTTATTTGGCATCTGCCAAGTCACGCCCTCAAGGGAGGCGATCGCGCCAGTCCCCAAACAGGTGCTTAATCCGCTCATAGTGGGTGTCATGGCGATCGCCATGACCCGAGAGGAACGACTGAAGTCGTTACTACGAACAAACTCCCCATCTGCTTTTACAAGACGGTTTTACCTCCGAGATACGGTTGCAGCACTTCGGGAATCCGAATTGTGCCATCTGGATCCTGATAGTTTTCTAAAATTGCGGCCATTGTTCGCCCTACGGCCAAACCGGATCCATTGAGGGTATGAACAAATTGAGTACCCTTTTTCCCCGCTTCTTTAAATCGAATGGAGGCGCGTCTAGCTTGGAAATCTCCACAATTAGAACAGCTAGAAATCTCCCGATACTTGCCGGAAGAGGGTAACCAGACTTCTAAGTCGTAGCACTTTTGCGCCCCAAAGCCAATGTCTCCGGTGCAGAGTTCCAATACCCGGTACGGCAGTTGCAAGGCTTGGAGAATGGCTTCGGCATCCTGCACTAGGGCTTGATGTTCATCCTCGGAGGTCTCTGGGGCCACAATTTTGACCAGTTCAACTTTATTAAATTGATGGAGTCGAATCAATCCTCGGGTATCTTTGCCATAAGCCCCCGCTTCCCTGCGAAAACAAGGGGTATAGGCACAGTGATAAATCGGTAAATTCTCCGGTGCGAGAATATCATCACGATAGAGATTGGTTACCGGCACTTCGGCGGTGGGGGCCAGCCAGAGGTCATCCTCGCTACATTGAAAGCTCTCTTCGGAAAATTTCGGCAGTTGGCCGGTCCCACGCAGGGAGGTGCTATTGATTAAAACTGGCGGCATGACTTCTACATAACCGTGGCGAATGTGGCGATCGAGCATAAAGCTGATTAAGGCCCGTTCTAAGGCTGCACCGGCCCCAATCAGGCTGATAAAGCGACTTTGGGCAATTTTCACCCCGCGCTCAAAGTCGATAATCCCCATTTGTTCGCCAATTTCCCAGTGGGGGCGAATTTGGTCATGTTTTGGGAGATATTCGTCACCCCAGCGCCGCACTTCGACGTTTTCGGTTTCGCTTTTACCCACGGGGGTGGAGTCGCTGGGGAGGTTGGGGAGGTTTAAGAGGAGGTTGTCGAGTTCGGCTTTGAGTTCTCTTTCTCGGGGTTCGAGTTCGCTCAGTTGCGCTTTGAGTTGGTTGCCTTCTTCTTTTAAGGTTTGAATGGCGGGGTCATCGGGGTTGCTGCCGGATTTCATCTGTTGACCGATCAGCTTGCCGATTTCGTTACTGCGGGCTTGAAGAAGCGATCGCTGGGTCTCTAATTCTCTCCCGGTGCGATCTAAGTCTAATATCGGCTGTAAATCATAGCCTTCCCCTCGGCGATTCAGGCGTTCCTGGATGGTTTCTGGATTTTCTCGGATTTGTTTAATATCGAGCACGAATGTTCCTCTGTTTTGGCGCGTTAGTTTTGGTTACTCTAGTCTGGCAGGGCGTCGGTTGGGGAGGCAGTTGCCGCAATTCCCCAACTCAAGCTGGAATGCCGACCTTGAACCGTGAAGTTCAGGCATTTTCTAATAAGTTTTATATCTTATCATTGCTGATTCAAGGATTAAAATGATTTAATTTTGAGGACAATTGACTGATTCAGTGGGCTGGGCTTAAAAACAGTTCAAAACCCTTCATTATATCATGGGCTGTCTGGGTATCATCTACCCATTCTCTGGAAATTTGAAGGGTTAAGCAGTGGCCGTCTTAGCAGTTAGGAGTCGTGGTATGGTATGTTCTGGCTGGGGGCATCAAACAGGGGCGGTTCATAATGGGGTTGGAAAGGGGGAATTTCAATCCTAAATTCGGTGCCATATCCGGGGGTTGAAGAACAATGCAATTGTCCTTTATGTTTTTCGACAACTATTTGATAACTAATGGATAATCCTAACCCGGTAGCACTGCCGACGGGTTTGGTGGTAAAAAAGGGTTCAAATAAGCGACGACGGACGGTTTCGGTCATGCCTGGACCATTATCTGCAATGGAGATGGTAATGCGATCGCCTTCGTCCACTTGGGTGCGAATACGGATGGTGGGGGATGTGGCAGGGATGGAGGACAAGGGAGACTTGGACAGCGCTTTACCATTCGATCGCTCGTTGTTGCTATGTCCCATATCCAGGGCATCGATCGCGTTGGTGATAATATTCATAAATACTTGGTTGAGTGGACCAACATAGCAATCCACTTTGGGCAAATTTCCATATTCTTTGACGATGACAATTTCTCGCCGTCCCGGATGGCCTTTGAGTCGATGTTGTAAAATCAGCAGGGTACTATCCAGTCCTTCGTGAATATCGACCCGCTTGCGATCGGCTTCATCGAGGCGAGAAAAGTTGCGTAAGGATAAGACAATTGACCGGATGCGATCGGCTCCAATCTGCATGGAAGCAATCATTTTAGGCAGGTCACTGACTAAAAAATCTAAATCGATATCTTCGATTTTATCCTCAATTTCAGGAACATTTTGATTGAAATGGGTTTGATACAAATCAATCAGTTCTAAGAGGTCCTGAATATACTGGGTTGCATGGGAAAGGTTCCCATAAATAAAGTTAACAGGGTTGTTAATTTCATGGGCAACCCCGGCGACTAATTGTCCTAAACTGGACATTTTTTCCGATTGGATGAGTTGGAATTGGGTTTGTTGTAGCGATCGCATAGCCGCTTCTAATTCCTGGGCTTGCTGTCGAAATTGAGCCTCTGACTCGCGCAAGGCGGCCTCAACTCGCTGGCGATCGCAGATATCTTGTTGGAGTTTGGCATTCGTTGCTCGCAGTTCCGATGTCCGTTCTTCTACCAATTTTTGTAAATTATCATGGGCGGTTTGCAGGGCCATTTCAGCCCGTTTGCGCTCCTCAATTTCCCGTTGCAATTGCTCATTGGTTTCTTTTAATTCTTTGGTGCGATTTTCCACCACTTCTTGTAAACTTTCAATTGCTCCATACATTTCCGTCGGATGTAAGGCTTGCAATAAACTGGTTTGGGAAACCAGTCCCAAGAGATCTCCTTGGACACTACAAACCACTAACCGGCGCACTCGTCGGCGCTGCATTTCTTCATGAGCAAACCACACGGAATCCTGGGGACTGAGGGAAAATAATGGGGAACTCATGACATCTTTAGCCTGCATTTTTCCTAAGTCTAATTGCAAGGCTTGAAATTGAACTAAATCTCGTTCTGTGACAATTCCTACAGGAATTTTGGCGGGGGGGTAGGGGGTATCGGGGTTGGGGGAGTTTTCACAAATGACAACGCAACTCACCCGGCGATCGGCCATTAATTTAGCTAACTCAAGCACAGAAGCGTTTAGGGGGGCTTGAATGACGTTAGGACTCATGATGTCTTTAACTTCTCGTAACTGAGTTAAAAGACGGACAGGTTGTAGAGCTTGGCGAATGGTTTCTGGGGTGAGAATTCCTAAAATGTAGCCGCGATTGTCAATTAGGGGGAGGTGGCGAATTTGATGCTGTCTAAAAACCGACAAGATGGTGAAAATATCATGGGATTGCGATTGGGTGAGGGTAACCACGGGTGCAGTCATGACAGTGGAGACTTTAACGGTTTTTAAATCAACGCCAGCAGCGGTCATTTTGACGATATCCCGTTCCGTAAAAATTCCCACTTGACTAGCAAGAATTCGTTCTGAGCGATCGGGGAGTTTTCCCGTCTCTCGAATTGCATTCAGTTGTTCAGAAACCGTGGGTGCTCCGTCTAGAACTAGGACACAACTGGCCCTCACAGACTGCCAGATATTGGTTTCAATGGAGTCCGTGAAGGAAGGTAAGGGACAGCTACTTCTAACATGACTCATCAAGGCGAGGACTTCTTCGAGGGATGTTTCAGGGGCAACGATGGGTGGGTTAGGGTCAATTGCCCGTTCAAGGGCAGCGGAATACATCAGGGAATGATTGATGGACATGGAGGAATTGGCAGAGTGATAGGGTTCAGGCATTGTTAAGGGTGAGGGCCAGTTTCAATCGTTTTTTTAAAGTTAAGAACAGGGATGAGAGGGGATGAGATCAAGGCAGTTTCTGTAAGTTTTACAAGAAAACCCGGGAGGATCTATCGAAGGCTGCTGGGTTGTCGGCAATTAGCAACTGGAAATAAAGATGTTAAATTGGATTGTTTTATTCTAGGCGTTTATGCAGCGATCGCGGGTGGATTTCCGTATGGGGGATGCGATCGCGCTGGGGACTGTTTCCGTTGTAGTTCAACCCCAGGACCTCGGGGTAGGGATTCCATCAATCCAACAAAGAACCCGGGTTTTGGCACTAATTTGTGGCTAATTAGTAAAATTTTTGGGCAATCTCCGGCTGTTCCCCACTCCGGGACCGATGCTTTAGGACGCCCTGGAAATTGGTATCATCCCCAGTTCCATAGGGGAGTCATCCGTACTCAGAAAAAGGCCCGTTCCGCCTTGAGATTCGCTACAATAACAGGAAAAAGAGTTTTAAGAATTCTCTGATCCGATTCCTCCTATCGAAACGAACTGCAATGCCTGAATCTTACACCCAAGAAGCCGTCCAGGAAATCCTCCACCTGGCGATCGCCCGCCAAACCGAATCCGAAGAGTTTTCCCGAGTTCAACTGGTCGAAATCGCCAAAGAACTCGGCATTCCACCGGCCAATATTGTCCAGGCTGAACAAGAATGGCTGATGAATCAAGGTCAACTGAAAGAACGGCATGGTTTTGACCTTTATCGCCAGACTAAGTTCAAAAATAATCTCGTTCGTTATGGGATTGCTAACTCATTTTTGGTCGTCTTGAATCTCCTGACGGCGCACACGCTGACTTGGAGTTTGCCGATCCTATTTCTCTGGGGATTGTTCCTTGCCCTGAAAGGATGGAAAACCTACCAACTGGATGGAGAAGAGTATGATAAAGCCTTTGCAGCTTGGCGATTAAAGCAGCAAATTGGCCAAACCATCCATACGACTTTAAACAAGTGGCTTAAACCGCAAGAGGGACTCTTGTAAATGCTTCTAACGGTTGAGCAAGATAGAGGTTTATCGGGTGGGTAATTCCCACCCAATTTTTTTCTTTGGAAAAATTATCAAGAGTAGCTTAGGGGAACATCGGTGAATCCGTGAATTAAACGGCAATGGCATTTTTTTTACTTCTTTTCCCGACAATATTTTACCACAGCCGCACAAAATTCCCATAATTGTGCTTCCTCAAAATCCCGCTTGGCATAATTTGCCATCACTGCAACAAACTGGGCATTTCCCAACCGATATCCCCGGGTTGAATCAATTCGGTCTAAACTGGCCCTTCGAGGATGGCGATCGCACTGCAACCACCCATTCGTTGTCCCGGGATTCTCCAATTCCCACCCCGTATAAACACATCGTCCCCCCTGCCTTTCCCACAATTGCTTCAAATCCTCCAACGTCAGACTGCATTCCCGTCCCTTCATCTGAGCGTGTTTTCGAGCTAAATTCAAATGCTGCCGAAACGGAGAATAGCTGTCAATTCGCGTACTGACCCTTGAAGACTCAAACATAACAGGATTCAATTGATAAGGGAGGAATTCTAATTCCCTATCTTGTCCCCCCGTAATATTTTCGACATTCCTCCCTTGACTGTGATAATTTTGATAAACGGCTTGACAAAACTCTAAGAGTTCAGTTTCGCTAAAACTATGTTTAGCCAAATTCGCCATCACCGCCACAAATTGGATATTATCGAGACTGTAGCCTTTCGAGGAATCAATCCGGTCTACACTCGCTCGATTTGTTGTTAAAGGACGGGATTGGTAGTCTGTTGTGCAAGGAAACAGCACCAAATTCCATCCCGTATAAGGGCAAATTCCGCCTTGTTGGTCCCAAATTTGCTTGAGGTCTTGTAAGGTAACCGAGGCCTCTATCTTTCGCTGCTTAACTGATTTTCTAATAATTTTTAGAGGATGGCGAAAGGGAGATAAATCATCTTGATCGCTTCCTTTCTTTAATCCATCATAATTCGTCTTGATTTTATCTTTAAAATTTTTAATTCCTTTAAACTTGGCATAGCATTTGAGCGAACAAAAGTGTTGTCGTCCCAGCCTTTCACTGCGTTTAAACTCCGCTAAAGGCTTGGTAAATTCCTGACCACATCTGGGGTTTTCACAGATAACAATCACTGTTTTAGCGTTCATAAAAAATCAACCCATCCTTTACATGATTGTATCAGATGGGTTGATTTTTTTGATGACCATGGAACCTACGGGAATCGAACCCGTGTGTTCGACAGTTATTAACTTACCGCTCATTCACAGGCGTAGCCCATTTAACCCTCTGGGCGGGGACCATCCATTATCCCGGATGACAGGATACTCAGGTTGAGTCTTAACTAGCAAGTAACCAGAGAAACCTTACTAGAGCATCCGTTGAGGGTTTGTCCGCAGCCTTTAACGGAGTCAAGCTACAGACCGCTCAAAACCTACTAGAGGTTGTTAGGCAGCAACAGTGGCCGCTTTACGAGCGAAAGGAACGATGTTGTTCGCATTTACTTTTTTTTTGAGTTGGGGATTGACGAGAGACAACTCACTCTCGGCCTGAATCACGGAGCAGCGTTCACTACCGAATCGAATCCAATAAGGCCCCGTGCACTGTTCTTCTATTATAATCAAAATTTTGGGGATGACAATAGGTTTAACAAATTAATTTGTGAATTGGGTCCAATGGCGGGCTGGGAGAGCAATCAATGGAGGAAGTGAGGTTTGAAAATACTCTGTCTGAGTAATGGTCATGGAGAAGATGCGATCGCCCTACGGGTATTGCGCCAACTCCAGCAGCATCCGCATTCTCCAGACTTAGCGGCACTCCCCCTCGTCGGCGATGGAAGTGCCTACCTGCAACTGCCGGAGATAGACATTATCGGTCCCGTCAAACCCATGCCATCCGGGGGATTTGTCTATATGGATGGACGGCAGTTATTAGGGGATATCTCCCACGGATTGCTGGGATTAACCTGGAAACAATATCAAGCCATCCGAGAATGGGCCAAACAAGGGGATGCTGTCTTAGCGGTTGGGGATATTGTCCCCTTGCTCTTTGCGCGCTTGAGTGGGCTTCCCTACGCCTTTATCGGCACCGCCAAGTCTGAATATTATCTCCGGGATGAGGCGGGACTGTTACCCCGTCGCACTTGGTTTGAGCGCTTCGAGAGTTGGTCCGGGTCCGTTTATGTCCCTTGGGAACGCGCTTTAATGCGGAATCCACGCTGTAAGGCGGTTTTTCCCCGGGATTCTCTCACTACAGCAACCTTACAGCAGTTTTCGATTCCGGCTTATGACTTGGGGAATCCAATGATGGATGATTTGGAGGTAGACAGTTCAGCGCCTATTTTTTATGACCCGGATGCGGAACTGAAAGAAACCCAGCGATCGCTCGTCGTCACTCTATTACCCGGATCCAGAGCACCGGAAGCTTATGGAAATTGGCAGCAAATCCTGTGGGGAGTGGCGTCGGTGGTGGAAACTTTCAACAATCGCCATCCGGTTATCCTAGCAGCAATCGCCCCGGGGTTAAAGATTGAACATTTCTCCCAGGAGTTGGAAAATTACGGATGGCATCGCCAATCCTCTCTCCTGGATGGAATTGGAGAAAATCCGGGACCCTCTGAAATTGATCGGGCGATCGCAACTTTACAAGCATCCGGTGCCATCAGCTTTACCCAGAAAACCGCCCGATTGTTACTCACTCAGACTGGATTTGTGGAGTGCTTGCGATATGGAGATGTGGCGATCGCAATGGCCGGAACTGCAACCGAGCAATTTGTGGGATTAGGCAAACCGGCGATCGCCCTCCCGGGAAAAGGCCCCCAATTCACCCCCGCCTTTGCCGAAGCGCAAAGTCGCCTCCTGGGACCCTCAGTAACCCTCGTCAAACGCCCGGATAAAGTCGCCGAAGTCATCCAGCAACTCTTACGGGACCCAGACTTGCTGCAACTCATCGGTGAAAATGGTCAGCGTCGCATGGGAGAACCGGGTGCATCCCGACGAATTGCGAGTCATTTAATGGAGTTATGGGGATCTTCTGAGTCTTGGGGGTCCGGAAACGACTGAAGTCGTTACTACGAACAGGAAAACTGAGGTTCTTTGTTGGTAGTAACGACTTTAGTCGTTTCTTCCTCTTGGCATTCACCAAAGTGAATGATTCAGCATTTAAAATTATGTTATAGCGAGTCTAAATCCCACATTCCGCAGGTAAAATAGGAGAGTTGAGGAATATTTTAAAACCATGACAGACATAGCATCTGACATCAT
>NZ_JAMXFD010000057.1 GCF_025370875.1 Laspinema palackyanum D2c
TTTTCAAGCCCCAGGCTAAAAATCCCTGAATGTAAAGCTTTCAGCCCTCATTCTTAACTTTTGTCAGTCAACCAGGTCATGACTTTAAAGGAAGAAACGACTAAAGTCGTTACGACGAACAAAGAAACCTTTTTTTCCTGTTTGTAGTAACGACTTCAGTCGTTTCCGGGTTCTGTGTCAAAACTTGAATGGATGCCCTGTAATTCACATAAAATCCCATCAAATTTAACCTTTTTTCAAGGATTGTAAATGGTGATGGGGGTCATAAACCGTTCCGTCTGGCATGATTGCGCCAGTTAAATCGGCATCCCTCAAATCAGCTCCGGTTAAATTGGCTCCGGTTAAATTTGCCCCACTTAAATTGGCTTCACAAAGCTTTGATTCAGATAAATTCGCTCCCTGTAAATCGGCTCCTTGCAAATCGGCTCCGGATAAATTAGTGCCAATCAAATTAGCTCTTTTCAAATTGGCTCCCGTAAAGACAACCCCTTTGAGGATGGCATTGGCAAAATTGGAGTTGTATTTGGGGTGTTCAGACTTGTCTGATGGATTAACTGGAAATCTGGGAAGATCTGAGGTACAAATTCCTTCTAGTTGAGTTCCGGCAGTTTTCATAAATTTAATCTTTATTAATTTAATTGAAGTCGGTTTTCAACAGTCTCTCATATTAGATTGGGGTGAGTCAGCAGCCTGAGTCCGGTGGGGTTTTCACCCTGGGGTGGAAAAAGGGGAGTTCGCGATCGCCCGTTTGTGGGTTGAAGGGTCCCCCTGGATTCGAGAAGCTGCGATCGCCACGGTGGATCCAGAAAGGGGTTCACTCCAGTTGGAACCGATTGTCCGGTGATGGGAATTCCACCGAGTCACCACTGGATCCCATCTTGGGCAAGACTCGCGGGTTGGCTCAAGTGGATCCGGAACAGATGCATCGGGTAAGGGATGTTCAGGCTGGGGGTAAGGGACCTTCACGACCCGCAACAGCCGCTCAGTTACGGTATGATCTGAAAAAGAGCAACGGGGTTCAGGATACGGAACCTGGACCATCCGGCAGAGTTTCCATCTGGCCCCTACGCCCTTGACAGACTGGTCCTCGTTACCGATTTCCGTAGGTTTAGGAAGAAATTTGTCAAAAATTTGAAAATTATATGAATTCATCTTGCAACTCTCCACCAATTAGAGTTACAGTAGATACGGGTACATTAGAATAGTGGTTTTGCGGTTTGGGGCACGTTTGTGTCCCAACCTTTTCTTTTGTAGGGGGGCTAGGGGTCAAGGTTAGAGGCTCCATAGATTTAACCCAAAAGATTTTAGAGGTTTTGCTTTAATTGTGGACTTCCGGTGGCCAGGTCCCTGGATAGGAGTTCATCTCAGGGGTCGTTTTTATTCGACCGTTGGGAACAGCTCCGGGGTACACTGGGAATAGGGTCGGTATGAAAACGTCCTCAACGGGTCTTGAATAGTGGTTTGGACCTTGCTGGGTCCTCAACGGGTCTTGAATAGTGGTTTGGACCTTGCTGGGTCCTCAACGGGTTTTGAATAGTGGTTTGGACCTTGCTGGGTCCTCAACGGGTCTTGAATAGTGGTTTGGACCTTGCTGGGTCCTCAACGGGTCTTGAATAGTGGTTTGGACCTTGCTGGGTCCTCAACGGGTCTTGAATAGTGGTTTGGACCTTGCTGGGTCCTCAACGGGTCTTGAATAGTGGTTTGGACCTTGCTGGGTCCTCAACGGGTCTTGAATAGTGGTTTGGACCTTGGAGGTCATGCCGGAATTAGCCAATGTGATTGTGGATACTCCTTGACTCGCCGACCAGGTGTGAATTCAGGGAAGGAAGTTTTAAAGTGGGTATCGAGGCTGCGGAGCCTCGCTACCCATTGCCCTCAACCGTTGCTTATCCTTAGTATTGTCGATGGATGTTTGCGATCGCGTTTGCAAACTGTTCAACTTGTGTATAACTTTGAAAAATTTTGTTTGACTTCCGAAAAATTTTCTGATTCTCCCCAAAATCATTGAGTTGGGACCACCGTGGAGGGTCCAGTTTAGGGGCATGGAAGGGGCAACCCGCAGCGAGAGAGGAGCCTTTTAATGCCGTTGGTAGGTTAAAATACTGAAGAGAACGACTGAAGTCGTTACTACGAACTGGGGATAACGACTGAAGTCGTTACTACAAACTAAGAGAACGACTGAAGTCGTTACCACTGAGATCTTGCACCATTCTCAACACCTATAGGGGTTTTAACCTTTTAGCCTGTAGAGGCGCTTTTATAAGCGCCTCTACGGCGGGGGATAAAACCCCCGCCTAATAGAATCAAGTCGGTTAAAAACCGACTGCAAGGCTGATACAGTGGTGTTTTCAGTCGGTTTCAACCGACTTGAGCTGTTAGGCGGGGGATTTATCCCCCGCCGGTTGTTGCTGAAGTTGTTACTACGAAAAGGGTAGAACGACTGAAGTCGTTACTACAAACATTGGGGATTGCGGGTTTAGGCTGGATATTGGATAGAGATCACCCGGTTGAGGAGGGTGCAGAACTCACTCAAGAATGTGACTTCGGCGGTGTCCCACGATCGCCCCTGGGAATGATAGACCGTGAGGACCCCCTGCCATTCTTCCCCTGGGGGAAAGGGGACGAGGAGGGCCGCTTTGATATTCAACGCCGTAAAATAGCCGATCGCCTCTTCAGGGACTGCGGTTTGTAGATCCGCAAAGGCAACTGCCTCTCCCGATAGCAACCGCTGGTAAAACCCCGTCTGTTGTAAGGAATATTTCGTTGCTGAGATTGCTTCACTTGCCACAGAGTCCATAAGACAGGTTCCCTGGCGATCGCATAGGGCCACCTGATCAACCCCTAACAAACCCCTTAACTGAGAAAGGGACCCCCGGAGAATTTCCTCCTGGGGTAAACACTGGGTCAGACTCGCTGCCAGATAGCGAAAAAGTCGTTCCCTCAGACTCACCTGATCCAATACCTGAGAGACTTGGGTCACTTGTTGTAGAGATTGAGACGCCTGCAATAACCGACTCACCCGCTGACGCAAGACGGCCCAATGTAGCGGTTTTGTAACATAATCCGTGGCCCCAGCTTCAAAGGCGCGATCGACGGAATCTGCATCGTCAAGGACTGTAATCATCAAAACTGGAGTATGCTCCCCTCCAGGCAGATGGCGTAACTGATGGCAACAGGTGAACCCATCCATCACTGGCATCACCGCATCCAGCAGGACCATATCCGGTTGCAATCGTTTAAATTCGGCCAAACATTGCTCACCATTTTTAGCATCAGCTACGGTATATCCTTCTTCTTCCATTGCTAGACGCAGGAGCGATCGCATGGAGCGATCGTCATCTGCCAGCAAAATTAACGGGGAATTATCTTCACCAGTAGGAGTCATGAATTATTCTGTTTCCGTTCGAGTTCCAAGGCTTTGATCACGTTTTCATACTCCTTTTCCACCTGGGTGAGGAGCGCCGGTGCATTGGCAGTCGTCCCCGCTCTACCTAAATTTTCTAACTCTTTCAACAGATTTGCAAGGGTGAGAGCACCGAGATTTGCACTACTCGATCGCAGCGAATGTGCCGATTGACGCAACCCTTCCGGATTACCTTGCGCCACTGCCTCTCGAATTTCTTGCAGTCGTTCCGGTGCATCTTCGAGATAGTTGCCGATAATCAGAGACAACATCGCTGCCGCTTTGGGACCTGCCATATCGCGTAAAGAATCCAAAATCTGGCGATCGAGGACTGCTTCACCCTCGCCATCCCGGGGGGGTGGAGGATTAGAACCAAACAAATGGTCACTGATAAAGGTAGACTGCATCTGGTCCCCCGAGTCAGTTTGGGCTGAACCGGATTGAATCTGCTCCAAAGCACTGGCCAAAGCCTTGATGCGAAAGGGTTTGGTAATATACCCATCCATCCCAGCGGCAAAGCATTTTTGGCGATCGCCCTCCATTGCATAAGCCGTAATTGCAATAATTTTCGGCGCAGGTTCTGGGCGGTTTTGCCATTCCTCCCGAATCCGCTTGGTTGCCGTCAATCCGTCCATCTGCGGCATCTCAATATCCATTAACACCACATCATAAGGTTGACGGCGCAAGGCTTCCAGGGCTTCGAGTCCATTTTGCACTAAATCGGCTCGATACCCAATCTTTTCCAAGGTCCGAATCGCCACTTCTTGGTTCACGGGATTGTCTTCTGCTAAGAGAATCCGTAAAGGCAGCTTGGGTGGAGAGGATTCCCCCAGAACAGCACGAGGCTGAACGGGATGCAATGTCTCAGACCTTTGTAAGGGGGGACTTTTTTCAATCTGAGCCTGAGGACAAGCCCGGGTAACAATCGTAAAGTAAAACGTAGAACCGGGAAACTGAGAACTGGAGGAAAAGGGCTGCACCGGCCAATTTTCTGGAGGATTTCCGCCACAAGTTCCCATACTTTCCACCCACATCTGACCCCCCATCGCTTCACATAAGCGTTTGCTGATGGCTAAACCCAATCCGGTGCCGCCATAGCGTCGCGAAGTAGACAGATCCACTTGGGAGAAGGATTCAAAGAGGCGGTGCATTCCTTCTGGGGGAATGCCAATTCCTGTATCTTGAACCTGGAATTGAATTCGATAGCGGCAAGATTGCCGATGGTCTGTGGCAAGCAGGTCCTCGGGGAGAGGAGAGGCACTAACCGAGACGATCGCCTCCCCGACTTCGGTGAATTTGACCGCATTTCCCAGGAGATTGACCAAAATTTGCTGGAGTCGGGTGCGATCGCCCATAATCTGGGCGGGAGTCTCCGGGTTAATTTGGGTAACGAAACGCAGCCCTCGGGCCGTCGCTTGGGGCGCGAGAACGCTCACTGCTCTAGCGATACAATCTGGCAAGGAAAAAGGTCGTTGGTCGAATTCCAATTTACCCGACTCAATTTTAGACAGGTCCAGGATATCGTTAATAATCCGTAATAAACTCTCGCTGCTGTTGCGAATCGTTTCAGTCCACTGTCGTTGTTGTTGAGTCTGGGCCGTATCCAGGAGAAGGTCCGTCATGCCGATCACCCCATTGATGGGGGTGCGGATTTCGTGACTCATCATTGCCAAAAACTCACTTTTGGCTTGATTGGCGACTTCAGCTAACTGTTTGGCGCGATCGAGGGCCAGATTTTGTTCGGCGAGTTGTTGACGCTGTTGGGTTTCCCGTTCCAGTAACTCCGCTTGCGCTAAGGCAATCCCAACTTGATCGGCCACCGCTTCGAGGAGTTCGATTTCATCTTCTCGCCACTGTCGCCATCGCTGGCATTGTTGCAAGGAGATCGCCCCATTGGGTTCTCCTTGATAGGAGGTGCGAATCGCCATGAGGGATCGCACACCGAGTTGTTCCAACATCGAGGAAATTGACGAGACCAAGGGGTTATTGTGGATATCATCAATCGCGATCGCCCGGTCCTGCTGAATTAAGCGTTCCACCAAGGGATTTCCCCGAATCGGAATCTCTAAATTTAACAGGGAACTCACCCCGGGCGTTAAATACTCCGTCACACAGTACAATTGCGCCTCGGGTAAGATTTGATAGCGATGGAGCAAACATCGATCCACCTGCAATGCTCGTCCCAGTTGCGTTGCCGTGGTTTGTAAAATTTGGTGGGTGTCCAAACTCTGGCGAATTTTTTGGGTAATTTGTCGCAGGAGTAGACTGCGATGAAAGGCTTGGGCGAGGGCAGTTGCTGCCTGTTGTCGTTCCAGTTCCCCCCCAATCCACTGCGCCATTAATTTGAGTAATTCTTGTTCTACCGCAGTAAAAGGACGGCGACGGGGATGGGAACTAGAAAAGCTCAGGGAAGCATAAATTTGACCGGCAACGGTGACGGGGGTGCTGAAATACGCCGGAGTCGGGTCCTTGGGAGCATGGGGATCCGATTCCCCCTCGGTCCCTACCGGGGACTGAATCCCATTGAGTCCAGGGACTGCCTCTAACGCCTCATGCCCTGGGCGATCGCCGGTCAAAACGGTCCCCGGAACAATGGCACAAGTCGGGGGATAGGCGGCAATCACTTCTAGGCGATCGCCCTCGAACCGCCCTAATAGTCCGAGTTCTAGCTCAAACCACTCACACCCCAGTTCTAGTAATCGCTGCAAACGCTGGTCAAAACTCAGGGCCGGATCCGCGCTGACTTCATATAAAGCCCGAATACTTGCTTCACTAAAGCGCAATTCTCGTTCCGCTTGCTTGCGCCAGGTTAGGTCAAATCCCGCAAAAACTGCCGCCTTACCCCCGAGATATTTCTGCGCGACGACTAAATAATGCCAGGGAAGTCCATCCACTTCCCATTCCATTTCTACAGAGGTTTCTGATTCGCTACTTTTGAAAAATTCCTGGACAAAATCTTGAATTTGGGTTCCGGATTCGAGAGCCCCAATCGGTTGCCCGATAAAGGTTTCCGGTTGAATATTGAAGGAACGCGCTAGATAACGGTTAATCCCCAGATAGGTCAAATTAGAATCAATCCAGGCGATGCTACCGGGTACCGAGTCTAAGACGGCACGCAGTTGATCTCGCGCTTGTCGCAGTTCTTCCTCGACCTGGTGGCGTTCCGTGATGTCCCGAACTGCCACAACCCGAACGAGGCGGTTTTGATACTCAATCATTTTCGGGTGCAATTCAGCGGGAAAGGTGGAGGCATCTTTCCGCAGTGCGACAACGAGATAGGGGCGATCGCTCTGGTTTTGAATGTTCTGCGAGACGATTTCCCGATACTCTGGAGTCACTAACTCCACACCGGAGGTGCCAATGAGTTCTTTTTTTTCATAACCCAGCATTTGAGCCAGAACCCGGTTCACATCGATAATGACCCCGCGATCGTGCAAGAGAATTCCTTCACAAGTGGCATCTGCTAAACAGCGATATCGTTCTTCCCGTTGTCTGGCTGTTGCCTTCCGTTGTCTGGGAATAACGTCGGGAACCCACCTGAGATTTACTGCGACTCCATCGATATCAAGGGGTTTCGTCTGGATTTCCCGGGATTGTTGCTCCTCTGCGACGAGGCAAGGGTCTAGGGGAACCTCTTCCCCCGCTTCCTGGGAAGCGATCGCTCCTTGGCGATCCCCGAGGGAATCCAGTTCCTCCAGTTTAAGTTGCTTTAAAGCGTCAATCCCATACCCATAAAACTCAGCGGCGGCGACATTCCCATCCAGAATCATCCCGGTTTCTGGATCAGTGATCAATTGCACTGCCGGATTTTCCTCAAATATCCGACGGTAGAGAATTTCCCTATTGATGAGTCGGGAATCCAATTGCGCCGGTTGTACTGGCTCAATGTTATCTGGCAACGATGCGATCGCCGATGGGTCCCGTTCTTCAATGCAGTGCATCCTTTTTGACCACAAATACCCGGCGATCGCACCCACAATCAACCCACAGAAAATCCCTATCCACTGCATAGTCTGCTGTTATGGTGTCTTTCTCTCATCATAAAGCGGTGAGGGGATTGGGGGAAGATGGGGAGGAGGGGAAGGATGGGGAGGATGGGGAGGATGGGGAGGATGGGAAGGATTGTTTGTAGTAACGACTTCAGTCGTTTCCGCGTTACTTGGCATCCGCCAAGTAACGCCCCAATGGAGGATTAAGCGCCAGTCCCCAAACAGGCGCTTAAGCTGCTCAGGGTAAGTGTCATGGCGGACGCCATGACACTCTTGGCAACGACTAAAGTCGTTACTACAAACAATCTTCCCCATCTCCCCCGTCTCCCCCATCCTCCCCATCTCCCCCAGGGGGACCAACTTTTTGTATAATAGGGGTTGAACCCCCCCGGCAGGGATGGCATTTTTGAAAACTTAAGGGCAAGTCATGTTTCCTAGACTTCTTCATTCCCGGAGTCTGGCTTTGACATTAACGGTGATTTACCTCACTCCACCCTGAGTCGGAGATCGCTTCGGGGTCCAGAAGTCATCACCACTTGCTGCCGTCAGGGATCATCAGGGTCATAGGAGGAAGATCCCCCAACACCAGCAACTGCGATCGCTGCACTGGAAACGTTCGGCCCCCATATTATAAATAGCTGATATTGTTTCGGCTTTTTTAAGCCGATAGCAGCTCGATTCAGCAATTCATTATCAATAGAGAGATTCCTCCTGGGATGGAGTGCTCTGATTCCTTGTGCCACTGTTAACCCAAAACAACTTCTTTTCACCGTGGATATTATCCTCTGTGTTCCCCAACTACAAGCTCCCTGGTTAAATAAACTAGATTATACCCATGAGAAAACGATCGCTGAACACGTCAGAAACTGGAAAGCTCAAGGCCAAATCTGCGTTTGAAAGAAGTGGCTGGACGCAACAAGATTTGGCTTTGGAAGTGGGGTTAGAAACTCGTCAATCTATTTGGAAGTTTTTGACAGGACGGCCTATTGATCGGGCGATTTTTATCGAAATTTGCTGCAAATTAGACTTGGATTGGCAGGACATTGCTGAGTTACCCCCGGAGGTTACCCCAGAGCCTCCCAAAACCGAGGATGATCCGGGGTTAGATCCGCCTATTGAAGATATCACCGCCTTAGTCACTGAAGTGCGATCGCGCATGAGGGAACCCATTCTCGCTCAATGTGGTACGCTCCGCCTTTTAGACAACTCCCAACCTGTTGCTCTGGATGATATCTACATCCAGATTAATATTCTCCAACAACTGAATCGCCAACGATGGTTAGAAGTCTCGGACCTCCAATTTCAGCCCTGGCAAAATCGTCAGTCCAAGGGTCAAGTAGGGCGGCGCATTTCTGCATCAGAAACCCAGTCCCAGATGCCAGCAATTAAAGCGGTTTGCACCTATCCCAAATTATTAATATTGGGAAAGCCGGGAGCCGGTAAAACTACGTTTTTACAATCTCTTGCGCTTCGCTGTATTCAAGGACAAATGAGCGAAGAGGCAGCCATTAAAACAGACACTTTAGGTCTTCCGGTTTTTATTAGAATTAGAGACTGGAAAACGGACATAAAACAGAGTGGAAATCGCACCTTACTCCATTATATTACTAAAATTTTCAACAACTTTGGCCTGCCATCGGATAAGGTTGAAACCTTGCTCCAAGGGGGTCATGCCTTAGTTTTGTTGGATGGATTAGATGAAGTCCCCCCGAGCGATAGCCGAGAAATTGCCCATGAAATCAACCAATTTTGTGAAACCTACTATCAAAATCGCGTGGCGATCACCTGTCGCTTGGGGGGATGCGAGTACCACTTCACGGGATTTACGGAAGTCGAACTGGCTGATTTTGATGGCTCACAAATTGAAGCGTTTGCTGAAAAATGGTTTGTAGCAGCCCGAGGCGATCGCGAAGCGGGTTTACTGCTCTCTCAACGCTTTTTAGAAAAGCTCAATCTACCTGAAAACCAACCGATTTGGGAGTTGGTGGCTACGCCCATTCTGTTAACCCTAACCGCGAGTATTTTTCAGACGAAAGAAGATTTCCCCAACAAACGTTCTAAACTCTATGAAGCCGGGTTAGATATTATGCTCGTGCGATGGGATGAAGCCCGAGGCATTCAACGGGATGAAGTCTATCGAAATTTATCCCTGCCTAGAAAAATAGAACTGTTGAGTCAAATTGCGGCGACCACATTTGCTCAAAGTAATTACTTTTTTGAAAAGCGGGAAATTGAGCATTATATTGGGGATTATTTGGCCACATTGCCCCAAAGCAATACAGAACCGGAAACCTTGCGTTCGCAAAGTTCCTCGGTTTTAGAGGCGATCGAAGCGCAACATGGTTTATTAGTAGAACGAGCCCGAGGAATTTATTCCTTTTCCCATTTAACCTTCCAGGAATATTTTACGGCGCGTCAAATTGCGGCAACACCGGATCCCAATGCGTTGGAAGAGGAGTTACAAGGGTTAGCGAGTCATGTCTGTGAACCGCGATGGCGAGAAGTGGTGTTACTCACCTCAGAATTGTTAAGAAATGCTGACCCTTTGCTGCAAGCGATGAAGCAGCAAATTGATGTGATGTTGGTTGCCGATGGCAAGTTGCAGCAGTTTTTAGCTACTACCAGTGCTAAATGCCAACGGCTGGAAGGATTGTACAAACCCGCAGCAGTTCGGGCATTTTACTTTACCTTGTTTCGCGATCGCAGCTTGGGTTTAGCCCTCGCCCTGGATCCCAGTTTAGCCCGGGATTTGGCCCCAGAGTTAGCTTTGGATTTGGAGTTGGCACGCGCTTTAGAGTTGGTTTATAGTTTGACTCGCAACCCCAATGTCAAACAAATCCTCTCCCTGGGGTTTGCTCTGGACCTCGATCGCAGTTTAACCCATGAGCCAGAATTGCGGGAAGGATTGCAGGAACTCAAGGACCAACTGCCGGATCCTGGGGAGGGTCGCGATCGCTTAATTGCCTGGTGGGGCGATCGGGCTTATGCCTGGGCGGAACAATTTCGCGCCTTGCTCATCCAGCATCGCCAAATTGGGCACAATTGGCAGTTTACCCCCCGACAAGTGGCGCTACTTGACCAATATTATCAAGCCAATCAACTCCTCGTGGATTGTCTGCATGGCGAGTCCCATTGCTCCTGCGTCGTGCGATCGCACCTAGAGGCAACCCTCATTTTACCCGTCGGAGAAATTGAAACCTCCGAGATCGCCTCGAACTCTTCCTCTGACTACTTTATTCAAATCAGTGACAGTTCTATTCCTTTCGCTAAACTGATGCCCTAACTTGATTGACTGGCTTTGAATCAGTCCAGGTTTATGCGCCGAAGACTGATTTATCCGCTAGAATGAATCCCCTGGGATAGAGTAACGCGATCGCATTAAAAGGGGTCCCTCTATTCTATGGGTGGCACTTCATACCGCT
>NZ_JAMXFD010000058.1 GCF_025370875.1 Laspinema palackyanum D2c
CTTTTGTTTTTTTGTCATCAAAATCCAATTTAATTGCCATCTTTTTTACTTTTTTAAAAATGAGCGAACCGTAAGTCTGAGTCCTAATGGTCAAGATTCTTCCCTGCTCAGTCAAGAACATACTGAATTTTCTTTGACGAGCGCCTGGAACAATGAAGAGTTTAAAAGTGAATTTCTCAGTCAAGTCTCTTCAGCCGGTCTCCAAACTTTAGCCCTTTTTAATTACAGTCCAAATCCAGGGACGGCAAGCAGTTCACTTGATGAATTTCTAGCTTTTCAAATCATTCGGGGATTGTATAGATTAGCTGGGGCAATTGGTCAGCAAAATAATATTAATCCATCGCCGATTTTGGATTTATTAATTCCCCAAGCTAATGCTGGATTAACGCAATTCTTTACTGAAGTCAACACTAATAATCCAGCAGCCATTGGTGCTATTGCTCATGTCTTTACTCGAATGAGTCAGGGTTATCTTCCTCCTGTCTTTGTTGACCCCACTAATTCTACTGAACTCTATCAGCGTTGGGTTCAAAGTTGGGGTCTTGATTAATCTCCACTTTGAGTTATAATTGACTTTGAGTTTTGATTGATTTGGATTGTTTGCTGTTACATAATCCTCATTTCTTGAGGGGTCATTCCCCTCAAGTTTTTTTGTACTTTATCTCAAATTCCACATGAAGATTAAACCGCTTGTCAACTCATTAACTGTGCAAATTGCTGTAGTTGATTTTTTGATTGATTGTACTTACATCATTGAATCTGCTCTTAATTCTGGAGAAATCACTACTAATCATTTATTGGAAATTGTTCGTCGTTTTTTGTTTGCTGCTGGTATTATTTATGGTAGAAGTCGCGCAAAAACTGTTCTTTATTCATCTAACCACCTTCCTGGGTATAATAAAGAACAAGCTGAATCTTTAGCTCATGATTAAGTTTTTTATTTTGTTCCTTTAATTCTTCTCAACTACACTATGTCATCTCCTTACTTCCACAACTCTCACACTTTTCTAAAAACAGAAACAGAAACAGAAATAGGGAAAAGAGCCGAAACATTTCCAGAAACATTTCCAGAAACAGCACCGGCAGCGAATCCAGTATTTTTCAGGACATACAGCAGAAGAAAGGAAGAAGGACGCGAAAGTTGGTCAGAAGTATGCGAACGCACGATTACAGGATTAGAGAAACTGGGCAATCTCAACTCAAATGAGGTACTTCTCCTGAGCCAAATGCAACAAGAACTGAAAACTTTATCATCAGGCAGATGGTTGTGGATTGGCGGAACTGAGTGGATTGAACGCCCGGAAAACTATTCTGGGGCATATAACTGTTCATCAACAAATATCACTGATTGGCGTTCATTTGGATTATTAATGGACCTGGCCATGATGGGATGTGGAACCGGCGCAGTCCTGGAACCTAAATATATCAATCAGTTGTCGCCGATTCGGAACCGACTCCAGATTACTCTTCAAGGTGAAATTGGTTTGACGCCCCGGGAACGTCGTCGTCAAGAAACTGAGGTGACCTTTGATGACAATCGGGTGTTGATAAATGTAGGAGATTCCCGAAATGGTTGGGTAACATCTTATCAAACTCTCTTAGAACTCTCCACAGATGAACGCTTCAATTCAACCGTTCAAGTCATAGTGGATATAAGTGATATTCGTCCATCTGGAGAACCGCTTAAAGGATTTGGAGGAATTGCTAATCCAGTAAAATTAGCTGGACTTTATGAGCGAGTTGCCTCAATTTTAAATAAGGCGCATGGACGACAATTGAATTCAGTTGAATGCTCTTTACTTATTGATGAAGCAGCAAGCACAATAGTAGCCGGAAATGTGAGGCGAAGTGCTGGAATTAGACAAGGAGACAGTTTTGATGAATTGTTTGCCCATGCCAAGGCGAATTTATGGCAACAAGATGAGGTAGGTAATTGGCGAATTGACCCAGAAAGAGATGCACTTAGAATGGCAAATCATTCAAGAGTATTTCATCATAAACCCAGTTTACAAGAATGTATTGATGCAGTACGTCAACAATACTATTCTGGGGAAGGAGCTATTCAATGGGCGGGTGAAGCCGTTGCCCGAGCTAGTTGTGATTTAATGCCAGACAAAGAAACTAAACTAGAGTTTTTAAAAGCATATAATCAGGGTCAAGCATTGCAATGGATAAGCGCTCACTATCCAGAAATGTGTCCTCAAGAGGTAGAACATCGGTTAGGACGTTATGGGTTAAATCCCTGCGGTGAGATATTATTAAACGATAATCACTGCAATTTAAGTGAAATACACCTCAATCAAATAGACCCAGAAAATTGGGAAGAACAACAAAAAGCATTTGAAGCGGGGGCTTTAGCAGTAACAGTTTTACTACATCACAAATTCCAGGAACCTCGTTATCAATATAGCGGCGAAATTGACCCCATTGTTGGTGTCTCCTTTACCGGATTATTTGATTTCTTCGTCAATGCTTTTGGAATAGATTGGTTAAAATGGTGGGAGGCAGGAAGGCCAAAAGAATGGGGAATCACAGGAAAAACAACTCAATATTATTTATCTGATTACTTCAAACAGAAAGAAGCAGATTATCTGAATCGGTGGCAGGAAATTGTTGAAAAAACAGTATGGGATTATTGCGATCGCCACGGATTACGTCGTCCAAATCGGTGTACTACAGTCCAACCCGCAGGATGTCTGGATAGAACAGCGTTGCGAATCTTCGACCAAGGTTTACTTTATGCCGATGAAGTCGTTGCACCAGATAGCGGTGAAACAGTTGGTTTGGGTTTGACTGTGCGAGATGGTATTGCCGCAGATACAGTGATTGCCAACCAACCATTAAACCTTGTAAAAGTTACGCTTAAAAACGGGCGTATATTGCGGATGACTCCAAACCATCGACTGTCGGTTGATGGGGAATGGGTACGGGCTGATGCGCTCCAAATGGGCATGGAAATTGACTATTCTCTAGGAGAATACTGCAAGCAAGAGGAGGCTCTACTACTTGGTTTAAATCCTTTGCAATATACCCGTGACAATCGGAAGCAACTGGTGGGTCATGGGCGTGGTATTTTGACTCAGGAAATTTCTACACCTCAGACCCTCAATCCTGAACTCGGTTACTTCATCGGTTGTCTGTTTGGGGACGGAGCAATCAGCAAACATAAAAATCGCATCCGGTTTGCATTTAATGCTGAAGAATTGGATTTGGTTGAGCGTTTGCAAACAATCGCCCAGAATTGCTTTGGCTTAACGGGGTCAGTTTATTACGACCCTCGCAATCGTAACTCGCGAGGTGAGTTATCCTTTGCGTCCAAACAATTGTTTGATTGGTTTAGCCTCAATGGTTTGATGAAACCCCTTTGCGCCAACCTCGACCGCATTCCCCAAGCAATTCGACAGTCATCACGAGAAACGATTTTATCATTCTTCTGTGGTTTAATCGATACTGACGGGTGTGTAAGGAAGCAAGGCAGTCTCTCTATTGATTCAGCCAATGAAGCATTCATCCGTAACCTGCAACAAGTGGGTGAAGCGGTTGGTCTATGTTTTTCAATTTTCCACAACACTCAAGGTAGTAATCTCCAACAGGAAAAGAATATGTGGGGGCTGTGCCTGAGTCGGATGTTTTCCCAGCCATCTACTTTGGCTTACCTCAATACCCATAGTCGTAAATGCGGACTTTGCCCTTTGCCTCAACCAAAGCGGCAATTTGCTTTCCGACCCTACCAAGTAGTAGCAATTGAATTTGAAACCGAACCCGATTATAGCTACGACTTTGCTGTAACTGGAGTAGATGATAATGATTCCTGGTACTGGCAGGGAGCTTTGAAATCCCACAACACTAAATCTTTACTGACCGGGGCATCTCCAGGATGGCATCCACCAAAAGCGCAACGGTTTATTCGACGAATAACTTTCGGAAAAAATGACCCCGTTGCTTTAGCTTGTATCGATTACGGTTATAGCGTCATTCCTTCCCAATCGGATAAAGATGAAAAGGGTAATCTACTCAATGACCCATTTGACCCAAGGTGTTCGGAATGGTTAGTGTCCATTCCAATTGCTGTGAGTTGGGCAGATTTACCCGGTGCTGATTCCATTGATATTAGTCAATTTAGTGCTTTGGCTCAAATGGACTTTTATCTAAATGTTCAAGACAACTACGCCACACATAACACCTCTGCCACTATTGAATTCCGTGAATCTGAAATCGAGCTATTAGGTTCCAGAATTTATCAAGCCATTCAAAATGATGAAGGTTATGTTTCGGCTGCCTTACTCGCTCGATTTGATGACCGGGAAACCTATCCGCGTCTTCCCTTTGAACCCATTGATAAAGCCGAATATGACCGTCTCAGTGCCGAGGTCTTAGTTCGTCGCAAAACTGATGATTTTAAAAAGGCACTCCAACACTATGACCTTGGTGAAGTCCTCGAAGCTGGACCTGCCGGTTGCGATTCCGATAAATGTTTCTTCCCTGACAAGCAACCTGAATCTTCTAACTAATATTTTAAAAAAAAACCTCCTAATTAAATAGGAGGTTTTCTGATTTTAACGAGAAATAAAGCCTGTCAGCAGCTTAACTTAAATTGCTGTTAGTTTCAATCAACTTGACATTGACTGTAGCAGGAGAAAAGTCTAATTCTTCTCCTTCATCCAATGCCCATTGCTTGAGGAGTTTATCTTTTTCTGGTTGAGAAAGTTTTGACAATTTTTCCTCGGTCATATCGAAATCTTCTAAATCCAAAATTTTATCTCGAAATTTAGCTGAAACTTTTAACACCAACTTAGTCATTATCAACTCCCTCCAAGTTTTTCCTCGATGTAATAGTGAAAGTTTAACCATTCAGAATCAGTTAAGGAAACTGACAAAAATTGGTTAATTATTTCAGCATCCAAGTGATAAAAAATCCGGGTATGTAGTCCATAAACTGGAACCGAAGTTATAGCCGATTGCATAGTCCATTCGTGTCCAACTTCGACAGCCTTCAAACACACCTGTCTCAATTCTTCAAGAACAGGTATATCTAAATGCTCAAATCGGTCTGTGAATTGAATCAATTTGTTAGGTAAACTCATCTTTTCCATTCATCGTAAATTTCATTCAATGCCGAAGCTAAATCCACCAAATAATTAGAAGATTTCCCGGTAGATTTTAAAGCTTCGAGATAATTAGATTCTTTTCTCCAGAATTTGATTAATTCACCTCTTTCTGATTGTGTTCGCCATTGTTCAAAAGAATTCCTTAATGTTTCGGGAATTTGTTGTGTCAAGAAATAGGCAACAATAGAAATACTCATTTGCATTTGTTGTTTAATCAAGTGTTGTTGACACCAGACTGAGAACTCTAACCATTCATGGGAATTCAAATCAGAAGCCCACCAAGCATCATAAAAAATGTCAGTCTGATTATCTGGATTAAATTCTGAATAATCAAAACTAGAGATTTTCAATTGATATGCTGCTTCAGAAAAAATAACAGTATCATGGGTTTGGTCTGCCTTAAATGCTGCATAACTTGCAATGGCATTAAGTTTGATTAAATCTGAATCAGTTAATTTTCGGTTAGACAAGATGGGACCGAAAAAATTTTCTACATTCAATGAACAATCGGATAAGGATGGGGGTTTTCTCATTTTGATTAATGATGTAATTGTTTAGGGCGATAAGTTGGCATGGGCAAGCGTTCCTGGCTTTGCGCTGCTCTTACTTGGATGGAGATCGCAGTACAGAACCAGGAACAGTACAGTTTGGGTTATGGAGAAGCCGACCGATTCCAAGCCACTCGATAGGGTGTAACGTGGGGGAATTGGGGACTGGTGTAACCCAACTCTCGGTCTAGGATTGCCAGTCTTGCCCATTCTTCAGGAGTTCCACCTTTAGTTTTGAGTTGATTGAATAGTTGTTGTCGGCTGACCGTGAGACTATTTCCCAAAACTGCATCGGTTGCGTTAGGTGATTCGCCACGACCGCCCAAGACTGCATCGGTGGGTCTGGGCTGGTCCGACGCTCGGATTCTAGGTTTTGGTTTTGCTGTTCCTGTTGGTTTTGCACAAAATGCTTGATTTTGGTTAGCAAACTCTTTAGCTTGGTTATAATCCAGAAATAGAGCTAAACTGCCATCGGGTTTATTCAGGATTGATGTACCATAGCCTAGAGTTGCATCTGTTTCTGGGCAACAAATTTCTTGACTATCATAAACTACATAATAACCTTGTTTTTGATAGCTTTCAATATCTTTTGAATCAAACAAACTAAGACGAGCATATTCTGACCGCCAATAATTTGATGTTTGTTTTGCCCATTCAGCAAATTCTGACATTTTATTATCCTGATTATTTGCTCAATTTTTTCCTCAGTTTCTTTTCTAACTGGAATTGAGTAAATTGAGCCCTCCTTATCTAATTAAAGAAATTTTCAACCAATTAAGCGAGAGCTAAGTTTATTATAATTTAACCTTAATTAATTCCACAAGATTTGGATAAAATTTAGTCATATTTAAGGTAATTGTAAAATAAAAAGTTTAATGATGAGCTATTTTTATACATTAGAGAGAAGTGGTTGAATAGAAATAAGAAGAAATTGTGGTGGTAGAGATAAGTGAAAACGAAGAAAGTGATAATGGTACAAAGCAGGTGACCAGTCTAAGCAATCAATGTTCAACCGCTGCTGTTTCTACGAAAGCAACTGATAGTTGTCATCCACTATAACCGATGGAGCCGAGAAAGCTGGCATCGCTATCGATATAGGATTTTTAGTTGTTTTTGTAAGTGCGCGATTGCCTACGGCATAGTTGGTGCTTATCGTACTCGTCAAGTTGCGGGTCCCCGGGTCAAGTTAGAGGTCGCTAACGTCGAGTTGATTCATATTTGTGGAAGCCAGTCGCCTAGTCGAATTGATTTACTGGGTCAAGGCCAATCGCTTTCGTTAGCGATTACTCTGGTCCTATTGTGGTCCCTGGTTGAGTTGCTGATCGCCTCGTCCAGTCGATTCACCGGGCCAAGTTGGCGATCGCCTAGTCGAGTCGATTCCTTCTTGTTCAGGGGGCTCACCTAGTCCAGTGGATTCACCGGGTCAAGTTGGCGGTAAGCGCAGCTATGCCGGAGGCGATCGCTTTTTTCGAGTGGGTTCATTCTGGTTCAGGCCAATCGTTCGTTCGAGCTAATTCACCGGGTCAAGTTGGCGATCGCATCATCGATGAGCGAGCACATCTTCGAGTTGATATCCGTCTAGCTGAGTTGCTGCCCTCAGTGAGTTGCTTCCTTTGGTCAAGTTGCGATTACCTGGCCGAATGACCGATCGCTCCCGTTGACTTACCGATCGCTTGGTCAAGTTAATTCGTCGGGTTCACTTCCCAATCGCTAGGTCGAGTTAGTGATCTCTCTGGTGGAGTTGATTCAGCAGGGTGGGGCTGATTGCTTTGGTTGAGTTGGCGCTCGCTTGTTTGAGGGTGATTGCTCTGGTGGAGTTGATGCCCCTCTAGCTGCGTGCGTTGAGTTTGTGACTGCCTGGGTTTGAGCCGTTGATGTTCTTGTGTATCGTTGGCCGAATCGTGTTTGCCTGAAGTGCTTGACGAGCGCTCTTGTTGGGGTTCGATGGGTTGGCAGTTGCTTTCTTAGTGGGCGGTGATGGGTTCCGAATTGTCCTCCGGTCGATTGGTGGCGATCGGCTTTAGCTCAGTCAGTGGCGATCGGCATGGCATTTTTGTCAGTTGTGATGAAGATATGCCAAAACACTGACATTGTTGCCAGTGCCTTCTAGGAAGAAGAACTTCCTACCTGAAATCTAAGCGAGGTGGATGAGTCACGGACCCATCGGCGTGAGGCGGTTTGCCCTGACCAGGGGCGATAAGTCTCTGCTACAATCTCAGAAACCGCTTCCGCTCTTAGAAACTCGGCGGCTGATGCGATCGCCACGCAACGGGATGCAGTGGAAGCCGGGAGTCAAGTTGGTTGCGATGACCCGACCCTTGCATTAACAAAGCGCAAAATGTCAAGTCAAAATATAGATGCAATCACCACCCTCTTCCAAAGCCGCCTAACGACTCTCGAACACCTCCTAAAGTTAGCCCAGAAGCATTTCGGTGATAGCGAGTCGTTTCTCGACCAGCGGATTGCGACTGATATGCTGCCTTTCGGTACGCAGATAGCTTTTACCTGCAATCAACCTCGCAACTTTGCTTTATGGTGTAAAGGCAAACCGATGGATAATCTCGATCCACAAGTCACCTCTGTCGCGGCAGCATACGAACATATAGCGAATACCCAAGCACTCCTTTCAAACATTGACGCCGAAGATGAAAAGCTCAATGAGTTGGTCCGCATCGACCTCAGCCAGGGCCGTTACATCGAGATGTTCGGTCATGCCTATGTCCACGATTTTCTAATTCCCAACTTCTACTTCCATCTGGTTACGGCTTACGATATTCTTCGCATGGCTGGCGTACCCATTGGAAAGCAAGATTACATGATGCACTTAGTTCCATTAATTCAGAAAGCATGAAGCCTTCTGATGGTTATGTCGCCATTCAAGGCGACAACAAATTTAAGTTGCAGCCGAACGAATCAGGTGATGTGAGTTGAGGGCAAACAGCTAACCCAATCGGGGAAACCCTAACCGTTAGTAGTCGGTGCGGTTAGTCTTGGATTGGTCTTACTTGCACCGGCGCAGGTAGACTTGGCTGGAGAAGCGGTAAGCGAAATGCCGTAGGCTTTTCCCATTGCCGGGATGCAACCTGTTAGATAGACTCCTCCAAACTGGCAGGCGATCGCTTCCCAGACTGCCGGTCCCTACACTTTACGGATATCGGTTCAATTGGCATCGTTCCCACAACGACCTGGGATGCGATCGCCTTTCCCAAACTCTCAGAACTGCCACTTATCCAACAAACCCGTTCCCAGATGCGATCGCCTCTAAACTATCGGAATGGATACTGGCGGGCCTCTCCCAAACTATCTCCCAAACTTTCAGGACCGACAGTTTACGGGTGAACATGACCCAGATGCGGTAAGCGGAGCTATCCCGTAGGGAATCGCCTTCCCTCGAATCCAACCCAGATGCACTGTTCCCAAACTGTCCCCCCTCAAAGTTATCCCCCGAACACTGACCGGATGCCGGATGCGATCGCCACCCAGGATAACTGTCAGAACCGGCACTTATCCGACGAACACCGACAAACACCGGCCCCAATGCTTTCAGGCGATAAGCCCCTTCCCGGCTGACATCCTGCACACCCTGCAACCAGCACGGATAAACTCGGTCTCGGTCAAATTGATTCGCCAGAATTTCACCCGCAGCGAATTCGCTGGGAATAGAGATGCTCCCGCCAAGTTACCTCCCCGGGCAGATTCACCAGCCCCAGGACTCGGGTAGATTAGGAGCATAAGAAAAACAAACACCAGTTAAGACAGACCGCGCAGGTCTTTTTAAAAATCAATATAAAAGACAATCCCGCTAGACTAGCTCTGGCGGGATTGTTGCGTTGGGATGGCAGCAACTGCATTCTAAAATCGCAGAAGTCTTAGCACTAACAGTTTCCATGACAGAACCCGATCGCCTCAACCTCCTCGACACCGACTACGCCGCCCTTGTCGCCGGTGACTACGACCCCAACCTAGAACAGTTGATGAAAGATGCGGTGCTGCTGACTCGCCTCGTCGGATTGCCGCAACATAGGCCCCTAACGACAGAACAGACTGGCAAGCGTTTGAGATGATTTGATGAGACGATTTGAAAGAAACTGGGAGGAGCAGAATGAAGCGAGCGCCCATAAGCATTGGTGCTCAGTTACAATCTCCGCGACTTCCCGGCCTGTGGAATGGAAAATCTCCAGTCAATTCTTGAATCCATCCAACCCACTTACAAATTACCCGCTCTGGCTGTGGCCCTTGTTACTAGCGAAGGGATGAGCGCAATCGCTGCGGTGGGCGATCGCAAGTATGGCAGCGGCATTCCCCTCACCGTTGGCGATCGGTTCCATCTGGGTTCTTGCACTAAAGTAATAACTGCCACGTTGATGGGGATATTGCTAGAAACCGGCACAACGTTGCAATGGCAAACTACCCTGCAAAAGCTGCACTCACCGCCTTCGGTTGACAAAGCAAATGTAGACAGAAGTAGCTATGCATCCCACATTCCGCAGGTAAAATAGGAGAGTTGAGGAATATTTTAAAACCATGACAGACATAGCATCTGACATCATA
>NZ_JAMXFD010000059.1 GCF_025370875.1 Laspinema palackyanum D2c
CGGCCTTTTTATCGAAGGGGCCTAAGAGCTATGTCCCTTATCCAGTCTAGTTTGTAGCCGGATTGTCACCCCTTCAGTCTTCTAAACAATACCTTCGCCAAAAAAAGGGAGGGCTAACGTAGGTCAATTGTTGTTGACCCAAACTCCACAGGTATTGTTGGTCCTCAGTCGTCAAAAATCCCAAGGACCAACAACAAATGACCAATGACTACCCCAGATATCCTCGGGTGACAAAGGGGATATCCACAACCTCCCCAGTCACCTCACCCACTTGCACCTGCAAACCCGCACCTCCTGCCTTCGTGCGAATATAGGCTAACCCAAAAGGTCCTTCCGGACTGTCGGTGTAACTGGTGAGAGTCCCTACTTTCTCCTCCCCCATCGTCACCACCGTTCCAGGGGATGCCGGTGCATTGAGTTTTACCCCCCACAGTTGCACCTTCACCCCTTTGTAGGTATTCAAGCGGGCGATCGTTTCTTGTCCGATGTAGCAGCCTTTATCAAACGAGATATTGTGCCATAACCCCGCTTCTAAGGGGTTGTAATCCTCCGTCAGTTCGCAGTCGGGTGCAGGGCGTCCTTGCTGAATTCGCAGTTGTTCCCACCCCTGGGTTCCCAAGGGAACGGCACCGCCATCGGTGAGGAATTTCCACAGGGATGCGGCATCATTGCGATCGCAAACCAGGGTATAGCCGGGTAGGGCCAATCCACTGCCCACGGCAACTCGCACCTGAATCTCGCCCAGGATGAGGAGTTGATGACTGGCATAAGGCCGATCGCCTACTACTCCCCAGGAGGCTAACAGGGCCAAACTTCCCGGACCGATTAAGTTAAAAGTCGCCATCGACTCGGTGATATCTTGCAACTCCACGCGATCGGCAGGGAACAGATAGCGATCGAGCCATTCAATAATCCTCTGACGGCGACTCGGAGAAACCAGCAACAGGGTGGTATCCTCCGTCATATAAGCAGTTGCCAAATCGATGGTCCGTGCCGTAGAGGTGACAAAGACCGTATCGCACCCTTGTCCCGGTGGGAGTTTTTGGAACTCGTTCGTGCTTTGGTTATGTAGAAAGCGCAGGCGATCGCCACCGCTGACTTGAATCAGACCCCAATCCGAGCGATCGCATAATGCCACCCCCTGATATGCCGAGGCGATCGCCGCTTCCTCGTTCCCATAACTCATCGGCACCTGAATTCCCGAGTCCGAATCCGCAAACACTGCGCCACTCGCCGCCTGACGGTCATGCAATTCCTGAGTCATAGCCATCCCTGGTTTTTTTGTAAATTACCTGTTCACAGGCTATCAGACAGATTCAACCTTGTTAAAGCTAGGGCAAATTGGCAAAAATCTCCTGAACCAACTGCTTGGCTTTTTCATCCAGTCGATTCCAATCCACTTCCCCTTCTTCATCAATCAAACTGCTATCAATTTCCACATCACGGCTTTCTGGGGCTGCATGAGTGGGGCTATAATTTTGAAAGCAAATTTCAAAGCACAGTTCCCAGACATTAAACTGGTGTTCCACCTCTCCCTGTTTTAAACAGAGCAGGTAGCCGGGAAAAGGCGTTTGGACATCTTCGTAACTTCCTTCCCAACTGGAATCTTCTAGTTGTTTGCGAATATTATCCAGGACGCGAATCAAAGCCGGTTGCATCAGAATTTCGGCTTGCTGCCATGCCACAGAATCTTTAAATTTAGGCTTCATTTTTTATAAAAAACTAAATAAAAAACTAATCGGTTCAGTGTCCGAAAAAACGCCTTTAAATTGCTTTAATAGCCCTAACTAATATCAGTGCAAGCTCAGGGAATTTGATAGCTGGAAGTCCCGGGGATATCCTGCCTCGGCCTGATTGACTTCAACTCCACCCAAAGAAGCCCGCAGAGGCGGGCTAAATCATGAAAATACGCAGGCTGATACCTGCGTTGACACTTATGCGGTTGGTTTCACCAGGGACTCCACCCGCTGCAACTTAGCGGAACATACTGCTAACGGAACTATCTTCATGAATCCGCCAAATCGTTTCACCTAATAAATTGGCAACCGAAAGGATAGTCAACTGTTTAAAGCGTTTATCCTCAGGTATCGGAATTGTATTCGTGATGATCACCTCTTCAAACACCCCTGTAGAAAGGCGCTCAACTGCCGGAGGAGAAAAAACTGCATGAGTTGCACAGGCATAAACCTGTCTGGCCCCTTCTTTCCGGAGTAAGCGAGCCCCCTCGCAGATCGTGCCAGCAGTATCGATCATGTCATCGACCAGCACTGCCGTCTTGCCCTTTACATCACCAATCAAATTCATAACTTCGGCCACATTATGAGCTTGCCGACGTTTATCGATAATCGCCAAAGGCGCATCGTTTAACTTTTTGGCAAATGCTCTAGCTCTCGCCACGCCGCCCACGTCTGGGGAGACTACCACAATGTCAGAGAGTTGTTTACTGACGAGGTAGTCCAAGACAACCGGCGAGGCATAAACGTGGTCTAAGGGGATATCGAAATACCCTTGGATTTGGTCTGAGTGCAAATCCATTGCCAAAATCCGACTTGCACCGGCTTGGGTAATCAAATTGGCCACCAGTTTGGCAGTAATGGACTCTCGTCCCGCTGTTTTGCGATCGGCCCTAGCATAGCCATAATAGGGAATCACGGCGGTGATTTGCCTTGCCGAGGCTCGTCGGCAGGCATCGATCATAATCAGCAATTCCATCAGGTGGTCATTCACCGGATAACAAGAGGGTTGAATCAGGTAAACATCACATCCCCGGATTGACTCCTGGATTTGGATGTAAAGTTCACCATCAGCAAACCGCTTCCGGACCATTGGCCCCAAATCTATTCCCAAGTAGCGAGCCACTTCTTGAGACAGAGGGATGTTAGCAGAACCTGAAAACAGTCGCAGACGACTATGGTCAGCAAAGGTAGCCAGAGTTGGCTGGAGGGTTAAAGTAGCAGAACGGATCACGGCAGGCACTTTATCGGACGTTCATTGGTTCAAATTTTATCACCTCAATCGGAATTTTTCGTCATTATTTTCGCGGATCTCTATCCCAAGCAAGATAGAAATTCGGGGGTAAATTAAATTCATCAATCGGGCGAAAGCGAAACAGATGCCCCTCTAATCTATATTCCATGAGGTTTGTGGGGTGATATTTACCGAAAAATATGGATTAACTTAGCAAAAGGGCAACAGCAGCGACGCCCCCACCTCCTACCCACTCCCTCATCAATGGCTCCCTGCTGGCCACAGCTAGAGCTATTGAGCCAATAGTGCTGTTTTTTCCAGGGAAATTTCCGAAACCTTCTTTGATGTTCCCAGGATCATTGCCGACTCCCCTGGGTTGCGGCTAGGCTGGAAGGAGGCTGGCTTCCTCGGTTGCCTCCCTGACGCGGTTTTCCCAACTTAAAGGTTAAATCATTAAAAAAAGTTATGAGCTTAAAGGAACGAATTGACCAAGACATCAAGACAGCGATGAAATCCAAGGATAAAATTCGTCTGGAAACGGTCCGCAGTATCAAAAAATTGATTCTGGAAAAGGAAGTAAGCCTCAGACCTTCGGGCCAGGATACTTTAACGGAAGAACAAGAACTAGAGATCCTCTCCAGACTCGCCAAGCAGCGCAAAGAGTCCATTGAACAATATCAGCAAGGCGGTCGCGAGGAACTCGCCGCCCAAGAGGCCCAAGAATTGGCAATTCTGGAAGAATACCTGCCCAAACCCCTGTCTGATGAAGAAGTGAGTACAGTGATTGCTCAAATTGTGGCAGAAGTGGGTGCTACCTCTCTCAAAGATATGAGCAAAGTGATGGGTCCGGTGATGGAGCAACTCAAAGGCAAGGCTGAAGGCAAAAAAGTTCAAGAAATGGTAAAAGCTAAGCTTTCCGGCCAATCCTAAAATATCGTTACGCCCTCAATCGGTTGGGCAAGAAACCCGGTTTCACTGCCCAAATTTCTGATTTTTGTTGTAGAGACGCGGTAAAGGACCGGAGTGATCTGGGCTTTACTGTAGGCCAGTTCTAAGATTCGGCTTGATATCAACCTAAGCCAGAAAATTCCGGATTAGGTCCTGTGTTGTATTGATGCGCGTTGTAAATTTCAGGCTAATTTGACCGCTATCCAGTTTAAAACGGGAGTTTGTGATGAACCCAACTGACAAAATCCACCCAATTGCCCGCGCCGCTAGTCGGATTGTCCGTTATGCAGGAGTCGGAGTCACCCTGGCGATCGCCAGTTGTTTAGGAGCCTCCCCCAACTTCGGCCAAAACCCTAATCCCCCTCAAGCTCAATCTCAGCAGTGGCGTCGAATGACCGATTCAGAAGTTTCGCAACAGTGGGAAAATATCCTGAACTCTCCCTTGGGAGTTGCCGCCCTCAATCAGCTTGCTCTAGAAGGCTTTATCAGTTTTCAGTGTCCCAAATCCTTCTATATCAACGAAGAGTTTGGGGGTTTTCAAACCTTACTGAGGGTCCAATGTCCCACCCCCCGAGGTCTTTCTACGGCTGTGGCTTATGACGAAATGCGCGTCATCTTCAATCGCTTTGAAACGAATATCGAGAATTTTGAGGTTCAGCGCGTTTCTGAGGAGCGTCCTCCTGAAATAACTTTGCCAGAATAGAGAGCAGGAGGAAACTCAGTCCGGGTCCGGGGGCAGATTGGGGACTCAGGAGGGGACGGGCTGAAATGTCCAGTACAGCCAACCGGAACAGGCTCAGAAAAAGACTCACAGGGCTTAACCCGGTTAGCTTAATCAACCCAGGCTCTATGAATCAGGGGCGATCGCCACCCCTCCCGGACCTTTTGAAGGCCGATCTGTGCGATCGCCTCTTTTCGGTTAAACCCTATCGAAGAACCCTCAATCCCTCTGATTTAAACGAAAACTTAACTTCTATGCAAACCGCAATTTTTAGTGGAACCATCTTACAAAACCGATATCATATACTCAGTCTCTTAGGTCAGGGAGGGTTTGGCCGCACCTATCTTGCCGAAGATCAAGGCCGGTTTAACGAACGCTGCGCCCTCAAAGAATTTATTCCCGCCCAAAATGGCAGCCATGCCCAGGTCAAATCCCTGGAATTGTTCCAACGAGAAGCCGCCATTCTCTATCAAATTCAACATCCTCAAATTCCCCAGTTTAGAGCCACCTTTGAAGAAGAAGGACGGCTATTTTTAGTCCAAGATTATGTAGCCGGAAAAACCTATCGAACCCTGCTCGACGAGTATAAATCCGCAGGCAAGCGATTTTCTGAAACTGAAGTGTTGCAGTTGATGCAGCAACTTTTACCCATCCTGGATTACATCCACAGCCAAGGAATTATTCATCGCGATATTTCTCCGGAAAATATTATTCGCCGGGAATCCGACCGTTGGCCCGTCTTAATTGATTTTGGCGTAGTTAAAGAACTCGCTACCCTGATTCAGTTTCCAGAACAGGGGACTGCTGCCACAACCGTGGGAAAATTAGGCTATGCGCCTAGCGAACAAATGCAAACGGGTCGAGCTTATCCCAGTAGCGACCTCTATGCCCTAGCAGTGACTGCGGTGGTCTTGCTCACTGCAAGAGAACCCCAAGACCTCTTTGATGATGTCAAGCTGGTTTGGCACTGGGAACGATTTGTTCCCCATCCGGTACAGCCAGAATTGGCACGGATCCTGAATCGGATGTTGAGTTACAAACCGGGCGATCGCTACCAATATGCCAAGGAAGTCCAGCTCGTCCTGGGCCAAGTGAGTGCCCAACGCCCGATTCCTCAACATAACGATCCCTCTGGATCGGAACTGGCTACGATTGCTGTAGGCCGCAACCCCGTGGGTTCTCCCACACTCGACCCCAACGTTCCCCGACCAGGTATCTCTCCCAGTTCTGATTCTTTATTTGACCACCCGATCGCGATCGGCCTGGGAATCTTTGCCATCATTCTCCTCAGTGGATTAGGGTCTTGGAATGTCGTCCGTTCCTTCTTAAAGCTCGATCGCCCCGATGTCCAGGAGAATCCGGCTCCCTTATTTTCCAATGTAGAATCGGACCTGGAACCGGCACCCGTTTCACCGATTCCCGCCCCTCTCCCGGGCTCCACCACAACCCCCTCACCCAATCCCGGTTCCACCCCTTCTACTCCCGGAACCTCCTCTAACCCGTTGCTGATTCCCGGCATCCCACGCCCCGGTTCCCAACAACCGGAACCCCCACCCCCCGCAGACCCGATTATTTCTACCATTCCCCTGAATGTTGACAGCGGGGTAACCACTGCTGTCGAAGGCACTGTGGAAGAGAACGAAATTATTAAATACATCGTTTCGGGAACTGAGGGGGAAGTGTTGAGCGCTAGTCTTGCCAACCGGGGGATTTTAATGAACGTATGGGGTCCCAACCGTCAGGCCCTTGGCGAATCCAGAGGCGTCAGTCAATGGACGGGAAGGTTACAAGAAACCGGAGAATACCAAATCGAGTTATTTAGCTTGCCCGGATTCTCTCCCAGTAATTTTGAGTTGCGGATTACTCGGGCGAGTCAGGCATCAACCGACCCGGAATCGGCCTCTCCAGTTTCTCCCCAGGATCAGTCTCCTGTTCGTCCAGAACCCTTAGAATCGACCCCCAGTCCTGCTCCGATTCCCAGTCCCCCCTCCAGACCGGAACCCACCCCTGCTCCCAGTCCCCCCTCCAGACCGGAACCCACCCCTGCTCCCAGGCCGATCCCCGTCCCCACTCCAAGCGCGGATCCGACTCCAGGGATAGACATCCAACGAGTTCAGGTCTCTGGGGGTAGTAGCAGGCAGAGTGGACGTACCACCAACCAACCCACTCGCTATGTAGTGAATGTGAACAGAGGCCAGAGTCTGAAAGTCTCCGTGCTTTCTGGGGCGATCGGTCTGGATATCCGCTATCCCAACGGTCAAATGGTTGAAGATGGTGCGATGCTGGTGCAATGGCAAGGTCAGGTTTCTGTCCCTGGAGATTATAAAATTGATGTAGCCGCAGGAGCCGGGATCCCCTATGAACTTGAGATTAGCGTTAGCGACTAGAACGTAAGAGATTGCCAAACTGATGACTAAGGACCCGAATAAAACATTGAACACATTACTGATTGCTGGAACGGATACCGATGCGGGTAAAACCGTGGTGACAACAGCGATCGCCGCCTATTGGCAACGGTATTATCCCCAGGGTTCCCTGGCCCTGATGAAACCGCTACAGTCGGGAAGGGGCGATCGAGAACTCTATCAACGGCTGTTTGAGTTAAAACAATCCCCAGAAGAAATTACGCCTCTCTATTTCGAGGCCCCCCTCGCCCCCCCAGTCGCTGCTGAGCGAGAGGGTCGTTCCGTAGATCTTAAAGAACTCTGGCCGGTGTTTACCCAACTGCAAGCGCGCTTCTCCTTCGTCCTCGTGGAAGGCGTGGGGGGATTGGGTTCCCCAATTTCTTGGGAGTTGACTGTAGCCGATTTAGCCCACGATTGGCGCATTCCAACGGTGTTAGTTGTACCCGTGAGATTAGGGGCGATCGCCGCTGCGGTTGCCAATGTCGCCCTCGCTCGACAAGCTGGAGTGCCATTACTAGGAATTATCCTCAATTGTATCCAACCTCGGTCTGAGGCCGAAATTGCCGAGTTAACTCCCATCGATTTAATTGAATCGTTCACTCAAACTCGCGTCTTGGGGACGATTCCTTGTTTGGAAGATGCTCATAATTTAGACCAACTCCTTCACTCAGCCTCTAATCTCGACCTTGAGGCACTGCTGCCCCGTTTACCGATTTTAAATCATTAAAATAAGGTGGATATTACAGCCTAAAACCTGTTAATTTGCTTATCTAAACGCCCATGTATTTGTCCCGTTTTCTCACAAAAATAAAAGCTATATTTTTTGGGAGGGGGCGTATTAGAAAGACAGAAATTATCGTGAAAGCCTCTATTTTTTCCAAAGCTTAACCCATGTTTTCTACATCTCTCAATCCGCAGCGAATTAATCAATCTAGCCTTCGGGCTGAAATACAGGCTTTACAGCCTCAACTGGTGGAATGGCGGCGGTGGTTGCATCAACGTCCCGAACTGGCATTTAAAGAACATCTGAGTGCTGAATTTATTACTCAAAAATTGCAAGAATGGGGAATTAAGCATGACACTAGGATTGCCGAAACAGGGATTGTGGCCATTGTTGAAGGTGAAAATCCGGGCAAGGCGATCGGGATTCGCGCCGATATGGATGCACTGCCGATTTTTGAAGAGAATGAGATTCCCTACCGATCGCAGCATCCGGGAAAAATGCACGCTTGTGGACATGATGGTCATGTGGCGATCGCCCTAGGAACTGCTTACTATCTCTCCCAACATCCCGAGCAATTTTCTGGAACGGTCAAATTCATTTTTCAACCCGCAGAGGAAGGACCGGGGGGTGCTAAACCCATGATTGAAGCTGGAGTCTTAGAAAATCCTGCAGTAGATGCCATCATCGGATTGCACCTGTGGAACAATCTTCCCCTAGGCACTGTAGGGGTGCGGAGCGGTCCCTTAATGGCTGCAACGGAGTTTTTTCGCTGCCATATTCAGGGCAAAGGCGGACATGGGGCCATGCCTCATCAAACCGTCGATTCAATTTTAGTCGCCGCCCAAATCGTTCAGGCATTGCAAACCATTGTGGCGCGCAATGTCAATCCTTTAGAATCGGCTGTAGTAACCGTGGGCGAACTTCATGCAGGGAAAGCGTTAAATGTAATTGCCGACTCTGCCCACTTGAGCGGAACTGTGCGCTATTTTAATCCAGAATTAGGAGAAACTATCCCTAAACGGATTGAGCAGATCATTGCGGGGGTCTGTCATAGTCATGGGGCAAGCTATGAGTTAGATTACCAAAAACTTTATCCACCAGTGATTAATCATCCGGCGATCGCTCAATTAGTGCGATCGGTCTCTGAAAATGTCGTGGAAACCCCCGCCGGAATTGTTCCAGATTGCCAAACAATGGGAGGGGAAGATATGAGCTTCTTTTTACAAGAAGTCCCCGGCTGTTACTTCTTTCTAGGCGGAGCCAATCTCTCTCAAAACCTAGCCTATCCCCATCACCATCCTCGCTTTAATTTTGACGAAACCGCTCTGAGTATGGGGGTCGAAATCTTTGTTCGCTGTGTCGAGCAGTTTTGTTCATAATTTTAATCCAACTCTAAAAACCAAAAAGCCCCCTGTTCTATGAAGAGAAACAGGAGGCTTTTTGTTTTAAAAGTGACCGGGCACCGAGCTATTTTCCCAGGAGGCTACCCTCCAAGTATCTTCGCCGCA
>NZ_JAMXFD010000060.1 GCF_025370875.1 Laspinema palackyanum D2c
AACTCGGACGTGAAACGCGACTGCGGCGAAGATACTTGGAGGGTAGCCTCCTGGGAAAATAGCTCGGTGCCCGGTCATTATTTAAACGAAACCCCTCCACGAAAGTGTTGGGGTTTTGTTGTTTTAAGGGATTTATAAGATAAAATTGCCGAGGTGAAAAATTGCCCACTGTTGCACAAGCGTATGGGAGTGTTAAAGTTTGTCAGATGCTTTCTAACTTGTATCAAGTGATCAATGTGTTTCGCTACGATCCGGCGTTAAAAACTATTTATGTTCAAGCTGGTAGAAACGATGAGTTCGCCATCATAATAAATGAAGAGGGAATCTGGGAGTTTGTTGAATGAGCGAAAATCTTCAAAATCTGACAAATAGCGAATTAAAAGCTTATATGAAAGCTCATCGGAATGATGAGACTGCTTGTCACGAAGCCCTTAAAATTATGATGAGCCGTAGAAGTGAAACTACTGCTAAATATGCTTACGATATTACCGATGAAGAGATGAAGGCTCTTTTTCAGGAAAAACTTCGCTCAAAACAATAAGACTGTTGTGAGCGATCGCCTTTTAGACTTTCGATGAATTACTCTGCGTTAGGGAAACTTCCCGTCTCAGAAATCGCTTCCTCTAATTCTGTAGTGGTAGAGGCGAGGGGGGAGGAGTGTTGAAGGCTCCCCAACAGAGTCAAGCCTTCTCTTGCTAGAATATCAGTCAATCTTAACCGAAAAAGCATACCGAAGCGTCTCCTTATCATGAGGACAAATTGCAATGGCAGAACTCACGATTCAAGTCCCAGATGAATGGGCAAAGCGCCTGCAACCCTTACAACACCGCCTACCGGAACTGCTCCAGAGGCTTGTGGAGTCTATCCCCAACAGCGCAACTACAGAGATGCTTCCCACCGTTGCCAATCCAACGGCTTCCCCAGTGGTTTATGTGGAAGTGCTTGATTTTTTAATTTCTGGTCCCACTCCGGGAGAAATTGCTGCTTTCAAAGTATCGGGAGATGCTCAAGCGCGTTTGGGAGAATTGTTAGAAAAAAATCGCGAAGGTAGGTTAAATGAAACTGAATCGGCAGAACTAGATTTATCCGAGCAACTCGATCGCTTAATGACGTTGCTCAAGGCAAAAGCTTATGCAGAATCAATAAAATAAATGAGTTTTTTTCCATACCGCCGGGTTTGCGTCAGCTTACGAGCGATCGGGCTGAAGGAAAATGCGAATACTGTCTCATTCACCAAGACTTTTCAATTTACAGCCATGAAGTTGACGATATCATTGGGGTCAAACATGGAGGTCAAACGCTCAGTGATTTATCCAGTTAGGGATCGACAACAATGATTCCTTGACCGGGACCTTCGTAAATTTCAACGTGAGCTACTTGTCCAGTCCCGGTATAAAATCGTACTTCTGCTCTAGACTCAGAAGGCATGGATAGCCAATTACCATTTCTTTGAGCATTCAGAGTAGTCGTAAATCCATCATCCCAACTAATTACAATTCGGCTTGAACCATGCTCAATCGAACAGCCAATTGATTCGGCCTGAGCTTGGTTTTGTCCATAAAAACTACAGTTAGAGCTATAATTTCTTACTCCGTTCCTCCTCCCTTCGGCGTGAACATCGATAGTGGAAGCAATGGTAAATGCTACAAGCAAATTTGCCACCAAAGCGCCTCGATAAAACAAACCTGAGTGGATATTCATCTTAGATAAACCTCCTACGGCTAGAACATAATAACATTTAGTAAATTGTTAAATCCCTGCTCCCTATAGCGTTAAATAAAATTGCTCAGTAACGGCTCCTTCAGACTACCTCCAATCCCTTAATATGGGAAAGGAGAATAGTTTCTTTCAATTACCGATCGCTCCAGTCAAGATAAGGAGGATTGGAAATGCCATATCCCGTATCTTGGCATCGCTTCAAAGGATTAGTTACTTGTGGATATCCCTGCCCCACTCCTTCACTGGTATAAGCAGTGATAAAAGGTACATTATTTCCTTTCGCGTAAACATTTACACCATAAATTTGGTTGGGTCTACTTGGATCGGGATATACTCTTCTTGTTCCTTGAAAGGGTCCCCAATCAAGTATTACATCGGCATACTCCCGGATCGGGCCTAAAAGAACGCAAAAATCGCCTACATAGTTCGGGTCTATGATAAGATCTCCACGATGCTGTATTTCCGATCCAAAAGCAACTTGAGGTACAGCTAAATTTGGAACTACATTCAAGGTAGTAGTCAGTAATGCGATCGCACAGAGTTTAGAACGATTGATTTTCATTAAGAGTATCCTCAAATCCCTCTAGCTTGTCCCCACTTTAACAACCCGGTTTTAGCTTGTCCAGTGATAAAAAGTGACAAAAAGTGATAAAAAGTAGCGTTTTTTTGCTTTTTGTGGTAAGATTAGCGGAAATTCGAGGGTCGGATGGCGGAGTGACTCCTGCGGCGAACAGGGGGCGGTGGCTCCAGCTAAGTTGTCCTACCTGCTACTAACCCTTGCTCAGACTACCATAACAACGTTGGGGTGGACTTGATAGATGAAGGTTGAGGAAGCACTGGCGCTCGTGGAAGCTGTCCTGGAGGACGATCGCCTCAATGATGTTCAAGAGTTGATCTTTCGTCAGTGTTGGGAAGGAAACCAGTCTTATCAGGAAATTGCTCAAGTCTCTGGATACGATTATGAATATATCAAGGCAACGGGTGCTAAACTCTGGAAGTTACTGACAGAAGCATTGGGAGAAAAGGTTAAAAAAGGTAATCTCCAGTCTGTGCTGAAGCGATATTTACGGAGGAATCAAATCAATTTTTATCGCACTCAAGTCATTGGAGTGAATCTTAGCGGAGGCAGCTTAAGTGAAGCTAATCTCAGTGGTGCAAAACTATTTGCTAATTTAGGCCAATCTGATTCCTGTCAAGGCGATTTCTACAAAGAAAAAAGGCCAGATGATAAGACTGAATTATTACAGGAAGATGATATAAATGCTGAACTGGAGGGCAATCCGATCGCCCATTCAAGTTCTGAATCCGTTACTCATTCCTGGAATGGTTGGCAATTTCGATCGCAGGCAGAGGTGAAGATTGCAGAAGCACTTGATCGCGCTGGAGTTCTGTTTTTCCCGAACGCGACGGCGCGATTGACGACGCCGGATGCCAAGCAAAATCAACCCCCTCATTTTCTGGTTTGTTCTGAAGGTAAGTTAGGGATTCTCGTGGTGGACGGGGAGGAGGATGAAGCAGAAACCAGTCGCCTTCTCCAATCTCAGGGAATCCGCATCATCCACCATTACCCGGTTACCGAATGTACGGAAGAAAGCGATCGCATTGTGTTGGAGTTTTTACAAGGGTTGAGTCAAGCGTAGAAACTCCGATTGCAATCGTTTTTTTACAGTACAGCAGCAGGAATGGCAGCACATAGCCTCATTTCCTCTCTATTCCGTGGATGATTCTTCGGGGAATTCTTCGGGGAATTCTTCGGGTTCATCGTTTTCTGGATTTTGGTCTTGTTGAAAGGGTAATTCTAACTGTTTTGGTAACTGATCTAATTGGAAGTATTGATGAAATTTGGCGGTGACTTGTAGGGAGAACGATCGCGTTTCGGGTTGTCGGCGTTTGCGGACAAACCCTTGTTGGACTAATTCTTGAACGTGCTGATAAGCACCTGAACCGCGCAGTTCTACTAAGTCGGTTTGGCTGAGGGGGCCTTTGAGGGCGATCGCCGCTAAGGTTCTCAAGGCACCGACGCCTAATTCTGCTGGAATTAAGCGATGCATGAAGTCTTGAAAGGTTTCTCGCAGTTGCAAGCTATAGCCGTTTTCGGTTTCTAGCACTTCTAGCGCACTGTCTCGGTGAGCATAATCGTTAATCAGTTGAATGAGTGCTTCTTCTGCGGTTTCTTTATCGCAGTTGGCATATTCGGCAATTTCCGCGATCGCAAGCGGTTTCCCTTTTAAGTACAGTATGGCTTCAATCTGACTAGCTAAACTTGACATTGACGATTTCCGTACATCCAAAACCTCTAACCACCAAATATTTTAAACGCGGTGGAGTTCGTTCGACATTTAACTGATTCAGTTAAACTTTCGGAGTCTCTTAGTCTAACTGACGTCCGGTGAGTTCGACAAAAATATCTTCTAAGTTAGAAGGACGAACCATTAATCCGGTTTTGTCTGGTTGTTGTTCCAGGTAGGCGTTGGCTTCGGCAATGTCTGAGAAAAATTTATATTCCCACCGATCGCCAATTTGTTTCATCACCAATCCTTCTCCATGTTTTTGTCTAAACTGTTGGAGTGTCCCGAGTTCAATTAATTTCCCCCCATCCATAATTCCAATGCGATCGCACAGGTATTCCACTTCATCCATGTAATGAGTGGTTAGCAACATCGTCATCCCCTGGCGGTTTAAATCTTTTATAATTTCCCACAACCTCCGCCTGGTTTGCGGATCCAGTCCGACGGTTGGCTCATCTAAAAATAAGATATCCGGTTGATGTAACAGTGCTCGGGCAATTTGTAACCGCCGTTTCATGCCGCCTGATAAAGTTTTTACCTGGCTGTCTTGCCGATCGCCGAGTTCCACATAACTCAGCCATTGCTTGATTCTCTCTTGCCGTTCCCGGTTCGGAATATGATGCAGTCGTCCGTGAAACTCCATATTTTCCCAGACGGTGAGGTCATTATCCACACTGACTTGTTGTAAGACGACGCCGATGCACTGCTTCACCTGGATCGGTTGACCCTGGACATCATATCCGGCAATTTTGATACTCCCACTGGTGGGTTTGGTGAGGGTGGTGAGCATCCGAATGGTGGTGGATTTGCCTGCACCATTGGGTCCTAGCAAGCCAAACATCTCTCCCGGTGCAATGGTAAACGACAAGTCATTGACTACCGGGACTTTGTTATAAACTTTGTGGACATTTTCGACGGTAACTGCGGCACTCATGGAATTTTAGGTCAAGGGGATTTTTCTTTTCTGACTGTATCATGAAAGGGGAGTTAGAGTTCTACCAGGTCCTCTTCGGGTTGGGATTGCATTTCTTGTAAAGATTGCCAACCGGCTTGCCAGAGGTTTCTATCTTTAAATTGGGTGGCATTAATCCAAAAGCGCACGTTAGGGTCACAAGCGGAAACCATTTCTGCAAACACCCATTTGCCCTCGTTTTTGCGGTTCACCACTTGGAAATGTCTCCATCCCCAAGTTTGTTGTTGTGAGGTCCATTTGGACCCGACTAAATACGGGAATTTTTGTTTTTTTGCCATTGTTATCACCCTTTAATTTTTGATATGTATCGCTTAGTGGATTAGCGAGCAAGCTGGTTGACTGACAAAAGTTAAGAATGAGGGCTGAAAGCTTTACATTCAGGGATTTTTAGCCTGGGGCTTGAAAAG
>NZ_JAMXFD010000061.1 GCF_025370875.1 Laspinema palackyanum D2c
TCAAGCTCAGGGCTAAAAATCCTCACCGTAAAGCTTTCAGCCCTCATTTTTAACTTTTGTCAGTCAACCAGCTGCCTAACTCAAACAGGCGATCGGCTTCTGGTTGTTCTTCTTGAGCAGTTTGCGCGATCGCCTCGGGAATCAACAGCCTACTTTGAAGGGGGGCAACGCCATCAAAACTCCCCATCACAAACCCCGTTAAAATTAAAAGTTTAAGAGTTTTGTGCTGAAATACCATAGTAGAGACTCCCCCACAGTTGATTGAATTAGATTCCGGTAATCATCTAAATGGGTCTCCCCAGTTTTAGCCCGGGGGAATATGTTTTATTATCCTTCCGAATTCATTCCTTTTCCTTCTGGGTTTCGCTCAAAAAATATCCGAGCAAATAAAGAGACCCACATAATACGGTTAGATTACTCTCTAGTTGCAAGGCTTCTTTTAAGGCGGGAAAAAGGTCAGAATAACAGCGAATGTCCTCTACCGCCGGACAGATATTTCGGGCAAGGGTGGCTAACTCTTCCGGTTGGGCAGAGTCATGGTCTGGGACGGGAACTAAGTATAAATTATCTCCCGATCGCAGCAAGGCGGTGAAGATACCGGCATGATCTTTGGTGGAAAGCATTCCCATCACCCAGGTGACCCTCGGTCGTGAGGACCCTTCTGGGATGTTGGGGTGGGTCTTTGGGGCCTTCAGACTCTCGACATAATCGCCGAGGATTTGGGCCGCAGCAGCATTGTGAGCACCATCAATCAGCAGGGGGCGATGGTCTCGAATCACCCACTGGAGACGCCCCGGCCATTGGGTTTTGGCCATTCCCTGGGCGATCGCCTCGTCGGAAATTTGCCACCCTTGTTGTCTGAGGGTTTGCACCGTGGCGATAGCTAGGGCAGAATTAATCAATTGCGCTTCACCGGGAAGGGTCTGAGGATAGGAGAGTCCTTGAGTCTGGACCCATCCCGGTTGGATGGCGCTTGGGGTGGCGGGTTCCGGAAAGAGGGCGGGACAGTTGAGTTCCGCAATCCGGCGATCGACCACGGTTTTTGCTTCCGGAGGTAAGGGTCCCACGATGGCAGGACATCCCGGTTTGAGAATTCCGGCTTTTTCCCGGGCAATATCGGCCAGGGTAGGGCCAAGGCGTTGCCAATGTTCCCAACTAATCGAGGTAATCACCGTCACCAGAGGGCGATCGCAAACATTCGTCGCATCCAATCGGCCCCCGAGTCCCACTTCCATCACCACCACATCAAGCTGTTGTTGGGCAAAATACAGCCAAGCTGCGGCGGTAATCACTTCAAACTGGGTGGGAGAAGGCGCAGAGGGGTCGATCGCCTCGGTAACTTGAATGAGGACCTCCTGCAACCCTTGTGCAGAAATGGGGCTGTCATTCACACAAATTCGTTCCGTCCAATCCACCAGATGCGGCGAGGTATAGCGCCCGACTCGATACCCCGCTTCCATGAGAATAGCCGAAAGATAGGCACAGACAGACCCTTTCCCATTGGTTCCAGCGACATGAATCAAGGGAATGCTGTTGTGGGGATTGCCTAAATCATTTAAAAGTCGTTTGATGCGATCGAGCCCCAGTTCGACGCCAAAGCGTCCAAAGGAGGACAGGAGAGAATTCACAGTTGCCAGTGCCATTACCACCCAATCTCGTGAAAGTTACACCCATTTTGGTTAAGAAACTCCACTATATCAAGCAAGAGTGCTGCCGAGACCAGATATTTTTACTCAGAGCGTTCCAGACCAATCAGGTCCCCCGGTAGCAATTTCTGCAACACTACTGACGATCGCCCTAGGGAGAGGTTACGGTAGCAGATAAGTCACCCTTTAACGATCTCAACGTCCAGCACTTATGGCAACAGAACTGGCAATCGATACTCGTGGACTCACTAAGCAATTTGACCGACATATCGCCGTTAATGATGTTCATTTACAAGTCGGTCCCGGGGAAGTTTATGGACTGATTGGACCCAACGGTGCCGGTAAAACGACCTTAATCCGAATGCTGGCGACGGCAGAGGAACCCACAATTGGGGAAATTTATATCAATGGGGAACGCCTCCTCCGGGATAGTAATAATCCCACCCTTAAACGTCGCCTCGGCTATTTGCCCGATGATTTTCCCCTGTATGATGATTTAACAGTTTGGGACTATCTGGACTATTTTGCCCGACTTTATTACCTACGGGAACCCCGGCGCAGTCAGCGTCTTTATGAAGTCTTGGAATTGGTGCAATTAGAGAATAAGCGTACCAGTTCGATTGCTACCTTATCCCGAGGCATGAAACAGCGGCTTTCTCTAGCGCGAACGATTGTCCATGAACCGATTTTACTGCTACTCGATGAGCCAGTTTCGGGGTTAGATCCCATCGCCCGAATGCAGTTTCGGGAAATTATCAAAACCCTGCGCGAAGCGGGGATGACTATTTTGATTTCCTCTCATGTGTTGAGTGACTTGGCGGAATTGTGTACTTCCGTGGGAATTATGGAACTCGGGTATTTGGTGGAAAGTGCGCCTTTAAAAGAACTCTACCAGCGCTTGAGTCGCCAGCAAATTTTAATCGCGACTTTGGGTAAGTTAGAGGCATTAGAAGGGGAACTGAAACAGCATCCCCAAGTCGAGGGATGGGAGGTAAATCCCGATGGCAAAACTTTACGGGTGCATTTTGCGGGGACTCCGGAAGAGAGTGCCAATTTGTTGCGATCGCTCGTGGAGTCGGGGATTCCGTTACATGAATTTCACTCGACCCAGGAAGATTTGGAAACGATTTTCCTGAAATTAGGGCATAAACAGGCATCTTAAGCCCTAGCAAGCAGTTGGGTTGGGTCTGACTAAACTTTCAACCGGAAGTTACGACTCGCTCTCTAAGTTTTAATAATCCTCCAAGAAGAACGGAAATGTTGACACAATTATTACATAATTTGGGGGAAAGCAATCCCCAGTTAGTTCGAGAATTAAAAGGCCGATTAACTCGCCGTTCGGTGGGAATTGTTTTGTTTTTATCGGCCATTAGTCAGTGCCTAATTGTGGGGATTCATTCTCAAAAAAATTGTCTCGGCTGGTCCGAGGAAATTGTTGGCGGATACTGTCAACAGTATGAAACGGTGATTCAGTGGGAATTTGCCTTTAATAGTCTCAGTTTCATGCTGCCGTTACTGTTATTCGCCGGAGGCGTTTATTTATTAAGTAGCGATTTAGTGAAGGAAAAACGCCGAGGAACCCTCAATTTTCTGCGGTTGAGTCCCCGAACCAGTCAAAACATTTTGCTTGGTAAATTGCTTGGGGTTCCGGTTCTGTTGTACCTGGGACTCGGGTTGGCGATTCCCTTACATTTGAGCTGTGCGATCGCCGCCGGTGTTCCCCTCGGGTGGCTCTTTGGTTTTTACGCCGTCATCGCTGCCTCGGCTACTTTTCTATATACGGCATCTCTTCTAAATGCCTTATTTGTGGCTGAAGTGCAATATCAAGCGATCGTCAGTAGTGCTTTAGCCGGTTGGTTGGGTTTCAGTGTTGTCTCGTTTATTTTGTACTACTTGAGCTGGGATGACAGCAACTTTAACTGGTTTGAATTTAAGTGGTTTTTCTGGACCTATCAAGAAAGAAATTATCATCTAGTATTTTCCTGGCTATTCATCAGTTTACTGGGTGGAATTTACTGGATTTGGCAAGGGCTGAATCGTCAGTTTAATAATCCGAATGGCACGTTATTAAGTAAAGCTCAAAGTTATGGGTTATCAGCCAGCGTTCAAATCTGGATGCTGGGGTTGTTCTATCCCTGGATTTCTCCGATTTCTATCGAAGAGAATTTGATGCCGATGATGTTGATTGTGTCCATCTTAACGGGGATCATGTTTCTGTTGATTATTCCGGCGATTTCTCCCCAACGACCAACCCTCGTGGAGTGGGCGCGCTATGCTCATAAAGAGCGGCGGCAAGGGCTTAAACATCCCTCTTCTAAATGGCAGGATTGGATTTGGGGAGAAAAAAGTCCGTCTGTAGTGGCGATCGCCATCAATTTAGGAATGGTAGCCGCCATTTGGATACCTTGGATTCTCCTCTGGCAGGGCAGTTTTGAGGCTACCTTAAAAGCCGGAGTAGGGCTGGTGATGACATTAAATTTAATCTGGATTTATAGTGCGATCGCCCAGTCTTTGTACTTTCTCAAATTCCCCAAACCCGGACTTCTGGCAATGGGAATGGTGATGGTTACCCTGAGTTTACCAGCCCTGGTGTTCGCCTTATTCTTCAAGACTGTTTCTGTCAATACCACGTTATGGATGTTGTTCGTCTTTGGTTCACCCTGGGTTGCCCTCACGGAGGCATCCGTAATGGCGACTGTTCTGAGTTTCTTGGGACAGGTGGCAGCGATCGCAGCCTTAACCCTCACCCTAAACCATCAAATCCATAGAGCCGGTGCATCCCATTCTACATTGCTGTTTGCTGCCAATCAAAGCAATTTAGCTCCCAAAGTTTAAGCCAGGAGTCCACCTCCCTTTATCCTCCCTTTTTTCAATGTTGTTGTTCCTGAAGGAAATACTCCAATGACCAGCCGTTTAATGGATTATCTTGGGGAATTAAGCGGTCATGCAAAATAAATTGCATATTTTATAATTTTGAGGTAAAATCAGTAATTTAGACATAAATATGCATA
>NZ_JAMXFD010000062.1 GCF_025370875.1 Laspinema palackyanum D2c
ATGAATCCCCTGGGATAGAGTAACGCGATCGCATTAAAAGGGGTCCCTCTATTCTATGGGTGGCACTTCATACCGCTCTACTAAGAGGGTGCATTGTAAAAACCAAAACGGGGGCTTAAATTTAAAATAGGTCTCTTGTGACCTTGGTGATAAATTAACCATCGTGATTTCATTCAGTGGAATGACTTGACTACCGGAAACGAAATCCAATTCTTGCTCGATAGCCCCGATGCATCTTGATAATGTCCCCCCTAACCACCAAGTCGGTTTACTTCTTACGGAGAAAACCGTTACCCGAAAAGTTTGCTGAGGGTCATCGGATGGAAAAACCATATCAGGCAACCTTAAGCCCGCCAGATAATCCTCATCTGAGATTTCCATATCTATTTGGGCATGAGTGACCCAGTAAGCGTCATTGTCATAACTCATGACCCCATCCCCTCAAAATGAGATAATGCGTCTTTCATGGCAAAATAAGCGGGTTTCGGTTGATAGTCTCTATTGAATAGGAACGGGGTAAACTCGGGGCTTCTCCAGGAGTAGCGATCGGTAGTTCCCCAGATATTGAAGACTTCAGATCCACAATCCCGACATAACCGGAATAACTCGCTATAGGCTACCGCTTGAGATAACTCGCCAAAATGCTTGGAAAGACTTGTATTATCCCAGACCGTAACCTCACTAAAGTGAATCTTTAACCCTCTACTTTCAATGGTTTTCAAGAAATCTTTAAAACCAAAAAGCCTAAAAGTTCCGAGAGTATTGTGATGGAGTTGCACCCCTAACCCGTCCAAAATATTTCCCTCTCGTAGGTAATTATCAATTAAACTTAAGACCCCTTTCTGCTTTCGGTATCCTTGCAGGCGATACTCAGAATAGAACAATTTAGCATCAGGTCGGATATTTCTAGCCCAAATTAGGCAAGTCTTAGCCCATTCATTACCCAGATGATAACTTAGGAAAGATTCCCTTAACAATCCAGTTTCTTCGATAGCTTCCCCGCAAATATCCCACTCTACAATTGAAGGATACCGGCTTAATGTTTCTTCTAAGTAATTTTTCAGGAAGTCTCTAAATTGCTGACTATCCATATCTCGCAGCCATTCCGGGATACTCCTAGCCCAAATCATCAGATGCCCTCTGACTTTTAATTTAGCGTTAGTGGCAAAATCAACAAACCAGTCGGATGACTCGAAATTCCACTCATCAGGACATCTGGCTATTGTTCCTAGCTTAAAATCGTTATCGGAAGTTATAAGATTAAAATTTTCTGATACCAATTCTTGAAGCTTCAAATCATTGCTCAGTATTTTATAGTTTGAAGTCGCACCCAGATAAAACCCGCTCGGAATTATCGCCCTTAGACTCATAAAAATTGCCGCGCTTATATGGAGAGGAGAGGAGTAATAAAAAACCGACCCCTTCCTGATTTTTCAGCAAAATAAGGAGGGAGTCGCTGATTTTTTTCAGGAAGGTTATTCCTGGGTGATTAGATGAAAAGGTGCAATTAATCACCCATTTAAAATTATGGTACACCCCCAGCACTCTCAACGCCGATATAGACACTATTCGGTGTAGCGGACAAATCTGGGGTAGGAATCAGAGGAGTTCTCCAGATATATTTACGATCCCAAGGAGTGACTAACCCCATAATCGCGTTAGACGCATCAGCTTTAATCGTCCCGGTGTCTCCAGCCCCGACCTTGAGAATTAACCACGCTCGGAGTTCGGCGACTGAGATAGTCCGGCTTAAACTGATTGAGACGCTATTGCGCGGGACCGTTTCCGATTTAAGGGTTCCGGTGGTGCGGTCATAATAGGAAACCGGGATAGGCGTTGCAGGGATTAATAAAATTTTGTACTGATAACTCCCCCGTTGCCCTCTAATTGCGTAGGACCTTCCTTGATTCGTTTGATTGGGATTAGGGGTTGCCCCTGCTTGAAATTGACCAGTACGAGGCGTCGCGATTTTCAAACCTAGCCAACTGGCGACACAATCCTTGATATAGCATCTCTCGTTTGTCGTATCAGAAGGACTTTGAGCCGTACTATCTTTCATAATACCCGTGATCGCTTCGACATAATAGCCGGGTAAGGGTCCTGGGCGTAGTGCCATAAATTAACCTGTCCTATTACTAGATTTTCGGTTGCGGTGAGCTATCGGCAAGCTTACGGTGAGCTTGCGGTGAGCTTGCGGTGAGCTATCGGTGAGCTTGCGGTGAGCTATCGGAGGACTCCCCGGGAGCTTGCGGCGAGCTTGCGGTGAGCCTGCGGTGAGCTTGCGGTGAGCTTGGGTCGAGTCGTTGGCGAGTCGTTGGCGAGTCGTTGGCGAGTCGTTGGCGAGTCGTTGGCGAGTCGTCAACCGGGTAAAAAAGCGTCATCAATTGAGACTCTTATTAGATTCTCAATATATTTTTTTTATAGCCCTTCCATAAAACTAGCATGAAATTTTTATGAACTCTGGATAAACCGTGGGTCAACCGCTTATCGGGGATTAAGGTACGATATTCTTTTAAAATTTTATCCGTATGCCACTGTCCAAAGAGGAACCGTCTTTGTGACCCCAGAGGGGAAGTATTTCCCATATTTGGGATAGACGGTAATTTCTAGGAAATCAGGGTTACCGATAGGTCCCACTTTAGGGTAAAAGCCATCCCTATAAGCGGTATCTATTTCTTGGTAAATATTATATAGAACGTTCCTAGTTTCTTGGATAGTTTTACCATATATTATAACCTTGCTATTATCTTTTAAGGTTAACACCCCTTGATAAGAGCCTTTTTCCAGACGGGTAAAAGGGGGGAAATTATGCGGGTCTGAATGTTGATAGTGGGGAATTGTAACGACGTATTTTGCACTTTTCAGCGTGTCATCGGGATTCTTTTCAGCACATAAAACCACTAACTGCGGTCTATCGGCACCAGCCCTCAACTGCCACCACTCAGGGACTACAGGTCCGTTGTCATTTGTGCAAGTTGAGTGTTGAATGTCTTTTAACAGTTTAACTATGTCTCTATTCTGCAAAACTAAAGCAGGAATGCCCTTTGCCGTTCCGATGTATTGCTTGTTACTCTTTGAATCACATTTTTCCTTGATTTCATATAGCCAAGGGAAATCAGTGTTAAAGTTAGCATTAAACACTGTTATCATATTATCCAGAGTTGTCTGCATGGTGCTTAGCCGTGCTTGATTACTCTCTACTGTTGATTTAATACTATTGAGGAGATAACAAACATCACACGAAGGAACCCATCCCGTGTTTCCATCATCGCCACCCCCTCCAGAATCGCTGTAAGTCATAATTTGATACCTATCTCTTCTAATCTTTAATACCCGAAAAATAGATTAGGGCTACAAAAACCATTGCCCCAAAAACTCCCCCAACAAACCCGTAAATTACTCCTCGAAGTC
>NZ_JAMXFD010000063.1 GCF_025370875.1 Laspinema palackyanum D2c
CCCTGCCACTTGTGGTGAGCCTTCACTTATGGTTTCCTATCTCAGGGAGTAGGGTCAAAAATGAGCGAACCGTAAGTCTACCATTATCGGTCCTTTGACATCCACAAAAAAGTGATTAGCCTAGCCATCCTAGGAGACGATCGCCCCTCATGGCGGCCCAACTCCTACAGTTATGAACTCGGAGGCAGTTCCATCCGCTTTGAATTTCCCATCGCCAAACTCCTAGACTACGAAAGTCAATGGGAGACCCTTAAAACCAGTCTCAATCCCTTAGCCTTTTTAGTCATGGCCCATTTAAAAACCCAAGCCACCACCGGAAATGCCCAAGAACGGGAACAGTATAAATGGGAGTTAGTACAGAACCTCTATGAACGAGGCTATACTGAGAATGACATCATCAAGCTATTTCGATTACTAGACTGGATGATGACCCTACCCGAAAGCCTGCAACAAAGTTTTGACACCAAACTCAAAAACTATCAGGAGGAACAAAAAATGCCGATTCTGAGCAATATCGAACGTCAAGCCCTGGAAACTGGTCGAGAAGAAGGTCGCCAGGAAGGTCGCCAAGAAGGCCGCCAAGAATCTTTAGAAGAAGGTCTCCAAAACTGTCGTAATATGGTTTTGGCGGTCTTGAACACGCGGTTTAACTCAGTGCCAGCCGAGGTTATTGACCGGATTAATCAAATCTCTGATTATGAGACTTTACAGCAACTGCTCGAACGGGGAATGTCTATCGGGTCTCTAGCGGAATTTGAGGAAGTTCTTGCCTCGATAATGACTAACAATTAAATCCTTACTGTAGGGGAAAGGATAGGGCAGGGCCTTGTCCTTTCTTTCGATTACGAAACTAGACATAACACTCACGGGAAGGAAACTATGCCGATTCTGAGCCATATCGAACGTCGCGCAATGGAAGAAGGTCGCCAACAAGGTCTCCAAATTGCTCGTCGGGAGATGATTTTGGAAGACTTGAACGAGCGGTTTAACCCTCTGCCACCCGAGGTGATTGACCGGATTAATCAAATCTCTGATTCGGAGACTTTAAAGCAACTGTTGAAACGGGGAAAGTCTAGCGGGTCCCTGGCGGAATTTGAGGAAGTTCTTGCCTCGATAATGACTAACAATTAAATCCTTAATCTAGGGGAAAAGATAGGGCAGAGCCTTGCCCTTTCTTTTGATTACGAAACTATAGCGATAAAAGACTCTACCTCATAACAGTGGAAACCGCTATAAACAGAACACTCACGGGGAGGGAAATATGCCGATTCTTAGCAATATCGAACGTCGCGCAATGGAAGCCGGTCGCCAACAAGGTCTCCAACTTGTTCGGGAGATTGTTTTGGAAGTTTTGAACGATCGCTTTAACCCAGTGCCACCGGCAGTGACTGAACGGATTAATCAAATCTCTGATTATGAGACTTTAAAGCAACTGTTCAAACAGGGAAGGTCTATCGGGTCCCTAGCGGAATTTGAGCAAGTTCTGGAATCCATGCTGACTCCCGATTAAAGATTCACTCCATCTGTAGGGACAGGGTGGGGTCTTGTCCTTGGGGATGAAATGGGGGACAAACTGCCCTACAATAACGGAAAATGCTGTGAAGCCGGGAAATATCAGTCCCAGACCTGCCAGGAATCCAGGCCAACTCCCTCGGAAGAGCAGAAACTCGACCTCACACCCCCACCAATCCCGTTCCGGGAATCCATCGATTAATCAAGGGTAGGCAAGATGAACGAACAACGGAAAATCGCCTATTTAGAACTGATTCAATCCCTCCTGAGTTGTCCTAGTGGCGAGGAACTCGGGATATTGAGCGCCCACCCGGAACTCGTGGATGAGGGATTGGTGGAGGTGATGCTTGCCGAAGCAGCAAGGATGTCCCAGGAAGGGGATGCGGAAAAGTTGCAGGAGTTGGCGAGGAAGATAGCAGGGAGTCACTATTCTGTTCCTACTCTCCAAAAACAAGCGGAAGCCGATCGCCTGTTGAATCAAGGTATTGCCCAGGAGGAGCAGGGTCAATCCCAGGAATCCCTGCAATCTTGCCACCAGTCTCTCGCACTCTGTCGGGAAGTGGCCGATCGCCCTTTGGAAGCTCGGGTGTTGGGAAACTTGGGAATTGCCTACCAGAATCTCAGACAATACTCCGAAGCGATCGCCTTTTACGAGCAGTCATTAGAAATTGCCCGGGAAATCAGCGATCGCCAAGCAGAAGGTTGTCTGTTGCGAATTCTGGGAACAGTCTACTCTGACCTAGGACGATACACCGAAGCGATCGCCTTCTACGAGCAGTCCCTCGCAATTGTCCGAGAACTTGGCGATCGCCCTGGGGAAGCAGCAGCTTGCGGCATTTTAGGACTGACTTATCGTCATTATTTGGGACAATACCAAAAAGCGATTGAATGTTTGGAGCAATGTGTAGCCGTCAGCCGAGAAATTGGCGATCGCCCTGGGGAAGCACAAGCTTGCGCCATTTTAGGACTGAGTTACCGTCAACTCGAACAATACCCACAAGCGATTGAATTTTTGGAGCAGTATTTAGCCCTCACCCGAGAACTTGGCGATCGCCGTGTGGAAGCCTTCGCTTTGGGAGAACTAGCAGTCACCTACTTGTTCCTTGAGGACTACCAACAGGCGATGACGCTGTGCAAACAGAGGTTAGAACTTGCTCGAACCCATGAAGAACCCACCGAGGCCGATTCAACTCTAGCAACCGGCATCAATCCAGAGGATTCTGCCCCCGTCTGGGCAGAAATTAATAGCTTTGTTAGCCAGTGTATCACTCAACAGAAATTTGATGAGGCCATTGCGATCTGCCAACATCAAATTCAGGTAATGCTCGATTTTAATGACATCTCATCGAGTTTAGTTGTTCTCCAGAATTTGGGTCAAGCCCGGTATAGCAAAGGTGAATATTCTGAAGCCATAGATTCCCATAAGGCAATGCTCCGACTTGCCAAGCAGGTGAACAATCTGGAGACTAAAAGTTTAGCCTTAGCTTGGATTGGTTTAGATTATTGGCAACTGGGAGACTTGAACCGGGCCTTAGTTTATTTTCAGGAACGACTCAATCTCTGTCAAACTCTGAATCATGTTGAAAGCAGACTAGAAACCCTTAAATGGCTCATTAAGATAGCCCCGGAACTCCCAGCCTATCAGGTAGCCATCCGCAGCTATGAAGAACTCATCCAAATTTATAGAGCGCAGGGCGATAAAACTGCCGAGCATGATCAGATGTACGCCTTGGGAGAGTTGTAAGCGGTCATGCAAAATAAATTGCATATTTTATAATTTTGAGGTAAAATCAGTAATTTAGACATAAATATGCATAG
>NZ_JAMXFD010000064.1 GCF_025370875.1 Laspinema palackyanum D2c
AGAAGATACCGAAGTTAGCTTATTTCCGTAGTCGGTTTTAACCGACTTTAGCTATTAGGCGGGGGTTTAAACCCCCGCCGGTTATCGCCGCCTAAACTACACCGCAATTTTTGCTAAAAATTCTGGCATCCCGCGAATGCCTAAATTGAGATGAAACACCGCACCCGCTCCCTCACCTTCTTCCTCCCGATTGTCTCCCCCGGCAGTTGTTGCATAAATATCCGTATAATCATCCCCACCAAAGGTGAGAGCGGATACTTTTTTCGCGGGGAAGGGGATGCGGAGGACTTCGGTGCCGTCGGGACTGTAGCGGAAGAGGTGATGACCATCCCAACGGGCGGACCAGATATAGCCTTCGGCATCTACGGTCATGCCATCGGGAACGCCTTCGCCTTCTGGGATGGTGATTATAACTTGGCGGTTACTGATGTCGCCGGTTGATACATCGTATTCAAAGCGATAAATCTCACGTTTGGGGGAGTCGGTTAAGTATAAATATTTTCGGTCCAGGGTGAATCCCATGCCGTTGGGAATTTGGAGATGTTCTAGCACTTGGGTGAGAGTGCCGTCGGTGTTGAGGCGGTAGAGGGAACCGAGATGGTCGCCTTTTTCCATTGTGCCGCTAAACACTCGTCCGGCGGGGTCAACGATGCAATCATTGAAGCGGGTTTCTCGTTCGGCAGGGATTTCGGGGATAATGGGGGTGAGGGTGCCATCTTGCCAGCGGGCGATCGCCCCTTTTGCCATAAAAAACAGCAAGGAACCATCCTCATGAACCGCGATCGCCCCTACGGAGTCCCCCGCATAAATCTGTTCAGATGATGCCGTTGCCGGGTCATAGCGGAACACCCGTCCCGTGGGAATATCACTCCAATAGAGGCGTTTTTCCATCGGATGCCAAGTGGGAACCTCCGCATTGTGACAGTGATAATCAGCGATAATTTTCGGTGTTTTCATGAGTTCTCAAAAAAAAGGAGTATTGGTAAAAATCAGATTGAGCAGAGGGTCAACTATCTTTACCCAGGGTAGCGAATTGCGTTAAGATTGAACATCAGGGGGAGAAACACCGCAACCGAGACAAAGGGAGTCTGAGGTAGAGTAGGACTGGAAAGACGGTGCAATGGATAGAAGAAATGATATAAGTTGTGGGAATAAATAAAGAACAACAAGGAGCCGAAAATTGCCCACTCTAAATCTCCCCGGACTGGACGGGGGAGAACCTGCCACGATCGCCAAGAGTTTGATAGAATCTTCCGGAGTGATTGAACAGCTAGAGGGAGTGTAGCAAACATAGCGGCTCCAGTCCTGGGGTCTGGGGACCCGTTAGCGCAATATAATAGTGAACTCCTGCGGGATAGGATAAAGATGGTTACCGGACAGACGAGTTTTTTCTCTAAAATCAGCACGAATAAAACAGACACAAAGCGATCGCCGATCCGACCCTTTGTGCTGATGAGCATTGTCACCGTCCTTTTGGGTGTATGCGGCGTGCGTCTGACACAGTTGCAGATTGTAGAAGGGGAAGAGTATCGACAACGAGCAGAAGATAACCGGATTCGCTTGATTCCGATTCCGGCAGCAAGGGGTAATCTAGTAGACCGTAAGGGTAAACTGATGGCAGCTAACCAGTTAGCCAGAGCAGTTTATTTATGGCCTCGGGAGCAACAACCGGAGCAATGGAAAGAAACCGCTAAAAGGCTCAGTCCCCTCCTGAATGTTTCCCCTGAGGAGATCATCAATAAAATCGACGAAACTGGATATACCTCGGGAATGCCGGTACGGATCGCTCAAAGAATTGACCCAGAAGCGTTTGTGACCCTAGCTGAAGCAATGGCAGATATTCCCGGGATTGAAGTTCGGGCCGAATCCAGCCGATACTATCCCGAAGGGAACACCGGCGCTCATGTCCTGGGATATATTGGGGAAGCCACCCAGGAAGATTTGATGGCGAACCCAGACTATCCGATGGGAATTATCATCGGCAAAATGGGAATCGAAAAGACGATTAACTCCCAATTGACCGGAGTTTGGGGGAATCGTCTGGTGGAGGTGAATGCCAATGGGGAGGAGATTCGTGAACTGGGGGTGCGATCGGCCATTAGTGGGGAACCCCTAAAGCTCACCCTGGATGCAGAAGTCCAGAAAGCTGCGGAACGAGCATTAGGGTCCCGACGGGGTGCAGTAGTCGTCCTGGATGTCAAGACTGGGGGGGTCATTGCAATGGCGAGTGGACCCAGCTTTGACCCGAATATCTTTACCCGCAATGTTAGAGCAGCAGAATGGCAGCGTCTACAGGAATTAGAAAATCCCTTTCTGAATCGAGCCTTACAAGGGTATCCCCCCGGGAGTACCTTTAAAATGGTCACTGCAGCGGCAGGAATTGGGACAGGGAAATATCATCCCGATTCCTATTTAGGGACCTCCTCCTATATCGTGGTCGGTGGGATTGCCTTCCATGAACATAGTGGGGGATATGGAGTGATTGGGTTCCGAGATGCTTTAGCCTACAGTAGCAACACCTTTTTCTATCAAATCGGGATGGAAGTTGGACCCGAGGCGATCGCCCAATGGGGTAGCAAACTAGGGATTGGCGAGTCTACCAGCTTAGATATCTTGGGACTCGATGGCGGAACTCACGGGATGATTCCCACCCCAGAGGAAAAACTCCGGATGTACAACGAACCCTGGTATGCCGGGGATAGCGTGACGATGGGGATTGGTCAAGGGATGGTATTATGCACTCCCTTGGAACTGGCCGTGATGTCTGCTGTATTTGCCAATGGCGGGAACCGAGTCAAACCTCATTTTCTCGCCTCTCAAAGTAATACCCCCTTGACTAAACCCGAACCCGTCGGACTCTCTCCCGAGGCGATTTCCGTGATTAAACAGGGGATGGTGGATGTCGTGCAAAAAGGGACCGCCCGAGTCTTAAATGATGGGACTGTTCCCTTAAGCGGGGGTAAAACCGGGACCTCAGAAGTCTTAGGACAGCCTTCTCACGCCTTGTTTGTCGGATTTGCACCGGCAGTTAATCCCGAAATTTCCATTGCCGTAGTGGTGGAAAATGGCGGCTATGGCGGGGTTGCGGCTGCACCCGTCGCCCTGGAAGTCTACCGCACCTACTTTAAAAAGTAATCGATAAGGGACTGAGAAAACCGGGTGGGGGTCACTGTTGCATCCCTGGTTGACTGACAAAAGTTAAGAATGAGGGCTGAAAGCTTTACATTCAGGGATTTTTAGCCTGGGGCTTGAAAA
>NZ_JAMXFD010000065.1 GCF_025370875.1 Laspinema palackyanum D2c
ACCGCGTGCCTGTTGAAGAATGAGCCGGCGAGTTATAAGCACTGGTAGGTTAAGGCAAACACTGCCGGAGCCAAAGCGAAAGCGAGTCTGAATAGGGCGTTAATCAGTGTTTATAGACCCGAACCCGGGTGATCTAACCATGTCCAGGATGAAGCTTGGGTAAAACCAAGTGGAGGTCCGAACCGACCGATGTTGAAAAATCGGCGGATGAGGTGTGGTTAGGGGTGAAATGCCAATCGAACCCGGAGCTAGCTGGTTCTCCCCGAAATGTGTTTAGGCGCAGCGGTCGAGATTTAAACCTGGGGGTAAAGCACTGTTTCGGTGCGGGCTGCGAGAGCGGTACCAAATCGATGCAAACTCTGAATACCAGGGGAACACTCGGCCAGTAAGACGGTGGGGGATAAGCTTCATCGTCAAGAGGGAAACAGCCCAGACCACCAGCTAAGGTCCCCAAATTGTCACTCAGTGATAAAGGAGGTGGGAGTGCAAAGACAACCAGGAGGTTTGCCTAGAAGCAGCCATCCTTGAAAGAGTGCGTAATAGCTCACTGGTCAAGCGCTCCTGCGCCGAAAATGAATGGGGCTAAGTGACATACCGAAGCTGTGGAATACATATTTTGTATTGGTAGGGGAGCGTTCTATATGGGGTGAAGCACTAGCGGCAAGCAGGTGTGGACTGTATAGAAGTGAGAATGTCGGCTTGAGTAGCGAAAATATTGGTGAGAATCCAATACCCCGAAACCCTAAGGGTTCCTCCGGCAGGCTCGTCCGCGGAGGGGTAGTCGGGACCTAAGGCGAGGCCAAATGGCGTAGTCGATGGACAACGGGTTAACATTCCCGTACCTTCGGTTGTTGGTGTAGAGTGACGGAGAAGGCTGCCGCCAGCCGGATGTTGGTTACCGGTTCAAGTGTTCGAGGTGTTGAGGGACGGCGAAAACGTCCTGAGCTGAGGCACGAGTACGAGACCCTACGGGGTCGAAGTGGTAGGAGTCCAGCTTCCAAGAAAAGCTCATTGCACCATAAACAATCGAGGCCCGTACCCGAAACCGACACAGGTAGGGAGGTAGAGAATACTAAGGGGCGCGAGATAACTCTCTCTAAGGAACTCGGCAAAATGGCCCCGTAACTTCGGGAGAAGGGGTGCCCCCTCAACAGGGGGGTCGCAGTGAAGAGGCCCAGGCGACTGTTTATCAAAAACACAGGTCTCCGCAAAGTCGCAAGACGCGGTATGGGGGCTGACGCCTGCCCAGTGCCGGAAGGTTAAGGAAGTCGGTCAGGGGGTAACCCTAAAGCTGGCGACTGAAGCCCCGGTGAACGGCGGCCGTAACTATAACGGTCCTAAGGTAGCGAAATTCCTTGTCGGGTAAGTTCCGACCCGCACGAAAGGCGTAACGATCTGGGCGCTGTCTCGGAGAGAGGCTCGGCGAAATAGGATTGTCTGTGAAGATACGGACTACCTACACCTGGACAGAAAGACCCTATGAAGCTTTACTGTAGCCTGGAATTGGGTTCGGGCTTGGCCTGCGCAGAATAGGTGGGAGGCGTGGAAGTACCCCTTGTGGGGGGTATGGAGCCATCGGTGAGATACCACTCTGGCCAAGCTAGAATTCTAACCTTAACCCATTATCTGGGTAAGGAACCGTTTCAGGTGGGCAGTTTGACTGGGGCGGTCGCCTCCTAAATGGTAACGGAGGCGCGCAAAGGTTCTCTCAGGCTGGTTGGAAATCAGCCGTCGAGTGTAAAGGCACAAGAGAGCTTGACTGCAAGACAAACAAGTCGAGCAGGTAGGAAACTAGGCCTTAGTGATCCGACGGTTCCTCGTGGAAGGGCCGTCGCTCAACGGATAAAAGTTACTCTAGGGATAACAGGCTGATCTCCCCCAAGAGTCCACATCGACGGGGAGGTTTGGCACCTCGATGTCGGCTCATCGCAACCTGGGGCGGAAGTACGTCCCAAGGGTTGGGCTGTTCGCCCATTAAAGCGGTACGTGAGCTGGGTTCAGAACGTCGTGAGACAGTTCGGTCCATATCCGGTGTAGGCGCAAGAGCATTGAGAGGAGCCTTCCTTAGTACGAGAGGACCGGGAAGGACGCACCGCTGGTGTACCTGTTATCGTGCCAACGGTAAACGCAGGGTAGCCAAGTGCGGAGCGGATAACCGCTGAAAGCATCTAAGTGGGAAGCCCACCTCAAGATGAGTGCTCTCATGGAGTTAATCCAGTAAGGTCACGGGCAGAACACCCGTTAATAGGCGCTAGGTGGAAGTGCAG
>NZ_JAMXFD010000066.1 GCF_025370875.1 Laspinema palackyanum D2c
TTTTGAGTAATCTGGATGCTTCGATGATTACTCCGGCGGATATTGTGATGATTTAGGGGAAATTTGAGGGGATTTTTAGGCATTAATCGGTTTGATGTTTCTTCATCTATACAGCAATACCCCGGCTGCTCGACTCAACCGATAGGCTGCTAAAATGAGGTTAAATCCGCACCCTTGTATCCCGGACGCCTCTTTTCTCAATCAGGGCTGGTATCTACTCAAAAAAATAGATTTGGGAGTAGTCCAGATGACCAGTAATATTGATTCCGTTAAAACTCAAGACCAAGGCGGATTTCCCGGGCCGAAATCCTTAGTTTTTATTGATTCTCAGGTAGAAAATTATCAGAGTTTACTCCCCGGGGTTTGGGAGAACTTCCAGGCGATTCTGTTAGATGAGTTGGCCGATGGCGTCCAGCAGATTACGGAGGTGTTAAAAAGCCTCATGAAGCAGGGTCAATCTGTAGAATCTCTGCATATTATTTCCCACGGCAGTCCCGGTTGTTTGGGCCTAGGGAAGGTGATGTTATCTCCTGATAATTTAAAGGAATATCAAGGGAGTTTGCAGTCTTGGTCTAAGGCCGTGATTCCCCAAGGCAATCTGTTCCTTTATGGATGTCAAGTTGCCGCCGGAATCGGGGCAGAATTTGTCAGAAATTTGAGTGAATTAACCGGAATTAAGATTGCTGCATCGGTGGATATTACGGGCAGTTCCGAACGGGGAGGCAACTGGGATTTAGCCTTTAGAACCGGAGAAATCACCGCACCCTTGGCATTGAAACCCGAGGCGATGATGGCATATTCGGGAGTCTTGGCAATTCTAACGGTGACCAATGCCAATGATAGTGGGGCGGGGTCTTTAAGAAATGCGATCGCCTCCGCCCAAGCGGGAGATACAATCCTGTTTGACCCCAATCTAGCCAATCAAACCATTACCCTGACTAGCGGTCAGTTATCCATCAATAAAAACCTAATTATTGATGGAACAAATGCTCCCGGCGTGACTATTAGTGGCAATAATGCCAGTCGGGTTTTTGACGTAACCCGAACTCCTAGTTTTGTCCCCGTTGAGGTGACATTTCGTGGCTTAACGATTGCCAATGGTAAAACAACCGCAGCAGGAGAAGAAGGGGCGGGCGCTGGAATTAAAACTGATACCCGAATCTCTTTAACCGTAGAAAATAGTGCCTTTATTAATAACGATGCCTTCTACGGAGGCGGAGGTATTTTTGGGGGATATCAAAGCAAAAATACTGTTTTAAATTCCCGGTTTGAAGGTAATCTGGGAACGGCGGGAACTGAGGAACGCGGCGGCGGTGCAATTTCTATAAAAAGTGAAAGCACTTTAACGGTCAAGGATAGCCATTTTGAGAACAATAAAGGCGTGAATGGGGGAGCCATTAATAGCCTATTCACCATTTTAGATGTCGAAAATTCTACCTTCATTAATAATGAAGCACTTACTCCCAGTTCAAAAACTATCAACTATGGATTAGGGGGAGCGATTTTAACGGATGGAGCCACAGATTTGGCTAAACCTGACTCAGGGACCATTACGATTCGGGCTAGTCGATTTGAGGGCAATCGCGCCTTAGATGGAGGTGGGGTTAACCTCTATTCTTATCCGGGAGATGTTGTCAGCGTTCACGATAGTTTGTTCATTAACAATGAAGCAATCCAGATACCGGCAGAGGGTGGAAAAGGTGGAAAAGGTGGTGGACTGCGCCACGATAATAGTGAATTTATCCTCACTAATACAAGCTTTGTTAATAATCTCGCTCATCAACATGGGGGAGGCTTATGGATAGACCGTTTTACACCGTGGAATATTATTACGAACAGCACATTTTCTGGGAATAGGGCAGAAAATCCAGTCACTAAAAAAGGTTTAGGTGGGGGGATTTTCATAGAATCCCCGGCTGAACTGGTCAATCTCACCCTTACCGACAATTACGCTGGCGATTATGGTGGAGGATTAATAAACAATACTAAAGCCAATATTTCCCTGGCTAATTCAATTTTTCATAACAATAAGACTGGACATCCGTCGCAGATTTGGCAACAATCGAATGTCCAGTTAATTGACGGGGGAAATAATATTCAATTTCCCGATAAAGCGACTCTGAGTTCGGTGGATGTTAACGTCACCGCCAATGTCCTGATCGCCGACCCCCTATTAGGACCGCTACAGGAAATAAATGGATTTCTGAT
>NZ_JAMXFD010000067.1 GCF_025370875.1 Laspinema palackyanum D2c
TAGGGCTTGCTGAAAAAAAGCGGAATGCTGATGTGATAAGGCTTGTAGAAGTATTGCCTGGATACAAAAGACAGGAAAAAGAGGTAAAATTGGAAATGGTTGTGCATCAGTGAAGGGAAAATGTATCGAAAATCACAAAATGCCCTGGGGCCAGAAGAATCCTTTGAGCTTCCCTTTGAGGGGCAGCTGTGTGAAGAAAATCGGTGGATAGTTCTGTCAAAGCTAATTCCGTGGTCGGAATTTGAGGCAGAATATGCCCAGAATTTCTCAGAAGATATGGGAGCGCCAGCCAAATCTTTTAGGATGGCACTGGCCGCTTTAATCATCAAAGAAAAATTGGGTATCAGTGACCGAGAAACAGTTGAACAAATTCAAGAAAATCCTTATTTACAGTATTTTATAGGACGAAATAGTTATCAAAATGAAGCGCCATTTGACCCGTCAATGATGGTTCATTTTCGTCAAAGAATTAGTCCGGCTCTGCTTCAAAAAATTAATCGCAGAATTGTCCAACACAGTCTAAAATTCACTCCGGAGGACCCCAACACAAAAAAGTTAGAAGAAGCCGAAAAACCACAAGTAAATAGAGGTCGGCTATTAATGGATGCAACGGTTTCCCCTGCCGATATCAAATACCCCACGGATGTGGACCTATTAAGTCAAGCGAGAAAAACTACCGAAAGCATCATAGATATTTTATATAAATCCCTGAAGGATAACCTAGACAAAAAACCAAGAACTTATAGACAGAACGCTAGGAAAGATTATTTAAAATTTGCCAAAAAGAGGAGGCTTTCTGCTCAAGAAAGGAGAGAAGCCGTTAAAAAACAACTGCAATATATCAAACGAAATTTGGGACATATTGACAAGTTAATCGAGAAAGGCGGCAGCCTACAACTTTTAAGCAAAAGGCAATACAGGAATTTATTAGTATCAACCGAAATCTATCGTCAACAGGATTTGATGTGGTCAAATAATCAAAAAAGAGTCGACCATCGGATTGTCAGTTTAACACAACCTCATGTCCGTCCAATCGTCCGAGGTAAATCAGGAAGTCCTACGGAATTTGGAGCGAAGTTATCAGTCAGTTGTGTAGAAGGATATGTATTACTCGAAAAGATTAGCTGGGAAAACTATAATGAAAGTGGAGATTTTATTAGTCAAGTGGAGGCTTACAAAGACTTGACAGGATTTTACCCGGAATCGGTTCACGCTGATAAAATTTATCGGACCCGAGTCAATAGAGCTTGGTGTAAAGAAAGAGGAATTAGGCTGAGTGGTCCTCCTTTAGGGAGACCAAGAACCCAAGTCAGCCTTCAAGATAAAAAACAAGCACAAGAAGATGAGCGCATTCGCAACGAAATTGAAGGGAAATTTGGACAGGGTAAACGAAGATTCAGTCTGAATCGAGTCATGTCTAAACTATCTAAGACTTCGGAAACCTCCATTAATCTTACGTTTTTAGTGCTCAACCTCGTGAAACTGCTCAGGCAGTTTTACTGTCTTTTTTTGTGTCAATTTTTCCAAACTCTTGTAATTTTATGCCGAAGCATTAATTTTAGCTATGAATTGAAGAATCGAAGTAAAGCCATGTTTATTGGTGCAGGAAGGGGGGCCTTTTGTTCATTTACCCCCCCTGCTTTTTATAACTTTTTCAGCAAACCCTA
>NZ_JAMXFD010000068.1 GCF_025370875.1 Laspinema palackyanum D2c
ATGGCAACAAAATTCCCAAAATTTAGCCAAGACCTCGCGGCAGACCCGACAACTCGTCGGATTTGGTACGGGATTGCAACCGCCCACGACTTTGAAAGCCATGACGGAATGACCGAGGAAAATCTTTACCAAAAGATTTTCGCCTCCCATTTCGGACACCTGGCTATCATCTTCCTCTGGACATCGGGCAACCTGTTCCACGTCGCTTGGCAAGGCAACTTCGAGCAGTGGATTAAAGACCCCTTAAACGTCCGTCCCATCGCTCACGCGATTTGGGACCCCCAATTCGGTGCACCGGCAGTTGATGCCTTCACCCAAGCGGGCGCTTCCAACCCGGTCAACATCGCCTATAGCGGTGTTTACCACTGGTGGTACACCATCGGCATGACCAAGAACTCTGACCTCTACCAAGGTTCCATCTTCTTGTTGGTCTTGGCAGCAGTCATGCTCTTTGCCGGTTGGTTACACCTCCAACCGAAATTCCGTCCCTCGTTGTCCTGGTTCAAAAATGCGGAATCCCGCTTGAACCACCACTTGGCCGGTCTGTTCGGTGTCAGTTCCTTGGCCTGGACGGGTCACCTCGTCCATGTGGCTATCCCTGAATCTCGCGGTGTTCATGTCGGTTGGGATAACTTCCTCTCCGTCAAACCTCACCCAGCAGGTTTAGCCCCCTTCTTCACCGGGAACTGGGGTGTGTATGCTCAAAACCCGGACACGGCTAACCATGTATTTGGAACGGCTCAAGGGTCGGGCACTGCCATCCTCACCTTCTTAGGTGGATTTCATCCCCAAACCGAGTCTCTGTGGTTGACGGATATCGCCCATCACCATTTGGCGATCGCGGTGATTTTCATCATCGCCGGTCATATGTACCGTACCAACTTCGGTATCGGTCATAGCATCAAAGAGATTCTCAACGCCCACCGTCCCCCTTCGGGCAACCTCGGTGAAGGCCACAAAGGTCTCTATGATACCCTCAACAACTCGTTGCACTTCCAGTTGGCCCTCGCCTTGGCTTCCCTCGGTGTGGTCACCTCTCTGGTGGCACAACATATGTACAGTCTGCCTCCCTATGCCTTCATGGCTCGGGATTATACGACACAGGCAGCCCTGTACACCCACCACCAGTACATTGCTGGATTCATCATGGTGGGAGCCTTTGCTCACGGCGCGATTTTCTTGGTTCGTGATTACGACCCTGAAGCGAACAAAAATAACGTTCTCTATCGCGTTTTAGAGCATAAGGAAGCGATTATTTCCCACTTAAGCTGGGTCTCGTTGTTCCTCGGATTCCATACTCTGGGTCTGTATGTGCACAACGATGTGGTAGTTGCTTTCGGTACTCCCGAAAAGCAAATCCTGATTGAACCTGTTTTCGCGCAATGGATTCAAGCGGCGCACGGTAAAGCTCTTTATGGGTTTGATGTGTTACTGTCCAATCCGGATAGTTTAGCTTCGACGGCATGGCCGAATAATGGGAATGTCTGGTTACCGGGTTGGTTGGATGCGATTAATAGCAGCACCAATTCTCTGTTCTTGACCATTGGTCCTGGAGATTTCTTGGTTCACCATGCGATCGC
>NZ_JAMXFD010000069.1 GCF_025370875.1 Laspinema palackyanum D2c
GGCTCTTTAGGACTTGTGGTGATAAATTTATCTAATGAATTTCCAAAATCTTCAATGTTCTTGAGTGGTTAAATCTGTAATTTATAAGGAGTCTCATGAAAAAGCTGATAAAAGACGTAACCGAAAGTTTTCAAAGTTTCTAAATCCATAGCCTTGCCGTTTTATCAGCTTTATTTTGTTGTTAATTCCTTCCATAGTTCCACTGCTAGAATGACTAATAAAGTAATTACAGATGGTTGGCAAATGGTCGGAAATAGTTTGAATAACTTTGCCGTAAATTTTTCGAGCTTTTTGCAACCATTCTTCAAAGCGATTTTGACCTTCCGAAACCGTTTGACTGGTTTCATAAATCTGTCGAAATTCTTCCTTATATTCGTAAGCGGCTTTCAATCGCTTAGATTTAGATGAGGATAAGAGGTTTTCTAATTCATCGCGTTCTCCATTGTTTAAATCAATTCCGTTTTTCAAAAAAAGAGACAATTTATTCTGTTCTTTAACCCCAGAAGATTTAGCGATTTTTTTCAATTCTTCAACTAGAGGTTTCATTACATGAAATCGGTCTGTCACAATTTGAGCATTGGGAAAAACTTCTTGAATAACTTTTGGAAAGCCATGCCACATATCAACACTAACTTCTTTTACCGCTTTTCTGACTTGAAGCGGAAGCTCTGAAAGCCTTGATATCAAACAATCTTGGGTTCGTCCATCAATGACTTCTATGAGCTTATGTCGATCTAAGTCGCAGATCACCGCTTTATAATTTTTATGCCCTTTACGCATAGCAATTTCATCAAGACTTATCCGTCTAGCTCCAAGCCACTGCTGCTCGGCTATGTTGGAAGCCCAGTGATTAAATATCCCTTGAATTTCATCATAAGATAGCCCCTCAATTGATGCAACTTGAGCTAGGTTTGATGACTTGACCCGCTCAAAAATATTTTTTTCATACCTCCGAGTATGCCGCCGCTTCGATTCTATCCAAGGCAAGTTTTCTGTGAAATACTTTTGACAATGACGACAATAAAATTGCCGACGTGGGATCTGCAAATAAGTGGCTTTATCAAAACAAGGAAGGTCTCGTACTAAGATGGGACGATTTTGATGGATTTCGGTGCTATAGCTTTGACATAAAGGACAGTGTGTTCCTAAGTTGGTCAATTTGATTTTTAAGCAAATCCCATCTTCTAACATCGTAAATTCTCTAACGGTCACATCAGGTAAGCCCAGTATTAAATTGAGATGATTTTCCATAAACCCAAGCTCAAAAATTTTTAGGGGGAAAGGGTGACTTCCACAAACCAGCTAGATTTTATCAGTTTAGGGCTTAACTTTGAGCCAGCTAACTAAACTTAATGATTTTTTCAAGATTTTGTAGAGTTATAAGACTCTATTTTTCAACCGGAGAAGCTAAAACCCTTCATTTGTATGGGCTTCAGCTTCTAATCTGGTACGTCGGACTCCTCATTCATTAGATAAATTTATCACCACAAGTCCTGAAGAGCC
>NZ_JAMXFD010000070.1 GCF_025370875.1 Laspinema palackyanum D2c
GGCCTTTTTATCGAAGGGGCCTAAGAGCTATGTCCCTTATCCAGTCTAGTTTGTAGCCGGATTGTCACCCCTTCAGGTCAAGAAATTCTAGGGCAATGCAACGATCCATCTTTTGCAGTTCCGAGTAAGCCTGGAAAGCGTGGGGTATTTTACCGGATAAAAACCTGCTCAAAACCGGAACTAGGTAGAGGTTAGGGTATTTTTCCATCAGCCCTCCCACGATTTCAAGAAAATTTTGCCGCATGATTTCTCTCTGTCCCTCGGTACTCCCTGAGTACCTATAACTGGCAACCGGGATCCGTTCGTCAGCCGAAAAAGTTAGAAATCTTTCATCCCAAGGGCGATCCATACCGGCGTTAATTTCCTCAAACTTGGAAAACCCGTGCAACTCGGTAGAGGGGGAGAGAAAAACCCGATCGCAACTGGGAGAAAGCTTATCCAGAATTTCTACCAGTGCCTTATCGTTTACCGGGATACTGCCCTCTGTCCAGTTTGCATAATCCGAGAAAACTTCCCGAACGGCAGGGGAATTAAACCCGACGGATGAATCGCCGATCAATGCCTTCCTTAAAATCTTGTCGGCCATTCCCGGGGTTGCCGCGCGGATCTCCCCGGTGTCATCAATCCGAAAATTTAAACTTGCCATAATCTGATAATCACGAAACGACTGGATAAAAAAATCACAATAGCGCGATCGCGTTCGTGATTTGTTCGGGGTCTACCTCGACATAGCGCAACAACACCCGATCATTCTTGTGACCCGTGATTTTTTTCAAGACCGGGATAGACACCCCGGAACGGGACAGGGAAGTAATGAGAGTTCGTCGGGTTGAGTGGGTTGATATCCCCCTACGCTGCAATCCAGCTTTCTCAACCGCGCGACGGAACCATAAGTCAGCACTCTGGAACCGCAAAGGGCGATCGGCATATCGCGGGCTGGGGAATAACCAACCTTGCAGCGGCGGGTGATAATTTTCGAGTTCCGACTTTAGCAGGGGATGAATTGGGACCTGCCTAGTCTCTCGGGTTCCATCCGGGGAAGCCTTGCGAGTGCAAGCGCGGAACGTCACAAAATCTAAGGCAACGGGTTCAGATGGATCCTTATAACAATCCGTAACCTTCAATTGAAGGATTGCACCCCATCTTTCCCCGGTGAAACGAGCAATCGTCAGAAATAAGCGATGAGTCGGATTGTTCAGATGTTTAAATATTCTGGCATAATCTGAATCCGTTAAAATTTCCGATTGTCCATGACGAGAATTTTTGGGCATTTTAAAACTTGAACTTTAGACGAAAAACAGCACAAAACATCAACAATGCCTTAACTCAATTGTGAGTCAACAAGGCTACACCCTAGCCATAGTAAGTGTTCCCCGTATTTTGTCTAACTTTAACTTTTATCTAAAACTTAAACTTGTATCCGGAAAATATCCCCGTTACAGTGGACTAATTGCAAGGGAT
>NZ_JAMXFD010000071.1 GCF_025370875.1 Laspinema palackyanum D2c
TCGGCATAGCGAATCACTTGTGGCTTCCAGTTTTGTCCGGTTTTCCTTTCGGGATACTGGCTGAGAACAAACGTTTCAAGTCCGTGTAGCGCAATATTTGCGAGTAGCGGGCTGATCACTCCTCCTTGCGGGGTTCCTTCGGATGTGGGGAATAGATTACCTCCATCCATCACACCTGCTTTGAGCCATCCTCGAATGACTCGACCTGCTAGAGAGAAGGTGTTCATCTTTTTCAGCAGTTCTTCATGGCTAATTTTATCAAAGCATTGAGCAATGTCGGCATCCAAAACGAACTTGGATTTCTGAGCAATTGCCGTAAAAATTGCTTCGACTGCATCGTGGGCGGAACGTCCTGGTCTAAAGCCGTAGGAATTTGGCTCGAATTTTGCTTCCCATTCTGGCTCAAGTGCCATTTTGAGAAGTGCCTGTAATGCTCGGTCGTGCATGGTTGGGATACCCAAAGGACGCTTTTCAGCTTTACCAGGCTTGGGAATCCAAACTCTTCTAACCGCTCGACTCTTGGACTCAAAGTCCATTGAGTTGATTAGTTGGAATCGTTGCGCTGGTGTGAGGGATTTAACCCCATCCACTCCGGCTGTTTTCTTTCCCTGGTTGTCCTGTGTGACCCGTCTAGTTGCCAAGCATTTAGCATACCAGGATTTCATCAGAAGCCGTTGGAGTCGGTGGACTCGTTTGACATCTCCACTTTGCGAAGCTCGATAAATTCGACGTTGGAGCTTAAAAACTTTCACCTGGATTTGTTTCCAGGGAATGTCTTTCCATTCATACCTAATCGTTTTTAGCGACTGGCTCATGACATTTTCACTCTACTAATGGACTTCATCGTTCAATCTGTAGTGGTTACGTCTGCGTATCCTTGGCATTACCCAAGGCTTTTGCTTCTTAACCAATCCTGCCTTCTGGGGTATCCGGTTTGACACCTACTCTGGGGTTCGACCTCCATCAGAGAACCGTCAGAAGGTTATCTCGTTCCCAATGTTCGTTTGGCGTTAGGGTTAGGATTCTACTGTTCTCCGGGTTGCTGAGATTTCTCTCTGGGTGAGTGTTGCACAGCCACGTTTTGTACAACCAGCAGCCGTTACCTTTTGGTCAAGCCTATCAGCCTGATTTGGCTTGGTTCTAATGACGGAGAGTTAAAACGCAGATTCGTTTTCCTATCCATGCCTAACTGTGCTAGAAGGGTTTCTGATTTGGGCTACCAGATACCTCCATTCCATCCCGCTTCATCCTTTGAGAATCAGTCACCAGATGGGGATGTGCTTCACCTTGTCACCACAAGGGGTCAGAATTGCACTGACACGAACATTGAGTTGTCATGGTTCCGTGGAACTTTCGTTCCTGTGGCTCCTTGCCGCTAATCCCCCAATCTATTGCTAGTATTGGTTTCTAGCGAACGAGTCGCACCCGCGTCTTAAGACCGGGGAG
>NZ_JAMXFD010000072.1 GCF_025370875.1 Laspinema palackyanum D2c
CAGCAATTCTCATTTTGGCAAAAACTGTTCAAATCCCCTTGAGCCGTGTATGGTAATGATATCTGCAAAACCCAAGAGAGCCAGAGCCATTGAACAAGCCAGGTTGGTTTGATACTGTAGTGAGTTCTTTTCGCGAGCGCTTGTCATCGCTACCGGACAAGCGTCGAGGTAAAAATACCCGCTATGGAATGGAAGATGCCGCTTTGAGTGTATGCGGGCGTGTTCTTCACCCAAACCCCGTCCTTCCTGGCCTATCAGCGCTTTTCTGGCAGACAATAAGGGTCGAAGCAATGCTCAAAGTCTGTTTGGAGTCCATAAAATTCCCACGGACAACCACATTCGGGACTTGCTTGATGGGGTCGCGCCCTCTAATGTGTTTCCCGTATTCGAGGAAATCCTACAGATATTGGACGAACAGGGTCAGTTGAGGGACTGGCGGTCTGTTGCCGACAGCCTGTTGGTTGCTATGGATGGGACGGAATACTTCAGTTCCACTCAAATCCACTGTCCTGCCTGCTCGACACGCACCTTGAAGTCAGGAGACATTCATTACTTCCATAGCGTGGTTACTCCGGTCATCGTCTGTCCAGGGCAGACTCAGGTGATTCCGTTAGTCCCTGAGTTCGTCCGACCCCAAGACGGTCATGACAAACAAGACTGTGAGAACGCTGCGGCAAAGCGGTGGTTGAACCAGCATGGTCCGCGCTTCAGTCGATTGAAGGTAACGGTGTTAGGGGATGACTTGTACTGCCACCAACCCCTGTGTCAGCAGATGTTAGACCACCAGTTGGACTTTATCCTGGTCTGTCGCCCAGACTCCCACACCACCCTTTATGACCATATAGAGGGAATTGACCTCCCGACGCTCATCCACAAACGGTGGACAGGAAAAGTTGAGGAAACCTGGACTTACCGATATCTCAATGACGTGCCCCTCAAAGACGGGGCGGATGCGCTGATGGTTAACTGGTGTGAGGTAACTGTCAGCCGTCCTGACCTTCATGTGATTTATCACAATGCCTTTGTCACCCGCTACACCCTTACCGATGACAACGTGGCCTCCATTGTTCAAGCTGGGCGCACTCGTTGGAAGGTTGAGAACGAGAATAACAACACGCTCAAAACCAAAGGCTACCATCTCGAACACAACTTTGGGCATGGCCAACAGCATCTGGCTGCCTTGTTGGCGACTTTGAATATCTTGTCCCTACTCTTCCATACGCTGTTGGAGCGGCTCGACGAGAAATATAAACGGCTGCGAGCCCATCTGCCCACTCGCAAAACCTTTTTTGATGATTTGCGTGCTTTAACCCGCTATCTCTATTTCGACAATTGGGATCACCTGCTTACGTTCATGCTCCAGGGTCTTGAGCTAGAGATTCCTCCCAATAGCAGTTAAATTTCCAAAATGAGAATTGCTG
>NZ_JAMXFD010000073.1 GCF_025370875.1 Laspinema palackyanum D2c
GGTTCTCTCGTACTTAGTATGCTAAAATATTGCTAAATAATTACTTTAAAAACTTTTGTTTTTGCAAACTTTGGCCCTGAAACTTAAGCCAGAGTTGACTTTGGCCAAATTTTAAGTTATAATAGAATAACGCAGTTTAGCCCCAAAGTAAAATATTTATGCCTTCTAAAGCGCAGTGTCACACTATGTCTCAACTATTGGATTTGGCCGGAGTCTGGGTCAAAGATTATAAAATTCATAAAGAAATCGGCTTGGTTTTACAAATAGAATCACCACAAAAGTCTGCTGATTGTCCTTTATGCGGACATCAAAGTAATAAGCTTCATCAAAATCATTGGTATTTGGTTAAAGATTTACCTTTCAGTGAACATCCTACTTACTTGCGAGTCAATCGTCGGCAATTCAAATGCCAAACCTGCCAAAAACCTTTTAGCGAATCTCTCGATTATGTTAACCCGAAAAGAAATTATACGAAAAGGTTAACTTATAAAGTTATTGAAGAAGTCTTGGAGAGTAATATTCAAAGTGTAGCTCGACGATATGAGGTCACTGAAGAGGAAATTCAAACGATGCTAGAAGATGTGGGGTCTGAATTATTAAAAGAAAAACCTGCCCCATTTCGTCGTTTGGGAATTGATGAAATTTCTCAAAAAAAAGGACAAGGCAATTATTGCGCTGTTTTAGTAGATATAGATGCAGCAAAACCTGTAGCGATTGTGGATTCTAGGCGAAAAGAAGAATTGCTCAAAGTCTTGCAGGGATGGGGTTCAGAGATTTTAAAGTCTATAGAAGAAGTTAGTATAGATTTGTGGATGCCCTATAAAACACTGGTGGAAGAATTGCTTCCTCATGCTCAAATAGTTGCCGATAGATTTCATTTAATGAAAGGGCTTAATGAAGAGTTAGATGCTCAGAGGAAATTTGAAAAATATTTAATAAGCTCTCGAAAAAGTTATCCCGAAAAATCGGACTTTCTTTCGGCAATTAATAAGAGCAAGTATGCTCTAGTTAAAAACGAGAAGGATTTAACTGAAAACCAAACTAAAAAATTAAATGAGGTTAAAGTAAAGTTTCCTCAACTCGCTATCATGCACGATCTAAAAGAAGAGTTTAGAGATATATTTGAATCAAAACATCAAGGAACAGAGGGATTGGTTAAGTTAGTAGATTGGCTGTTTAAAGCTCAACAATCTTTTCCCACTTTTACAAAAACAGTTATTCGATGGTTTCCAGAAATTGTCAACTATTTTGAGAATCGCACCAGTAATGGAGTGGTAGAAGGAATTAACAACAAACTGAAAGTCATTAAAAAATCTGCTTATGGTTTACCTAAGTTTGAAAACTTTAGGTTGAGAAGCCTATTAAATTGGATGTTTACTTAAGTTTTAGCATACCCAGTACGGGAGAACC
>NZ_JAMXFD010000074.1 GCF_025370875.1 Laspinema palackyanum D2c
AAGATATCCTCTCCTGTCCCGCCAATTAAGGTATCATTTCCCAAATCTCCCCAGAGGACATCATTGCCATTGCCTCCGTTGAGAATATCGTTCTCTTTTCCCCCATGAAGAGTATCATTTCCCTCACCGCCGAACAGGGTATCATCTCCCAGATTTCCATTGAGGAAATCATGGCCATTGCCTCCGCAGAGGACATCATTATCATTATCTCCAAACAGGAAATCATCTCCTTCCTGTCCATAAAGAAAATCATTTTGTTTTCCCCCATGCAGGGTATCATTACCATCCCAGCCAAATAGGGTATCATCTCCGCGATTGCCATTTAAGAAATCCTCCCCATTGCCTCCCCATAACCAATCATTCTCGTTATCTCCAAATAGCGTATCATTCCCATCAAATCCCAATAAGGTATCATTTTCCTTCCCGCCATGTACTAAATCATTGTCAAAACCAGCATCAATATAATCATTGCCGGTATTGCCGTGGAGAGTATCATTTCCCGTCCCACTATAGATGTTGTCATTCCCTCCCAATCCTAGGAGGAAATCATCCCCTGTAGTCCCGAAAACAATTTCTCCGGTATCGGTCCCAAAAAAGGGATTGACACTTCCCGAGTAGAGAGTATCGCCGACAGGATTGGGTCCAGGAAATACCATGAATCCCTGACAAGCACCGGATTCAGGAAGGCTAAAATCTCGGTTAGAAGAATCGACGGGAAGAGAATCACCTGTCTGAGAGTCCGTTGGAGGCAGAGATTCAGGCAAAATTGGTCCAACAGGTATTATCTCTGGACCCGAGGGGGTACCTGTGGGGGGTTGGGGTGACGGTGGGGAAGTGATGGTGGCAGTAATGGGAAAGTTAAAAGGATTGGATGTGTTGTTGTTGGCGATAAATTGTAACTCTCCCAAGGGAGTTCCGGCATTACTGGCATCGAGTTGGACTTGAAAGGTTGCTTCTGCATTACCGGGAATTGTGCCCGGAAAAGGACCGACTAAACTAAAGGTTGTGGGGAGTTGTAAGTTGGATAAAGTAACTTCATTTGGGGTCGTATTCCGGAGGGTAAAGGTGGTGGTGAGTGCCTGTCCGATTTCTGTCGTTCCGAGGTTAACGGAGGTGGTTGTATTATCAGCGATCGCTGTTGTTCCCTGTACTACTTCAATCGGCAACTCGGATACTACTGGAATGCCGAATTCGTAGGCCCCAATATCGGCGACTGCTGTCCCATTCCCATCCCCATCAAAGGGCCGAATTTGTCCCCGTTTATCTGTGGCGGGTGCTACTGCATTATTTCCCCCATCAATGGCAGGACTTCCCGGTAGTAACGGATGAATCAGAAATCCATTTATTTCCTGTAGCGGTCCTAATAGGGGGTCGGCGATCAGGACATTGGCGGTGACGTTAACATC
>NZ_JAMXFD010000075.1 GCF_025370875.1 Laspinema palackyanum D2c
CTGGTTGACTGACAAAAGTTAAGAATGAGGGCTGAAAGCTTTACATTCAGGGATTTTTAGCCTGGGGCTTGAAAAGAAGGGAGCCAGCGTTCTAAGCTTAGATACCACTCAAAAACTAGAACGCTGTGAATAAAAGCTCCCCTCTCTATAATGCCTTGCACAGTTGGTTGAGTCAATCGGTCCCCTGGGCTCATAAAGCTCATCTGACGACCTGCCTGTGGATGGTGGTGGCCTTGCTCCAACGGGGCGAAGTTAGTCTCACCCGGTGGCTGCCTTACCTACCCTGTCGTGGAGAGCAGGCACAGAGTAAACAACGCCGGGTCAGTCGATGGTTGCACAACAGCCGCATCAATGTTCATCGACTCTACAAACCGCTGATCTTAGCGGCCTTAGCCAACTGGCAAGATACGTGCCTGTATCTGAGCCTAGATACCTCAACGTATTGGGAGGAGTATTGCCTAGTTCGTCTGGCTCTCGTGTATCGAGGTCGGGCGTTGCCGGTGGTGTGGCGAGTGTTGAAACATAAAAGTGCCTCGGTTGCCTTTAACGAATATAGAGAAATGCTGTATCAAGCGGCCCATCTATTACCTCAGGGAGTCAAGGTCGTCTTGCTGGCGGACCGAGGCTTTATCCACATCAAGGCGATGGCAGCCCTCAGCAATGACTTGGGCTGGCACTACCGGATCCGCCTCAAAAGCAATACCTGGATTTGGCGGCCAGGTTCAGGTTGGCGGCAACTGAAGATGTTCCCTCTTATGCGAGGCGAGGCTTTGTGCTTACACAACGTTAAACTGCACAAGCAAGAGTGCTATGGACCCGTGAATGTAGCCATCGGCTACAACAACATCAACGGTGAGTTTTGGGCCATTGTCAGCGATGAACCCACAAACTTACAAACCTTTCAAGAATATGGATTACGCTTCGATATCGAAGAAGCCTTTCTTGATGACCAGTCCAATGGCTGGAATCTTCAGAAATCTGAGGTTCGCTCCGTCTGTGCCCTGTCTCGCCTCTTTTTTATTCTAGCGGTGGCCACTCTCTATGTAACTGCCCAGGGTACCCAGGTTGTGGCCTCTGGGTTGCGTCGCCGAATAGACCCTCACTGGTTTCGCGGCAACAGCTATTTCAGAATTGGGTGGGACTGGATTAAAACCGCTTTGGAGCAAGGCTGGCAGCTCATTCACTCCGTCTGCTTTACTCTCGCGGGCGACCCCGAACCGGCTATGGCTTCTCGAAAACAATATGACGACCGTACCTACCGTATTGAGTTCAAAATACATACTTACAAGTATCCGCCTGACTAAGTTTTGTCAGTCAACCAG
>NZ_JAMXFD010000076.1 GCF_025370875.1 Laspinema palackyanum D2c
CCTGAGAGGGTGACAATGGAGGGCAAACCCAGACGGGGCAATTGTTTGAGATAATGGAGAAGTCGTCAAAAAGCGGGTGGCCCTTGGAGCCACCCTGACAAAAATGCTAAGGACATTATACCAAAAGTTATTACGCATTCATTTGAGTGAAAGTCAGGCACTGACCTTAGAAATCTTAGTTCTGATGCTTCAAAGTTATCGACAAGTCAGATTATCAACTCTCGCCAACTTCTTTCCACAACCCATTCAATACAAAAGCCGAATCCGAAATATCCAGCGATTGCTGGAACTCCCCCAGCTCTCGGCTAAGTTACTCTGGTTTCCGATAATCAAGGCAGCTTTAAAATCTGAATTTAGAGAGAAAAAATTAAATAGAGCGCAACGGAGACACCCCTCAAAATTAAGATTTAAAACCAAAAACTATGTAGCGATTGCTCTCGACCGAACTCAATGGAGAGACCGGAATCTACTCATGGCCACCATAATTTGGGGAAATCATGCTTTACCAATATATTGGGAGCTACTCTCCAAGTTAGGCAGTAGTTCTTTCCGGGAACAAAAACGGGTACTAGGGCCGGTACTGGCCCTTCTAAAACCTTATCCGGTCGTGGTAATAGGGGACCGAGAGTTTCATAGTGCTAAACTCGCAGACTGGCTCAGGACCAAGGGTGTAGACGTTGTATTTCGTCAAAAAAAGAGTGCTTTTGTAGCCACTTCATGCCAGCCAGGTAAGTCTTTAAAAACCCAAGGCTTTAAATCTGGCGAATCCCACTTTTTCCTCAATGTAACCTTTCAAAAATCTGAACCTATTCAGGGATTTAACCTAGGAGTTTATTGGAAAAAAAGTCACCGAGGGAAAAAGGTAAAAGAACCGTGGTATTTACTAACTACGATTTCTAACCCTAAGTTGGTTAAGCAACTTTATCAAGCGCGGTGGGGTATCGAAATGATGTTTAGAGATTGTAAAAGTGGCGGCTATAATATGGAATCTACTCGGGTGGATGCCACCCGATTTTTAGCCTTGGTTTTGTTGATTACTTTCGCTTATTGGTTAGCGACTAATTCGGGTCATGAGTTTGAATCTAACCATTTATTAGCTTACCTCGGTCGAAACGAAAAAACTCCTAATAATTATCCCCATCACAGTATCTTTTGGCTCGGATTATCGGGTTATGCTTGGAGCCAGTCCCTCGTTCTCTGGCGAAAAGAGATGTTAGCATTGATGGCCCTAAAGCCTCATAAAGCTCTGAATTTTCGCCGAGGTCTAAATGCTCTATCCCTTGTACAGCAAGTGGTTTAGCTATCTTGTCACCCTCTCAG
>NZ_JAMXFD010000077.1 GCF_025370875.1 Laspinema palackyanum D2c
CTGAAGGGGTGACAATCCGGCTACAAACTAGACTGGATAAGGGACATAGCTCTTAGGCCCCTTCGATAAAAAGGCCGTTTATGGGGGTTAAGTTTCATAAACTCGATACTTAACTCCTGCAATTTTTCCAGAGAATCAATCCAACTGAGTCCATAAAGTCCTATCCAAAAGTTACTATGACGGCGTTGATTGCGTCCAGATTCAGTTAAACGAGCGACATAAGACTGCACTCCTTGTTGCTTGATTGGCACAGCTTGAATAGATGAGGCCGTATAGGCCAAAGCAATTAAAAGAACCAGCCGAGTCAACCGCTCTTGGTTGGCCCCCGTTCCTTCTAAATTATATCCTCCAGTTTTACAATCTTTGAACATTGCTTCAATGCCCATCCGCATGGAATAAGCCTTTAAAGCACTTTTTAAATCCGTCAGATTAGTCAGAATGTACCAAGGTTCACTTGATTTATTAGAACCATATTTACGTTTCCAACAAGCCGCCAAGGCATACCGGCCAAATCCTTTCTTTTTAGTAAACTGAACCGAGGATAAATAGAGTTTCATCCCCGGCTTAAGCCCTAAATTACTTAACTTCTCAAACTCCTCAGCTTTTTTACGACCTTGTTTAATGTAAGTGTTGCATTTTTGGCGCAGAGCAAAATACACTTTCTTTGACTGAAGCCACTTAGCCAGCTCAACACTATGAAATTCACGGTCTCCAATTACGATGATTTTATAACCGTTTAATAACCTAAAAATAGGCTTAAGAAGGGCTTTTTGACGGGCAAGATTGCTGGCCCCTGTATGGTCGATAAATGTCCAATAAACCGGCCAAGCTCTTTTTTGATAAATTACGGACCCCATGAACAGGTTATTTTGTTTCCAAGAGGTTCTATCTAAAGCTAGATAAATGGGCTGGTATGAAGGAAAATAGCGATGAATTAAAATTTGAATCAAGGGAAACCACAGCAGAGGAACACTCAGACTGGTAGAGACTAAGAATCGTTGGATCCTCCTGCGCCGACTCTCCTGTTTAATAGCCAGGGGAAAATAGGCAGCCAACCGTTCAATTTTAACGGTTTTGTGCAGTTGTAAGAGCCACACTAGGGTTTGAACCATCAGCCAGTCGGAATGTTTCAGTTGCTCAGATAGAAAAGTTTGGTAGAATGTAGGTAACATTTTTTTGTGATTATAGAGGTTAGCCATCCCCCAAAAAGGGGCTGACCTCTTTTTCTTATACTACAAATGGCCCAAACCGACAAGGGGTAAGCCTTTTGGCCTTCTTGTCACCCCTTCAG
>NZ_JAMXFD010000078.1 GCF_025370875.1 Laspinema palackyanum D2c
CTGATGACTGGGGTGAAGTCGTAACAAGGTAGCCGTACCGGAAGGTGTGGCTGGATCACCTCCTTTTAGGGAGACCTTCTGCATTCTCACCGCCACCCAAAAATTAAGCGGGAGAATCAGATATCCTAAGGTCGTTACGAGACCGGATAATTTCTGGCTTTCAAACTCTTTGTTCGGTTCAGCATCATGTTTGATAAACATGGGCTATTAGCTCAGGTGGTTAGAGCGCACCCCTGATAAGGGTGAGGTCCCTGGTTCGAGTCCAGGATGGCCCACCTTAAGTGTTAGTCACTTATCTCTTTGGAACTGGGGGTATAGCTCAGTTGGTAGAGCGCTGCCTTTGCAAGGCAGATGTCAGCGGTTCGAGTCCGCTTACCTCCATAGTTTCCATTCCGTGCAACTCATCTAACTACTGAAGCGGCCCAGCCGGAACTAAAACACAGCAACTTCTCTGAAGTCATCTATCAACGATAGAGACCAGAAAGCCTGCTGGATTTTAACCAGCAATGAACCTTGAAAACTGCATAAAGAAAAGAATCAAAGGTAAAACCTTGGCAATCTTTCGAGATTGACAAGGCTGTCCAAAAAAAGAAGACCTTTTGTGGTCAAGCTACAAAGGGCTAACGGTGGATACCTAGGCACGCAGAGGCGATGAAGGACGCGGTGACCGGCGAAACGTTCCGGGGAGCTGGAAACAAGCTATTATCCGGAAGTGTCCGAATGGGGCAACCCTATGTACTACCCGCTGAATATATAGGCGGGAAAGAGCTAACCGGGTGAACTGAAACATCTTAGTAACCCGAGGAAGAGAAAGAAAACTCGATTCCCTAAGTAGTGGTGAGCGAAAGGGGAAGAGCCTAAACCATTTGGTTTACCAGATGGGGTCGTGGGACAGCCACAACAGACCAATCAACTTAGACGAATCCGTTGAAAGCGGAACCAGAGAAGGTAAAAGTCCTGTAGTCGAAAAGGAGAGCAGCTGGGCTGAATCCCGAGTAGCACGGAGCACGTGAAATTCCGTGTGAATCAGCGAGGACCACCTCGTAAGGCTAAATACTACTGCGTGACCGATAGTGAACCAGTACCGCGAGGGAAAGGTGAAAAGAACCCCGGAAGGGGAGTGAAATAGAACATGAAACCGTTAGCCTACAAGCAGTGGAAGGACGATTTAACGTCTGACCGCGTGCCTGTTGAAGAATGAGCCGGCGAGTTATAAGCACTGGTAGGTTAAGGCAAACACTGCCGGAGCCAAAGC
>NZ_JAMXFD010000079.1 GCF_025370875.1 Laspinema palackyanum D2c
GTCTAGGCTAAAATTGTGGGTAAAGGTGATGCAATTTAATTCGAGCGTCTTCTGTAGAAAATCGCCATTTAACTTGTGCGCTAGTTGCATTCCGTTCTTCCTCCCAAGACTGAAGTTCCTGTGTCAAAATTTCCTGACTCGGAATCCGGCGGTCCAGACACTGTTGATGCAATACGCTCAACTCGATTTCAGCAATATTTAGCCAACTTCCATTCCGTGGAGTGTAATGAATCTCAAGCCGACGGGCTAGACGATGAGCGATTTGAGCAGGAAATGCTTGATATAATGAGGCAATGTGGTGGGTGTTGAGGTTGTCACAAACCAATTTGATTTTTTGGGCATGGGGATACTCATGTTCCAACAAGTGGCGAACTTCTTCGGCCCACTCAATACGAGTCCGACGTTCATAGCTTTTCACTCGTCGCCAACCCTTAATTGGGTCGATGAAAAGAAAGATTGGACAGGAGCCGTGACGCTCATAATGATAGTCTTCTTTGGGATCTTGACCGGGTTGGAGAGGAATGGGATTCTTAACATGATCCGTTAATTGTACGGCAGCTTCATCCATACAAATTAAAGGTTCCTCTTCAGTGTGGACGGCAGTGTACAGATCAAGAACATCTTCCATTTGAGCTATGAAACGCGGCGCATCGTCTTCCGGAATACAGTAGCGCTGCTTTTTCCAAGGTCGCAACTTGTTTTTTTTAAACTTTGACGTACCGTTTCCCTGCTGATGTTAACTACGAGCCCACGACGCTTCAGTTCCTCCACCAACAAACTCAGAGTCCAGCGTACCCGCCCCGACGGGGGGTTTTCACAACAAATTGCCACTAGGTGTGCGTGTTTTTCTCCATCTAATATAGGCTCGACCGGAGGGGTTTGCCGTTGACGATTTGTCACAGCAGATTCTATTCCACCCTTGACAAAGGACTTACGAATCCGAGCGACGGTGTTAATGTGGACCCCTAACGCTTCACTGATTTGGGCATCTTTCCAGCGCCCTTCGGGATGCTCTTGGTCAGCCATCAGTAAAACTCTTGCTCTGATAATTCGTTTAGCGCTTGCATGACCATTGCGACTCTGTTCGGTTAAGTCCTTTCGCTCGGCGGGGGTCAGATAGACTTTATGTTTGATGTTCGGGTTACTCATGAGACTCCTCAAAGATATTTTACCCACTATTTTAGCTTAGACGCGCTA
>NZ_JAMXFD010000081.1 GCF_025370875.1 Laspinema palackyanum D2c
TCTAGTTCCCTTAAGTGCCACTCAAATTCCTGAATCCGTTCTCAACAGTTATTTAATGGAGCGAGAACAGACCGGTCAAGAATTAACCCAAGTTTATAGAGATTTAGATTCGGGTGATCCGACTAAAATAGCGGAAGCTTTTGAAATAGAAGTCGAGCAAATGGCGGAGTTTGAAGGAAGCAAAATCAACTGGAAAGAACGACATCTAGTAGTCAGGTCAATCAAGATAGCTAACGCGGCCCAAAACTCATTAAAAGAGCGAGTCCAAAAAGCTCAACTAGAACTGGAACAATTAAATCAACCCAGGAAAGGTAAAAAACGGTTGATTGGTTTAAGCTCTTACCAGAACGAAGTCGAAAGAATAATCGAAAAATATCAGGTAGAGGGATTGTTGAACGTTGAGTATGCGACCGAGAGGAAAATCTCTCAACGGAGGGCGTACAAAGGCCAACCGGCTCAAATCATTAAAGAAGAGTTAGTCACTTTAAATGTCCAGGTATTGTCCGAGGCTTTAACCCAAAAACTCAACAGTTGTTCTTGGAGAGTTTATGCGAGTAATTCACCATCCGAGCAGTTGTCGGTGACTGATGGCGTCCTAGTTTATCGGGATGAATATTTAGTTGAGAAAGGGTTCAGCAGAATGAAAGGATTCCCTTTATCTTTGACTCCGATGTATTTACAAAGAGAAGACCATATTATCGGACTCATCCGATTGCTGTCCATTGGATTACGCCTCTTAACACTTTTAGAATTTGAGATGCGCCGAAGTTTGAGTTCATATGATGAAAAAATTTCAGGAATTTACCCCGGAAACCCCAAACGGAAAACGGCCAGACCTAGTGCCGAACTCTTGTTGGCAGCCTTTAAAGAAATTACTTTAGTTTCGCTTAGAATAGCTCTCGGAGGCAATCGCTATCTTACTAAACTTTCTCCCGTTCACCAACAAATTTTAATTCGTCTCAATATTCCCCTAAAGATTTATACGAACTTGGCCGATGATGAGGGGCCACCCCCTGCCACTTGTGGTGAGCCTTCACTTATGGTTTCCTATCTCAGGGAGTAGGGTCAAAAATGAGCGAACCGTAAG
>NZ_JAMXFD010000082.1 GCF_025370875.1 Laspinema palackyanum D2c
AAATTTAGTTGATTATGTGACTAATGTCCTCGATAATCTGGGAAAAGAATATGCAATTAATTTTGCATGACTGCTTAAATCCCCAACTTATTCGCGAATTAAAAGGTCGATTGATAAGCCGTAACGTTACCTTATCAGTTGGGCTTTCCCTCCTTGCTCAACTGGTTATTTTTCTCGCCTTCATCAGCCAAATTCCTGCACCTGATGCCCAGCATGGAGCTTATTGTATATACCAAGAAAATAACCCTTGCATCGTCAATTGGATTCAGTGGAAGGAAGACTTAAATCAGGTGTTTTATTGGGTTTTGCCCTGGGTGCTAGTCTGCGGGGGAGTCTATCTGCTGATTGCCGATTTGGCACGAGAAGAACGACGGGGGACTTTGAATTTTATTCGCGTCAGTCCCCAGTCAAGTCAGAGCATTTTAATGGGAAAATTGCTCGGGGTTCCGGTGTTACTTTTCCTAGCCGTGGCGATCTCGTTACCGAGTTATGCAGCTACTGCAATTATGGCCCAAATTCCCCTCTTAGAAGTGTGGAGTTTCTATGTCATCCTAGCCGCCCTTTGCGCTGTATTTTACAGTGCGGCGGCGCTGTTTGCCTTGATGGGAGGTCATCAAGCCTTGGTGGGGGCCGGTGTTACCCTCGGGATGCTGTTCTGGTTAATGCATCAGGAATGGTATTCCTATGGAAAAGGTTGGTCTACAGACCAATGGTTTGGCTTTATCTTAAATGGGGATAATCTATTCAACGTTCGGCTATTTGCTTTAGTCAATTGTGTCATGTGGACCTACTGGATTTGGCAAGGGTTGTATCGACGATTTCGCAATCCTGCCGCCACAATGATCAGCAAAAAACAAAGTTATGCCTTGGTTTTTTGCGTGAATGTCCTCTTTTTAGGATTAGTGACGTCCTATTTGGGTTCAGAGTCTGATCCGAAATTAGAGGCTTATCTAGGGCTTGCTGAAAAAAAGCGGAATGCTGATGTGATAAGGCTTGTAGAAGTATTGCCTGGATACAAAAGACAGGA